>NZ_JBEGCI010000015.1:0-73013 GCF_040196315.1 Halomonas pelophila
GCTGGAGAGCGGTGGGGCGACGGTCAAGGGGGCAATCCTCAATGCGATGGAACGCAAGGCGGCAACCGCCTACGGCTATGGCTACTATGCGTATTCTTATAAATAACCATAATGGCGTCACTCGGCCAGCGCTATTTCGCTACCATCACGTAGTGTGCCTGGGCATCTCCGGCTGGGGTTTGGTAGAGCAGGGTTATGCAGCCGAGGTCGAGGACTTGACCCGTAATCTCATCTTCCTGCGCGATGAATAGAGCACACTCTTCAAGACGCGCAATAGGGTAAAAAAATACATATAGCCAATTATCAGAAGGCCCCAATGAAGATTCTTGTCACAGGCAATGCCGGCTTCATCGGCTTCCACACCGTCAAGCGCCTGCTCGAGCGCGGCGACAGTGTTATCGGCGTCGATGTGGTCAACGACTATTACGACCCAGCCATAAAGGAAGCCCGGCTGTGCGTGCTCGACGAGACCGCTCAGCGTGTCAGCGCCGACTACACCTTCATCCGTGCCAACTTGGCCGACCAGCAGGCCGTCAACGACATCTTCCGGGAGCATGGCCCTGATCGAGTCATCCACTTGGCCGCCCAGGCCGGGGTGCGCTATTCGCTGGATAACCCTCACGCCTACGTGGAAAGCAACATCGTGGCCTTTACCAACATCTTGGAGGCCTGCCGTTTCGCCAAGGTTGAGCACCTGACCTACGCCAGCACCAGCAGTGTGTATGGTGCCAACACCCACATGCCGTTCTCCGAGCACGCAAGCGTTGATCACCCCTTGCAGTTCTACGCCGCCACAAAGAAAGCCAACGAACTGATGGCGCATAGCTACAGCCATCTCTACCGGTTACCCACCACCGGCCTGCGCTTCTTCACCGTCTATGGCCCCTGGGGCCGGCCCGATATGGCGCTGTTCCTGTTCACCCGCGACATGCTTGCTGGTGAGCCCATCCAGGTCTTCAACCATGGCCACCATACTCGCGACTTCACCTATGTTGACGACATTGTCGAAGGGGTTATTCGCGCCAGTGATCAGATCGCCGCGCCTAATCCACAGTGGAATAGCGACGTCCCCGACCCGGCCACCAGTGATGCCCCATACCGCCTCTACAACATTGGCAACAACAACCCGGTAAAACTCTCCACCTACATTGAGGCCATTGAAGAAGCGCTGGGCAAGCATGCCATCAAGGAACTATTGCCTCTTCAGCCCGGCGATGTGCCGGATACCTTCGCTGACTCCAGCGAACTCGAACGCGCTGTGGGCTACAAGCCCGCAACGCCAGTGAAGGAAGGTGTGGGCAACTTCGTCACTTGGTATCGCGAGTACTACGACGCTTAAGCTGAAAAGGCGGAAATCTCACTATCCCAAGTGACTTACCTGCTGTGCGGCTGTCGGCGCAATCGATTACTACAGGTCACCCATTGGGTCAGAGTAGTACAAGTCTGTTGTGCGGTTGGCGCTGTAAGTGCCAATATATGTTATTTTTTCCGACTAGTACCACTAAGCAACACAAAGTTGAACGCTGAAAATATCCACTTCGACCTTATCCCTGATTTACCCCCGAACCTCGGTACATTGCCATGTTAAGTCAGCTCAAAGAACTCTACTCCCTGCTCACCGTCGAACAGCGCCATCGGCTGGTACGTCTGCAGGGGTTGGTGGTGCTGATGGGTTTCGCCGAGGTGGCCAGCGTGCTGGCCATGGGCCCTTTCATGAGTCTGGTGGGCGATATCAGCCGCCTAGAGAGAGATGGTACCTTGACGCAGATTTATCGCGCTAGCGGCTTTGCGAGCCCGGCTGATTTCCTGTTCTGGATGGGAGTCGCGGTGTTTGCCGCCCTGGCGCTGGGGGCGGCGATCTCCATGTTTACTCTCTGGCGTCTGGTACTCTACGCGGAGCAGCTTGGCGCCGAGCTCAGCACCCGGCTCTACCAGCACTATATGCGCCAATCCTGGCTGTTCCACGCCAGCGGCAGCAGTACGCAGCTTATCAATCGCATCAGCATGGAGTGCAACCGGGTGACCCAGATGTTGAATCATCTGCTGAAGATTAACGCCCAGGCGGTAATGGCAGTATTTATGATAGTGGTCATTATTGCCTTCAACCCCCTAGTGGCGCTGGTAGGGGCGGCGCTCTTCATTACCGCCTATGTAACACTTTATCTAACGGTGCGCATGCGGCTTTCCCGCAACAGCAAGACCATCAGCCAGATGCAACAGCAGCGCTTCAAGCTGATGAACGAGGGCTTCGGCGGCATCAAGGATGTGCTGCTGCTGGGCCGCCAGGCAGATATGAACCGCCGCTTTGCCGCTACAAGTCGGCGCTTCGGTAAAGCTCGTGGGGTGAATGCCGCCTTGGGCCAGGTACCACGCTACGCCATGCAACTGCTGGCCTTTGGTTCCATCATCCTGCTGGTGCTCTACCTGCTGGCGACTTACCAGGGCAACTTGGGCACCATCCTGCCGGTGCTTTCCATCTATGCTTTAGCGGGCTTCAAGTTGCTGCCGGCCTTTCAGGGCATCTATGGAGGCATTAGCCAGATCAAGGCGAACATGTCGGCACTGGACAACATCAAGCCGGACCTCCTGGCCAGCCACGAGAGTGCGAAGTCTCCGGACAGCCTCACCGTCGAGAAACTGGTGCCCCGTCGGGCGATCAGCCTGAAAGATGTGGTATTCCATTACCCCAACCAGTTAGTGCCGGCGCTTGACGGCGTGAGCCTTACCATTCCCCGAAACCAGGTGATCGGCCTGGTAGGCGCCTCTGGCTCCGGCAAGAGTACTGCCATCGATATTCTGCTGGGGCTGATGGAGCCTACTCGCGGCGTGCTGTGCATCGACGGCGAACCGCTGCGCGCTGATCAACGGCGTTCCTGGCAGAACAGCCTGGGCTTCGTGCCCCAGGCCATCTTCCTGGCCGATGCCAGTATTCGTGAAAATATCGCCTTCGGCTTGTCTAGCGAAGCGATCCAAGAAGAGCGCGTATGGCGGGCGGCGCGCATGGCCCATCTCGAACAGTTACTGGTACAGTTACCTGATGGTCTCGGCACGCGTGTCGGCGAACGTGGCATTCAACTGTCCGGGGGGCAACGTCAGCGCATCGGCATTGCCCGGGCGCTCTACGACGATGCCGAGGTACTGGTGCTGGATGAAGCCACCAGCGCCCTGGACGGTATCACCGAAAAACTGGTGATGAACGCCATCCATGATTTCTCGGGCAACAAGACTATCATCATGATCGCCCACCGCCTGGCCACGGTAAGACAGTGCGACCGAATATACCTGCTGGACGCAGGCAGGGTGGTGGATCAAGGTACCTATGACGAACTTGCAGCGCGTAACATCATCTTCCAGCGCATGACGGAACATGCCTGAACACGCTTAAAAGGAAAGTTTTTTATTTTATAAGCATGCATTCACACTCGCAATTGGTGGTCTCGGTTCTTTTGGCAACATCTTCATAACGATGCTGCTGTAGCATCACAATTCCGAATTGGGTGAGCATCTTCTCCCTTGACGAAATGAAACACTGGGAAATGCCCAAGAAGTGCGATAGAATTTCTCATGTGTGCTTATTGATTGGTGACATGCGCGATAGGAATCACATCTATCGTGCGTTCGACGGAGTCGATTACGTAGTTAACCCGTTGGCCAGCAAGGTCATGCGAACTGCAATCAATCTTGTGGAAGGCCTCGGCGCGCCGGCCTACAAGATTTCCTCCTTACGAGCCGTCGATCTGACGCTATTCCAATATTTGGCCAAAACGGGCAAGTCTATGATCATCTCCACCGCCATGGCCGATGCCTAAGAGATCTCGGAAGCCAGCGACGCCATCCGCCGTGCCGGCTGCAATCTGCTGGCCATCCTGTACTGTGTCAGCGGTTATCCCTCACCAGAGGTGGACTTCAACCTGCGTACCGATCCCTACATTATCGAACGCTTCGGCCTGGTTACTGGCTTCTCCGATCACATCATCGCCATCACAAGCATGTCATTGGCCTCCAGCCTTATCGAAAAGCACTTCAACCACGACCGCAACAGTTGGGGCTCCTAAGGCAGCTTCTCGACGGAAACGGCTGAGCTTGTGCCCTGCAACGTGATGCGAAGACTCCTTGGCAGACGTCGGGCGAAGTAAACTACGGAAGAAGAACTGAATTCATAGAAAAGCTTTGAGATTTTGTCTACCAGTGTTCGCCGCATTATCGCGGCACAGAGATCAACTTCTGTCAGTTAAGGTTAATCCAAAGGGTGTCGTTGACGATCCATAAGTTGAAGTCAAGAAACTTCTAAGGAAGGGAATTTATTGGTTTTGTAATTATTAATTTTTCTTGTAGATGAACAAGGCTATGCCATAAAACATTCTGTTAAATATTAAAAAGTAAATTAATTAAGCCTATGAATCTTTTAGCCTGTTTAAGACGTGGTGGCGAGAGGGTGCGTCGCGCCAACGAGCGAGAGCGTGCGCGACGACCTCTCAGGTGGATTATATTTGCACCGATCCGCCGATTTAGTCCCCTTGCAGATTTACCTCTGAGGCGTTTACCGGGCCCTGCATTCTATATCAATGATGATATTCGCCCCAACTCAAAATCTGCCGCAGTGGTCAATGAACTTCGTTCAGCTGGGCTTCCACCAAAAGCTATTATTCATGGCTCGCGACGAGATCATAGCCGCTGGATGCATGCTCTTCGCTTTACAGTTCGGCTTCCATGGGCACTGTACTTTACTTGGTCAATTCGAGGTCGGTGCCAACGACTTGATCAGGTAGATCGACAGGTGCTTCTCCACTATGCTCATGCCAGGCGTTGGCTCCGCCGTCGGCCGGGTTTGATCCCCATTATCATTAGTGACGTAGCGCCTAGGCTTCATGCCCTATGGTGTGCAGCTTCGGTGGAAGGTAACCGTGCTCTATGGTGGCAAGATGATTTTCATCATCACAGACGATTGCCCTATCCTATTCTTGCCGCTGCTGTACTTAACGAGCTAGGACTCGGCGTTGTCAAAGGCCGTGACACAGCTACTATGATTGCCCGCCGGCCAACCATATTGCCAGTTCCCATACGGCCGATTCCCGAAAAACCAAGGGTTGGTATGGCGACAAACGTCACATTTTCACCAACTCCACGAGAACACGCACAACTACGTAGACTAGCTGATGCTTTGCAAGTGTCGAGGTTGCAGCTTAGACTTCACCCCAATAGCCGGCTGACCGATTCGTACTTCGACAAAGAGGTTGTAGAGCTAGCTCCACGGAATGAAACCATGGCAGACTTTGCATCGCGAATCGATATTGCGATTGTTGGAAATTCTGGTGCACAACTTTGGTTGCTAATCCATGGAGTACCGGTGATTCATGTGCCAGGGTTCGATCAGCATGGTTATGACCGTTATGGTTATGTTCATCAAGCTTTTGCCTTCGGAGTATACATGCTTGAAGATCTAAGCTTGGATGATGTGCGATATTTTTACTCTGACATAGAGAGGCATTGGTTAATAATGGCGCAATATACAACAATAATAGGAGGAAAAAAAATCGATGGGCTTGAAGTGCTAAGCCAGCTAGTTAAATGTTAAAAGAAGGAGAAGTATTCAGAGTAGTTGTTATTGTATGCAAATATTTTTTAAATTGTGGAGCGTTTTTTATAGCGCTAACTAAATATTAAGTAAATCTGAAATTTAGTATTTATTCCAGTAGGTCTTTATTCATAGGTAGTTGATTTTTTATGGTTTCGAAAACTTGAACTTAATCCTCTTGGCAGAACCACTTAAATTAGGCGGTCGTCTCAATGGCCAAGTGAGATCCGCACTCGCTCCGGCACGCTATTGCACTTGGCCAGTGAGATCATCACATATAAATTAAATAATTCAAAAATCAGGCGTGTTTTTATATATTCCTGGATGATAACGCTTCATTTAAAAGCGCAAGAATACAAAGTGTTTAAAAATATCTTATTGAGAAACTGGTATGAATGTCCGTCATCTTGGTTCAGCACATGTTGCGCGCAGTATGGGAAAGAGAGATATTGGTTTCTCTCTGTTGATTTCTCCATTTTTTCCTCCCGTCTTATTATACGCGGCATGGAAGTGTAAAAACTTTGGGCATCGACATTGGTTGCTGACGATATTCGTTGTTTGGTATGCAGTATCTTTACCGATCGCATATGATCCGACAGGAGAGGGGCCTGATGGAGTTCGCCACCTTCTGTCAGTATATACATTTTATTCAGATATGACTTTTCATCAGTTCATGTCTGATTCTTTTGAAATAGTTCAGTTCAAGGGAGCACCGGGAAGTAATGACTTGTTTAAGCATATTGTTGCGTATTTTGCAGGTAGTGTTATAGGTGTCCCCGAGCTTTTTTTTCCCATGGTTGGTATTTTCTATGGTTATTTTTTTACAGGATCAATGCTTATAATATTTAGAAACATATACCATAGAAAATTGCCTTGGGTAATCATATTTTTATGCTTATGTTTTTTCCTTACTCGGAATATTGAGAGCCTTCAAGCAGTACGTAACCCGACCGCTGGTTGGGTCTTAATCTATGGTATCCTGAGATTTCAAGAAACAAAAAAGCTGCGGTATATTGCCTTGATGGCAACTACACCATTAATTCATTTTAGTTTTTTATTGCTAGCTTTGCCGGCATTTGTGTTTCTAGCTATTGGTAATAAGCCAATGGTATATGCAATCATGTTTACACTGTCTTCTCAAATAAGTTTAGTGGCTCCAGATGTTGCCGTCGATTTCATATCTCAAGTTGATATCGGGCAACAAAAGGTTATTGACCGTTCAGACAGAGACCAGGCTGATCTAGATGACCGAGCTAAGGTAATTGAACAGCAAATGCAGGGTGGCACTCGGTTATGGCGAGCATATATGGTAGCAGGCTACCAAAAAATAGCACTCGATGTACTGATTTATGGTTTGATTTTTTCTGGCGCTTATTTCAGTATGAATATATTTGCAAAGAACATTCTATCCAACGGTTTAATGATGCTGATAGCATCAAATTTGTTGTGGTTCTTGGGCATTGCTGCGGGCAGATTTTGGGGTCTCGGTTTTCTACTGGTAATGGCAGGTTTTATCCTTTGGCGGCTAGGAACTGAATTTTCAATTGAGAAAATAATCTGGGATAAAGCCTATATACTAGCAAGCTATATATCTGCATTATTGTTTTTTCCATATGTAATATATTATATTTCCAAGCTAATGGACTTTATGACAATCTTTGTTTTTGCCTTTCCTTGGCTGACATCTATTTATCCCGATATTTTTTCTATTAAAGAGATGTTGAGGTTTGTGCTCCCTATCTAAAGATTCATGGTTATTGCGTTTGCAGCTCTTTCACTCCACTTTATTTGATTTCCCTTAAAAATTAATAATGCTATAGTTTAAACCGGGTTGATATCATGTCAATTGAAAGCTACAAAGTAATGTTTGTATTAACACCTCCGCTGCACCCCAATAGTGGGGGCGTACAAATGAGTACCTGCAAGCTAGGGCGACACTTCATTTCGATGGGTCACGAGGTTACAGTTTTCTCCTTCGCAGAAAAGGGGCACTCAAACGAAGAGCCTATGAAATTAGTGCATACGTGTTTCCCAGGCGGACAAAAAAATATCAAGAATCTCGAGCTTCTGGAGGATACGCTGCAGAATTTTAAGCCGGATATTGTAATTAACCAGATGCCCTATGAGCATGATATTGGTGAAATACTGAAGGCGAACAAGGCTTATCTCCTGCTGGCCTGCCTACGTAATACTCTCTATTCGGTCCGTGCCAATCTTGATAACTACATTTGTAGTGTAGTTCCTAAGCCCGTGGAAAGATGGCTGCACAATCCTTTAGGGCGCCAGCTTCTTTTGTTACACCACAAACGGCGCCATGCCAAGAATTTGTATCGCATACTAGATACCTATGACCATTTCATTATGTTTGGACCACCTAATGTGGAGGAGCTTAGATATTTCTTGCCAAATTTCAAAAAACAAAAAATTAAGCTAATTCCTAACTCTATTCCCTCTGTACTAGAGAAAGTCCCTCGTAAAGAGAAGCGGCTGTTATGGTTGGGTAGGGTGGCGTGTAAACAAAAACAAGCCGAGTTAATTCTACCGATATGGGAAGCAATTAATGGGCAGCTTCCGGAATGGGAGTTGGATGTGGTAGGAGATGGTCCAGATCTTGACTTGTTGCGCAATGAAGCGTCTTATAAGAAGTTAAATCGTATCAATTTCCACGGTCGTCAGATACCAGATGCCTACTACCATCGAGCCGCCATCTTCTTCATGACTTCTGCCTTCGAAGGCTTTCCCAACACGCTGATAGAAGCGCAAAGTTATGGAGCTATCCCGATCGTGTTTGACTCCTATCCTGTTGCAAGGTGGATCGTCGAGGAGGAGCGAAGCGGTTATCTGATCAAGCCGTTTGATGTCGATGCTATGGCATCGCGCATCTTGGAAGTGGCGCAAATCGGTCAGCGGGCTGGGATTGCTGAGAAAGTGCTGAAGAGCGCAAGGCGTTTCCAGGTTGATCGAGTTGGGCAGCAGTGGCAGGAGCTCTTTGATGCAGAGGTGCCTAAGCACGTGGCTGCATTTCGCTCCGCTGAGGAGGCGTTTTAACCATGGCATCAATGGCCCGACTCAAGACGGACTTAATGAGAACCGCCACCAATCTGCGTGGCTGGCGGACGCGACGCAAGCTGGTCGTGATCGAAAGCGATGACTGGGGAGCTATCCGTATGCCCTCTCGGCATGCATACGAGAATCTGCTTAAGGCCCGCATACGTGTCGATCGGTCTCCTTATGATCGCTTGGACTGCCTAGAGAATCGCCAGGACTTGGAGGCACTGTTCAACGTGCTGGATTCTCATTGCGACTCGCAGGGGAGCCCCGCAATTTTTACCTTTAATACAGTGATGGGTAACCCGGACTTTGCGGCGATCAAGCGGAGTGGTTTTGAGAAATTTTACCATCAGCCCTTTCGCGAGAGCTATAAAGCATATCACGGTGACGATCTCTGGCCGCTATGGCAGCAAGCGATGGTAAAAGGACTGATCAAGCCCCAATTTCATGCGCGTGAACATCTTAACAGCACTCAGTGGATGGAAGATCTCCGCGCTGAGCAGCCCGAGACCCGTATTGCCTTTGAGCACAATTTTTACGGGCTAAAGACTCGCACAGGTGCACTCCACCAGAACAAGTATCTTACGGCTTACTGGCCGGCCTCCGCACATCAGTTCAAAGCCATTTTGGCTATCATGAATGATGGTTTACGTCAGTTCGAGATGGTTTTTGGCTTCCGTTCGGAAACTTTTGTCGCGTGTAACTACACGTGGCCATCTGAGTTGGAAGAGCCCTTAGCTAAAAATGGCATACGAATGATACAAACGCTGCGCGGGCATCCAGAGCCTCAGCTTGAGGGCAGTAATGGTTTGCGTAGTCGCCGCCACTTCACAGGTCAGCGAAACAAGTTAGGCCAAAGCTATAGCGTTCGCAATGTGCAATTTGAGTCTTATGTTAATAAAAACAAAGATTGGTCAGGTCAGGTATTGGAAGAAATAAAACAAGCTTTTGTACTACGTAAGCCAGCTGTGATCTGTACGCACCGAATAAACTACGTTGGGGGCATGGATGTTGCCCATCGTGATCGAAATCTCAAGCTCCTTGATAAGCTCTTGGGGGATATCCTGAAACGCTGGCCAGATGTGGAGTTTATCAGCAGCGATGAACTAGCTATTACTATGGAGTGTGAATAAAATATGATCGCAATTCAAAAAAATAAAATTATACTTTCACGCGCACTGGTTTAGTTACTTTTATAATAAGAGCATTCTATGTCGTCTTACTAATCCAAAGTTTCAAATATTAATCAATAGGTTGATTGCTTTGACGCTTTATTTTGGTATCGTGAGTACTCAGACTCTGGCGATATTCTTATTTTTTGCCCTGCTCTTTACTCATTAGAGCATTTATAAATATAACTTTCTCTGACTTTTATACAACCTGTCACTTTTCCAACAGGGGCGGTCTCAAGTTCCAAGCGAAACGCTATTGAAGGATGCTCGGGCCAGCGACCGATTTCTTGAGCACCTCGGCGTAAACTTCCAGCGGCGTGCGCCAGTCCAGAGTCTTGCGCGGCCGCGTGTTCAGTGAGTCGGCGATCTCGTCGAGTTCTTCCTGGCTGTAGACGGAGAGATCCGTGCCCTTCGGCAGGTACTGCCGCAACAGCCCGTTGGTGTTCTCGTTGCAGCCCCGCTGCCATGGGCTATGCGGGTCAGCGAAGTAGATCGCCGTACCGGTCTTCTGCGTGATTTCTTCATGCTTCACCATCTCCCTGCCCTGGTCGTAGGTCATGGACAGACGCAGGGCTCGCGGCACCTCATTGAGCTTGTCGCTGAAGCCGACGGCTGCCGCCGTGGCCGTGGTGCCATCCACTTTCGCCAGGATCACCAAGCGCGTGGTGCGTTCCACCAGCGTACCGACAGCCGAGCGATTGTTGGCGCCAATGATGAGATCGCCTTCCCAATGGACAGGCATCAGACGGTCTTCGATCTCAGGCGGCCGCATGTGGATGCTGACAAGCTCGGGAATCTGCTGGCGTCGATCCTTGCCACAACTGCGTGGCCGACGCTTGCCGTTACCCTGCCGAAGGCAGGCGATGAGCTCCTTCTTGAGGCTGCCACGGGGCATCACTTAGAGCGCGTTGTAGATGGCCTCATGCGAGACCTGTCGACGTGAATCGTTGGGAGACATGCGCTTCAGTGTGCGGGCTATCTGTTCCGGTGACCAGACCTTGCGCAGCAGGTAGACCACTACCTCGAAGAGCTCTCCACCGGGATGCAGCTTGGTGCGACGACGAGGCCGATGACGCGTCAGACGAGCCCGGTAGCCCGCCAGGCTGGTATCGTAGCCCTTGACGGGGGAAACCGTGTGGCGAGCGAGTTCCCGCGACACGGTACTTGGTGCCCGGCCCAGATGAGTGGAAATGGCTCGGATCGAGTGCGTGGCTCGCATCATCATGATGGCGGCTCGGTCTTCAGCAGAGAGGTGGCGATAGCAGTGAGTCATGGCAACACCGTACCTGATGGGTCACGTGTTGCACTTGGTCATTGAGACCGCCAACCCTTGTGTGTAAATTAAAATCATCACATCGTATCTTTGATTTTACCCTCTATTACGATAACTATTGTTAAAGTTTTATCGGTCCTTTTAATAATTTGGTTGATTTTTTATTATAGTCATAAGTATCTTGAATTTATAAATCTATTTATCGGATTTTTTATGAAGATTAAGTCAAATAATAGCCCTTTAGTTTCCGTTATGATGCCTGTTTATAACGGGGGGGGGACAATCGCTCGTGCACTACATTCACTTATTACCCAAAGCTATACTAACTGGAATGCTGTCATCGTAGATGATGGATCAACTGATAACACACAATCAGTCGTGAAATCTTTCAATGACTCAAGAATCTCGCTGATATCACATTCTGTGAACCGAGGGCGTGCCGCAGCTAGACAAACTGCCTTGCATCATGTAACAGGTGACTATGTGGCATACTTGGATGCTGATGACTTTTATCACCCTGAAAAGTTAGAGCGACAAGTTGAGTTTTTGGAGCGGAATTATAGAGCGGATTATTGTGGTTGTGGACTAGGGAGTTTTAAGAGTGGGGAAGGCTTGATTAGAGTTCGTGCAGTTTTTTCATTCAATGATGTCCGACATCGCTCAGGTAAGCCAATTTTTATATCTCCAATCTCTTCCATGATCAGGTCTAGTGTTGCAGTGGAGCATAAATATAAGAAAGAGCTAACTTATGGGGAAGATATGGAATATTTTCAAAGGGCTCTCGACAACCGCCTGTTAGGCTGTATTCCGGATGTTCTATATTACTATTCAGAGTTTGATGACGTTAATGCTAGCAAGCTGATTTCTTCTTATTTTCCCATATTGAGAAATAACGTAAAGAAAATTAAAAGTAGCCCCTGTGAGGCTTTTGTCTCCTTGCTTTCTTGCTGCTTTCGGTTTGCCATGGTGAGTGCCACATGTGCTATTTTTGGGCATGAAAAAATACTGCTTAGGCGTGGGCGTGCTCCAAGCGATGAAGAAATAGATGAGTTCATTAAGGTGTCGAAAAGTCTAGAAGTAGATAATTCTTTCTTAAGTGTATCTTAGTGTGAGTCGCTATGAAAATATTAGTTGTTGCTCCTTCACTGAGGCTTGGTGGTCTTGAGAACTCAGTTTCTACTATGACAAGTTGGTTGGCTGACGCTGGTCACTCTTTGACTCTTGTGCTTTGTTACAGGGGAGAGAGGTTTTATGAACTCAACGATAAAATTGATGTGGTCGAGCCGGGATTTTCTCTTTCCGCACGAGGGAAGGTGTATTTCTATTTGAGCTGGATTCGCTTTGTCAGGCATGTAATTAAATCGAAACGCCCAGATGTAATACTTTCCTATGGTGATTATCATAACTCATTGGTGAAACTTTCAAGTTCGTTTCTCCAAGTGCCAGTGGTGGTAACGGACAGGGCTAGCCCAGGGTTGAAGTTTCCCTTATACATGCGCTTGATTAGGTCTCTCACCTATCCTAAATGTTCTGGAGTTATAGCTCAAACTCAGCGAGCAGCTCTTGTAAAAAAAGAGCTGTTGAAGAAAGGTGTAAAGGTTAAAATAATACCCAACCCTGTTAGATCTTTCGAGCCCTCACAAAAAGTAGATCGTAAGAAAGTGGTGCTTGCGGTAGCCAGGCACTACCATGTCAAAGGCCTTGACCGCCTTATTAAAGCCTTTTCAAGGCTTGATGCGCCTGAGTGGGAGTTGCATATTGCCGGTAGCCTAGGGCCGGAAACGCAAAAATTGGAAAAAATGGTTCAGGGCTTAGGGCTTTCAGATCGTACCAAATTTCTTGGCTCGGTGAGCAATATGGGACTGTTGTATTCTTCAGCTAGTGTTTTTGTATTGCCGTCGCGTAGCGAAGGCTTCCCTAATGCACTAATTGAAGCTATGTCCTTAGGATGCCCCTCAATAGCCTTTGATATTAACGCGGGTCCTTCAGAGATCATCCAGCACGGAGAGAATGGATTGATTGTTGAAGATGGTGATATTCAAGAGATGAGTAATGCTATACTTCAATTGATCGATAATGAGGGACTTAGATTAAGTATGGGCCATAATGCCTCTAAACTATCTAATGATCTGAACCTGAAGTCTATTGGAGAAAAATACGAAAATTTTCTTAAAAGTTTTGTAGTTAACTAGCAATGCTAGATGTTGTCATAATCAAAACTTTAGTTTGTTTGAATCTGTTGTAATGCATGAGTTGAGGCTTTGTGGATATGCTTAAATTATTTATATTACGATTTTTATTTTGGGTTCCTGATTCACTTATGGTTAGTGCCCAATACTTTGTTAGGCACCACCGGATCTTGCGCCTCAAAAATCCTGTTCTTTATACTGAGAAGCTTCAATGTTATAAGCTTTACTATCGAGACCCAGTTATAAAAAAATGTACTGATAAGTATAATGTCAGAGAGTTTGTTGAAAGCAGGGGTTATGGTCATTTGTTGAATGAAGTTTATGCTGCATATGAACATGCGGAAGAAATAGATGTGAATAAACTTCCAAATATTTTTGTGATGAAGTCTACGACAGGTGGGGGAGGACGGAATATCATTTTTGTAGATAGGATAAAGAAAAAAGTTTCGAGCGTAGAGCTACGCAAGGTTGTTTCCCCCTTGTTTAAAATTAATAAGAAAAGTGCCGGAAGAGAGTGGGCGTATTATGGGCTGAAACCAAAGGTCATTGCAGAAAAGCTACTTTCTCCACCTCAGGGAAACAGTCTTACAGATTATAAGTTTTTTTGCTTCGATGGTGAGCCATATTATGTTTTGCTCTGTGACGAGCGATTTAGTAGGGATGGGGTAAAGAAGGCGTTTTTTGACCTGAATAAAAAATATGTTGATATTGGTATTGAAGAGTATCAGTTTGGGTGTGACGGGGAAGATGTACCTAACCCTAGGTGGCCTGAAAATTTTGAGGAAATGGTGAGTGTGGCTCGAGACCTGTCTCAAGGTTTTCCACACGTAAGGGTGGATCTTTACAACATGGCCGGTAAGATTTATTTTGGTGAGCTTACGTTCTATGACGCTAGTGGCTACAAAAAATATATGAAGTTGGATAGTGTCATGGGTAAGCTGTTCTCCCTTCCAGGTTGAGCGTATCTTAGTCCTGAATCCGTGAGCCCGGTCCTCGGAAGCGCTTCTAACCCACTGACCTGCATGGCAATATAGTCGTTATCCTCATTCACCCAGACAGAGTCATGCCCAACGTCAAGTTCCGCACCAGTCGCCGCACCCTCACCAGTCACGCCGAGTTGTCCATCATCGGGCAATGCTTCGAGATCGCTGGCGTCGACAGCATCGACAGCCGCTTCCCCACCACGCTGGGCATGCGCATCAGCGACGTGATCAAGAGCTACCTGGGTCTGCTGTGTCTGGGCATGAGCGACTATGACGCCATCGAGAACTTCCGCCAAGACAAGCCCTTCCAACAGCTGCTGACCCTGCACAAGGTGCCGAGCACGGCGACGCTGAGACAGTGGTTGGAGAAACTTGCCGCCAACGATCTGCAGGCGCGCACCGCCATCTGGTCCAAGACCCTGCTGTCACTGGTCGAGGTACCGATCACCGCCGAGACGACACACGTCTGCCTGGACATCGACACCTTCGTCATGGACAACAGCAACTCGAAGAAGGATGGCGTCTCGCGAACCTACCAGAAGGTCGATGGCTACACGCCGATTGCCGCCTATCTGGGCAACGAAGGGGGCCTGGAGTTGCGTCCCGGCAAGCAGCACACCATGAAGGAGAGCAACGCCTTCCTGGAGCGGGTACTGCCTCGCGCCCAGGGTCTGACCGAGCAACCGATCCTGCTGCGCGAGGACAGCGGCTTCGACAGCCAGGCGCACCTGGCGCTTCTCGAACGGCAGCGGCAGGCCTTTGCCGACGTGGGCCACCGGCTGGACTACCTCGTGAAAATGGAAACCGCGTGGCTCGGTCACGGCCAATCAGAACACCTGGCTGGCCATGGCGGCGGATTATTGGGAAGAGCTGCGCCCTGGCAAGCGCCAGGCGCTGAGGACCCAGCCCGTCTCGATCCACGACGACAACAAGGTCGAATACGTCGTCAAGCGCGTGATGCAGCTGGTGAAGCGCACCGCCGATCGTGATGGCCAGTTGCTGCTCGAACCGGAGGTTGAGCTGGAAGGCTGGTGGACCAGCCTGGACGAGGAGCCGGAGGCGGTGATCAAGCGCTATCAGGCGCATGCCACCCACGAGCAATTCCATAGCGAGATCAAGACCGATCTCGACCTGGAGCGGCTGCCCTCGGGCAAGTTCGCCACCAATGATCTGATCCTGCATCTCGCCCAACTGGCCTACAACATCCTGCGGTTGATGGGGCAGTTGGGCATGACCGGCGAGCTGAGCCCGGTCCGCCATCCCGCCAAGCGGCGCCGGATACGGACTGTGTTGCAGGAATTGGTGCATCGTGCGGCTCTCGTGATTCACAAGGCGCGGCAGATCATCCTCGATTTCGGGCAGGACATCGGGCGCATGACGGTGTTGAACACCCTGCGAAGCTGCCTGCGCTATCCGCGAGGAACGCCATGCTGATCGCCTGTCGGACAACGCCACCACGCAGAGGGCTGATGGTCACCAGCAGCCAGCATTACCGTGCCCGGCGGGTAGTGATGCATGACAAAACGAGTCATCGTCGCCGGCCGACGCAGCAATGGTCGGCCATAGCAGACATGCGCTGGATGATAGAGACGGGCCCGGAGTTCAAAAAATGCTCGCTGGCGATGACAGGGAAAGTGCCGGCGCCGGCATCACGGATTCAGGTTGGTATATTGCTTTTATAGCGCTTCTAGGTTTTAACTGTGGTAATAAATTTGGATGTTAAATGGAAGATCATGCTAAGCTTAAGCTGGTGATTGGGATTACATCATCAAAAAGTACACCGCTTATTAAGGGGCAGGCACGCTATTTTTCTCAGCTTGGCTATGAGGTTCATGTTTTTGGCCCTAGCGGTGGGTTTATTGAAAAGTATGCCCTTGAAGAGGGCGCTCAGCATGTCGCTATTGATATAGAGCGGGAAATATCCTTGTTTTCTGATCTCAAGGCCCTTTTTCAGGTTATCAAAGCGCTGTCAAAGATTCGTCCAGAAGTAGTGAACTTTGGTACTCCGAAAATGGGCCTTCTAGGATGTTTCGCAGCTTACCTTTTGCGCGTGCCGCGCAGAGTGTACACTTGTCGAGGCTTACGCTATGACCATGAAAAAGGGGCAAAGCGAAACCTGTTGATGTTCATGGAGTGGCTGTCGGCTGCATGTGCTCATAAAGTGGTGTGTATAAGTGATTCTGTCAATCAACAAGCTGTCGAAGATGGTGTGGTGTCAAATAACAAAGCGTTAGTGATCGGTCCGGGTAGTAGCAATGGTGTTGATATTTCTCGTTTCAATCCTTCAGTTGTAGATCATGAAGCGCAATATCGTCTGAAAAGCAATCTTGGCTTTAATGATAGTAAGGTACTTGGTTTTGTTGGGCGTTTAGCCGAGCGCAAAGGTATAGCGGAGCTTGTAAACGCATTCTTAAAGCTAAGGGAGCGTGGTTTTTCGGTAAAACTTGTTATTCTCGGCGTTCTAGATGAAGCACAATTTCCAGACCTTGAACTGCTGGAGGTTATACAGAATGATCCGGATATACACTGGGTTGGCTTCCAGGAAAATGTTCCACTCTACTTGAGCTTATTTGATGTCTTTGTATTGCCTGCATGGTGGGAAGGGTTTGGAAATGTATTGATTCAGGCTGCTGCCATGGGGCTGCCAATTGTGAGCACCAACGTGACAGGCTGTCGCGATGCTGTTAGTCATGATTACAACGGTACGCTCGTTGAGAAAGGCGATGTTGAGGGGGTGGTTGAAGCTATTTCTCGTTATATGGGTGACGCTGAGCTGGCAGCGCTTCATGGAGCAAATGGTAAAAAGTGGGCTGCGAGATTTAGATCAGAACTTATCTGGGATGGGCTGGACAACCTTTATCAATCGATAAAACCGATGAAGTCCAATCGAGATAGTGTTGCCAGGGAACCGTAATGTCTCTCGTTAAAAACTTTTTTCACGAAGTCAAGCACCTTCCCGGCTGGCACACCGGGGTCAAGTATGTGGCCTTCGCCGTAGACGACTACGGTAGCATTCGCACTGCCAAGAAGCGTGCCGTGGAAGCGCTGAAGGATAGGGTAAGCGGCTTCGGCGGCTACATGGACTACTGCGACAGCGTGGAGACCCGAGAGGATCTCCATATGCTCTACGGGGTGCTGGCCAGGCACCGGGATGCGCAAGCCCGGCGGGTGGTGTTTACAGCCTATGCGCTCTCCGCCAATCCTGATACGGCCTTCATGCTGCGCGAGGGCCGCTACGGCTACGAAACCCTTTCTACCACCTTTGCACGGCTGGCCGCCGAGGAGCCTGCCGCCTATGAAGGGACCTGTCAGGCCTGGCAGGAGGGCATGGAGGAATGCTTGATTCGCCCCCAGTTCCATGGCCGTGAGCATTTCAGCGTGCCGCTGCTCGAACGTAAGCTAGCGCGTGGGGACAAGGATCTTCAGGCGAACCTGGAGGTGGCCAGCATGGCCGGGCTTGCCGGCGTGCCCGATATGCCGGGTGTGGCCTTCACACATGCCTTCTCGCTACATGATGAAGTGTTGCTGGCCCAGCACCGCGAGATCATTCGCGAGGGTCTCGCCCTGTTCGAGACGACGTTCGGCTTCGCCTCCACGACCTTTACACCGCCCGCACTCAAGCTGCACCCGGCGCTGGATGACTTTGTGGCAGGCCTTGGCGTGCGCTCTATCGATAAGCCGCTGAGCGGTCGCCAGCCGTCCGGTGGCGGCAAGAGTCGGCGCAGCGTCAACTTTCTGACACCGCCTAAGGGAGGTCAGGCCGGCAAGCTGGTTCGCACCCTGAGCTTCGAGCCCTGCAGCGGTAACAAGTCCGACCCGGTGGGGCAGGCGCTGCGCGAGATGGCAGCGGCTTTCCGCTGGCGCAAGCCGGTGATCATCAGTTCCCACCGGGTCAACTTTGCGGGGCATATCGATCCCGCCAATCGCCAGCAGGGGCTCGAGAAACTGGATGAGCTTCTGGCCGGTATGCTGCGGCGCTGGCCGGATATCCACTTCGTCAGCGTGGATGAGCTGGTGCAGATCATGGAGAAAGGGGAAGGGGAGTGAACTCATGACGCTAACCTTGGCATGTCGTACTGCTTATCTGGGCTATTACCTGCGCCGCATGAATTGGCCGCTGCTGCGCCGCTTTATGCGCCATACACGTGATACCGATCACGTTGGGATGGCACGTCAGTCGGTGGTGATGGTCAGCGATTCGCTGCGCTATAATATATCACCGCTCGAGTGGTACCAGTTTGGTTTTGCCAAACTCAACCCTAACGAGAAAGCAACATGGGCGGGCACGGGCACCATGTATGAGTTCCAGAAGCGTGTGAACCCTCGCGATGCGCGGGAGGTGCTCAGTGATAAACGTCGTTTTCACGCCGCTTATCAAGAATTCTTCCGTCACGGACTCTGGTCTATCGAAGCCCTCCAGGCGGATCCGGTGCTGGTGGAGCGTCTCCTCGCCGACCATCAGCGCCTGGTGTTCAAGGACGCTTCAGGCAACTGCGGGTCCAGCGTAAAGATTCATCGTACCGACGAGTTGAGCGCAGCGCACCTGGTGACCTGGATGAAGCAACAGGGCTTAAATATAGTGGAGAGCTTAGTGGATCAGCACTCTGAGTTGCAGGCCCTGTCGCCTTCCGGAGTCAATACCGTGCGTATCTTCACGCTGATCGACGAGGCAGGGAACTATCATGTGCTTGGCTGCCGGTTGAGAATTTCGGTCAACTCTCACGTGGATAACCTGGCGGCAGGCAATCTGGCAGCGCCCATCGATGAAGCCACTGGCAGGGTCAATGGCCCCGGCATTTACTCCGATATCACGCGCGCGCCGGAGGCGGTACACCCCGTCACCGGTATCCCGATCGAGGGGTTTCAGGTGCCCTACTGGTCAGAGACATTATCGATGATTCGCAAGGCAAGCCTCAAACATCCGCACAACCGTTCGATCGGTTGGGATGTTGTGATCACGCCGCAGGGGCCGGGGCTGATTGAGGGTAATCATGACTGGTGTAAGTTGGTCTGGCAACTGCCGGTCAGACGGGGTCTCAAGGCGATGCTGGAGGTGACATGATTACTCGAGTGCTGTTGTTTATCAAGCACCATTTGCCTTGGGTGTGGCAGCTTGTGGAGTGGCTTAATGCGCGGCTCTTTGAGTTGCTTCATCGCCGCCGCATGCAGCGTCAGACGCAGCGTGCCTTTGCCGAGTTCTCGCTGGAAGGCTTTTCGTTCAGGCCCATTCGAAGTGAGGAACTTCCCCAGTTGATGGCGCTGCTTGAACGGCAAGGTGAGGCACGCCTGCACTATTTTCGTCCTCACGACTTCACACTGCTCAGCCTGCGGCGCGTGTGTGCCAATCCGGCCTTCTTGATGTTTGGCGTGTGGGATGATCACGGAACCCTGGTGGGATACTTCTTCCTGCGCTGCTTCTGGAATCACCGCTGCTTCGTGGGGCGACTGATCGACCAGCCCAGCGAAGGTCAGGGTATCGGGCGGGTGATGAATCAAATCATGTATCACACGGCCTGGTGGTCGGGGTTTCGCTGCATGACCACCATTTCGAAACATAACCATGCTGTGATGCGTTCGCACCAGAATAATCCACATGCACGTATTGTGGGTGAACTGAGTAACGACTATTTGTTGGTGGAGTTTGTTAGTTAATTTTGTTCTATAGTTGTAAACATGGGCGACCCGTACTCAACGGGGCAATGCAACAGTGATTGATACGATCTCAGCAGGTGTCTTGTGGCCCAATGTCTTTCGAGGGGCTCGTTCAACCGCATGGCATCTTATTAAGGTCTTGCTGAGTAACGTTGATAAATCCACTCCCTTTGAGTAGTACTGCCTCAGCAGGCGGTAGATTATGCTCCTTGGTTATCCGCTGCTATGAGCTCTGAGGGTCGCAGAAGTAGACTTGAAGATCGGTAGCAAAAGTGAAGTTCTCATTTACCGACGACTCTGGCCACGATCCATCATAGTAGCCGGGAAGTGCTGGGCCTCCTACCTCTACCGTGGTGCCAAAAGTGCTGCGGTTATTCTATGAATCCAGGCTTAAGAGGATGGATGTGGAAAACCTTAGCGCCTTGATGTTGAGACTTCACTTCTCCCTTTTCATCTTAAACACTCTCTACTCGTTTTTATGTACGAACTTTCTAAGATTGTTTCATTGCTGCTTTACCCTATGGGTATAAGCGTGTGTTTGTTTTTGGCTGCCCTGGCATTCTTGTTGCTCAGTCGTTTCCGTGTAGCTACCTTGTTCTTGGCTTTGGGCCTGACTGTACTTTGGATATTTTCCACACCTGCGGTTGCAGATCGTCTGCTATGGTGGCTTGAACGTGATTGGGCCGATCGGCCGGTGGAGGCCGTGCCCGCGGCGGATGCAATACTGGTGCTGGGCGGCGCGTTCAGCACCGGTAACGGCCAGTGGGTCTATCCTTCCGCCGGGGGGGCGATTGATCGATACTGGCATGCTGCCCGACTCTACCATGCTGGGCGCGCCCCGCGGGTGATACTTAGTGGCGGTCGAGTTCCGCAGCGTATCGCCGGCATGAGCGAAGCCGAGGCGGGGGCGCGGTTTCTGGGCGATATGGGCGTGCCGCAGGAGGCGCTTATCCTGGAAACTCAGGCGATCACCACTCGCGGCCATGTGGAGGAACTGGCGCCGCTGCTGGCCGAGCACGCCATCCAGTCGCTATTGGTGGTCACGTCCGCCTCGCATATGCGTCGCTCTCTGGCCACCCTGTCGGCGTTGGAGGTGCAGATCACGCCGGTGGCCACCGGTTTTTCTATCGTGCAGCCGTCGAGCTTTCGGCTGCGCCGTTTGTTGCCCAGTGCCGGGGCCCTTTCCCGTAGCACCCGTGCCATGCATGAAATGATGGGTCTTGCTTATTATCGGCTGCGGGGCTGGATTTGAGGGGGCCCTTGCCCATTCAGAGGAGTATCTCGCGTCGTGACTTTGGAACTACCCCACCTTGGCAAGCGCGCCTTGGCAGACTGTGGGGCTGCCGCTGCGGGGCTGACTAGCCGGCAAAAGGCGCTCAAGCGCACCTTCGATGTTCTGGGTGCGGCGGTCGGACTGCTGTTGACTTTTTGGCTGATAGCCTTGGCGTGGGTCCTGGCTACGCTGGAAACCCGGCAGAACGGCTTTTTCCTTCAGCAGCGCGTGGGTCGTGACGGCAGGCTGTTCAAGGTTATCAAGATTCGTACCATGCGGCCTTCCGCGGTGCATACCACCACGGTAACTACTGGAAACGATCCTCGTATTACCCCCTTGGGCCGCCTCTTTCGTCGCGCCAAGCTCGATGAGCTGCCCCAACTGATCAATGTCTTGCTGGGACAGATGAGCTTTGTGGGGCCGCGCCCGGATGTTCCCGGTTTCGCCGATCGGCTTGAGGGAGAAGATCGGGCGATGCTGAGCCTGCGGCCAGGCATTACTGGGCCGGCGACTCTGGCCTACCGCAACGAGGAGGAGCTGTTGGCCAGCCAGCCGGACCCGGAGCTATACAGCCGCGAGGTGATCTGGCCCGACAAGGTGCAGTTTAATATGGAATACATTCGCTGCTGGAGCCTGGTCGGCGACCTGGGATATATATGGAAGACCGTGGTGGGTTAATCAGGATTATGTTTGAAAATTTGCATTCTGCACGTATCTTTTATTTCGTAAAGCATCGTGCTTCTATAGTTCTCTTTCAACATTGGTGGATTGATGCTTAACGGACCTTTCTCCCCTTGGCCCTCGTTCACAGAAGAAGAGGCTCAGGCGGTACAAGATGTGCTGCTTTCCAACCAGGTGAACTACTGGACTGGCCAGGAGGGCCGGCAATTGGAGCGTGAGTTCGCACAATTTACCGGTACCTATTACGCCATCGCGGTGGCCAATGGTACCACGGCGCTGGATCTGGCCCTGAAGGGGTTGGGGGTTGGAAAAGGCGAGGGCAGGGGGCGCGATGAAGTGATCGTGACCTCGCGTACCTTTATGGCCTCGATCTCCACCATTGTTATCGCCGGGGCGGTGCCGGTATTTGCTGATGTAGACCGCGATTCTCAGAACATCACCGCCGCCACGGTTGCTGAGAAGATCACACCGAATACCCGGGCGATACTCGCCGTGCACCTGGCGGGCTGGCCGTGCGAGATGGAGGCGCTGATGGCACTGGCCGATCTCCATGGGCTCTACGTGATCGAGGACTGCGCCCAGGCCCACGGCGCCCGCTATCGTGGCCGAAGCGTGGGAAGCATCGGCAATGTGGGCTGCTGGTCGTTCTGCCAGGACAAGATCATGACCACCGGCGGCGAAGGGGGCATGGTTACCACTAACGATGAAATCCTGTGGCGCAAGATGTGGGCCTACAAGGATCACGGCAAGAGCTGGGAGGCCGTTTACGAGCGCGAGCATCCACCGGGCTTCCGCTGGCTGCATGAGAGCTTCGGCACCAACTGGCGGCTGACAGAGATGCAGGCTGCTATAGGACGTATTCAGCTCGCGCGCATGCCGGCGTGGTCGGCCGGCCGCCAGGCCAACGCCCTACGGATCTGGGACGCGGCGAAAGAGTGCCATGGACTGCGGGTGCCTATGTTTTGCTGCAACACCAGTTGCGACAGCCTTTGCGCCAAGCGCAGTGGTTGCGAGCACGCCGCCTACAAATGCTACGTGTTTGTGGAGCCGGGGCAGCTCGCTCAGGATTGGGACCGTGACCGGATCATCGATGAGATCGCTACGCGCGGCGTGCCGTGTTTCTCGGGCTCCTGCTCGGAGGTTTATCGGGAGAAGGCGTTTGACGGAACGGGTTGGCGGCCTGAAGAACCGCTCCCCGTAGCCCGTGAGCTGGGCGAGACCAGCCTGATGTTCCTATGCCACCCGACGCTGACTGACGCGGAAGTAGATAAGACCTGTCGGGTGTTGCGGGAGGTGATGGCTGCTGCCGCTGTCCGCTAGCCTGATGATTGAGGCGATCCATGGCGAGCTAGTAGGGTCCCGAGACCTCATGCTGTAATGAGCCCTTGGTTTCTCACACCCTACGCCGCTAATGCCGGGGATGCTCACAGCGTCGTATAGCCTGTGCAGCAATGCAATAGGTCATGAGAGGAAATCGAGTCTTACAGGAGAGTACTGGCCAACATCTCTGACAACCTTTTTTCCAATGATTTCAGATAATCGCTTGGGGTGTAGGCCATACCCCGGCCGCACGCTCCTCACCGCATCCTCGGTAATCACGTCCCCTGCCTTTAGATCCTTCACGAAATACAGTGAACGCCGGAACTGGGCGTTGCCCTGCTCGCTGGATTTACGGCCATAGTCGACCTGGCCCAGCGCCTGCCAGGCGGTCTTCGCATCGCGACAAAGGGCGGCGAGCTCCGACGGTTCCAGGGAGAAACTGTCGTCGGGACCGCCGCCGTTACGATCGAGGGTGAAGTGCTTCTCGATCAGGCTGGCGCCGAGCGCGACGCTGGTGATGGCTGTGGTGTTGTCGATGGTGTGGTCGGAAAGGCCGGTGACCAGTCCGAAGCGGTCGATCATGTCGGGGATGGTGCGAAGGTTGTAGTCCTCGGCCGGGGCCGGGTAACCGCTGACGCAGTGCAGGACGGCCAGCTGCTCACAGCCGGCGCCATGGGCGGCGTTGATGGCCTCCTGGATTTCCTCTGCATCGGCCATGCCGGTGGAGATGATCACCGGCTTGCCGGTACGGGCGACGTACTCGATCAGCGGCAGGTCGACCGCCTCGAAGGAGGCGATCTTGTAGGCCGGGGCGCCCAGCTCTTCGAGCAGGTCGACGGCGGTGGCGTCGAAGGGGGAGCTGAAGATGGTGATGCCGAGCTTGCGGGCGTACTCGAAGAGCGGCTGGTGCCACTCCCAGGGCATGTGCGCTTCTTCGTAGAGCTCGTAGA
This sequence comes from Halomonas pelophila, assembly GCF_040196315.1. Lineage (NCBI taxonomy): Bacteria > Pseudomonadati > Pseudomonadota > Gammaproteobacteria > Oceanospirillales > Halomonadaceae > Halomonas > Halomonas pelophila. Next base: position 24,120 of record NZ_JBEGCI010000015.1, read on the forward strand.
GGGTGCGCCCGTCCCACAGACCGCCCTTGATCGTGAAGTCGTCACTGTCGCAGTCGAGGGTGATGGTATCGGGCCTGTAGGTCTGCAGCTTTACGGCATCGGCACTGGCCTTGCTGGCTTCCTCGATGATGCGCATGGCGGTTTCGAGCTTGCCATTATGGTTGGCGGAAAGCTCGGCGATGATATAAGGCGGCTGATCCGCGGCAATGCGGCGACCGGCAATCTCGATAGCTGGATGAGTCATGGTATGGAGGCTCCTTGACGCGTCTGCCAGTCGGCGGCGATCAGGCCAAAGCCGATGACATCATGATAGGTGTGGCCGTCGAAGTGGTGGTCGCGCAGACATGCTTCCCGCATGAAGCCCAGGCGTTGATGAAAACGGATCGAGCGGTCATTGCTCGCCAGGGCCTCGCCGCACAGCTTGTGCAGGTCGAGGTTGGCGAAGGTGTGCGCCAGCGTTGCCTCCCCAAGTGCTCGGCCACTGCCGCGGGGCGCTTCAGGGGCGAGGTAGAAGCCCCAGACGGCGCGCCTGGCGCAGGGGTCTACCACGTGCAGGTTGACGAAGCCGAATGGCTCACCAGCAGCGCCAGCGCACTGCCGCTCGACGACCAGCAGATGCCTGTCGACGTCATCCCGTGCCTGCTGGAACCAGCCACGGTGTTCGTCGGCACTGATCGCATGTTGGGTATACATGAAACGGCGGACCTCGGGATGGTTTCGCCAGGTGCGGATGCGTTCGAGATCCTGTTCCCTCAGCGGGCGAAGGTGGACGCTGTCATCTGTCATTCGCTGAGACCTTCCTGAGCGATCTCCCACATGGCATGGCACATGGTGGCCGTGCCGTCGCCAGCGGTGAGCGACGCGGCCGCCTCACTCATCCGGGCCAGCGCCGGCGGCCGAGTCAGGGTTGGCCAGCGCGCTGGTAGCGTACTCAGTTGCGCGGGCGTGCCGAGGTTAACGGCCACGCCGGCGGCATCCAGGGCCTCGGCGATCGGCTGCTGATTCTCCGCCAGTACCACCATCAGCGTCGGCAATCCCAGGCAGCAGCGCTCCCAGGAGGTACTGCCGGCGGCACCGATTGCCAGATTGGCACTCGCCATGTGCTCGGCCATGTTGGTCACATTGACCACCACCTCGGTGGGCCAAGGCAGGGTCGCTGCCTTGGCCTGGACTGCGTCCCGCCATGGCGCCGAGGCGCCCATGACCAAGGTGATACGACAGTCGTCCGGGAGCGGGCAATCGCTGAGGGCGCTAAGCACGTCAGTGGTGGCATTGTCCTTGTCCACCCCGCCCAGAGTGATCAACAATTCGCGAAGCCGCGGGGTACGGCGGCGCGCCAGGCTGGTCTCGCGCAGGCGGGCGAACTCGGGGCGCAATAGCGCATGGCGCGGGCCGATCAGACAACGGCAATGCGCAGGCACCAGGCCGGCATAGTCCTCGACCCGGCGGCCCAGGTTCTGGTCGAGCAGCAGGTCGGCGTGGTGCTCACGATCAGCGAGGTCATCGATCACCAGCAGCCGGCAGTCCGCCGGTGTCACGCGAACTTCCCAGCGGGCGTCGAGTGCATAGTGGTCGACCACCAGCCAGTCGGGGGCCAGGCGTTGCACGACCTTGATGCACTGGGCCGCATCCGCTTCCCAGGTGGTACCCAGCCAGTCGGCGTGGGCCGGTTGGGGAGTGCGCGACGGTTGGCCTGCGGCGGCGGGGGCGCCTGGCTGGCCGGTCGGCAGCCGATGGACAGCGAAGCCGCGGGCCTGCAGCAGGGCGAGGGCATGCCCCGGATGTTCCCGGCAGAGGAAGTGACACTCGGCTCCACGCTTGCGCAGGGCTTCGGCAAGGGTCAGGCAGCGCATCACATGGCCGCTGCCGATCTGCAGCGAGGCATCGGCACGAAACACGACCCGCGGCGGGCGACTGCTATGCCCCCGGGTATTCGCTACTGCCTCAACCACCCGCCTGGCCCTCGGCCTGCAGGGCCTGGAACAGCCATTCGGCGCGCTGCCAGTCCTCCGGCGTGTCGATGTCCTGCACCCGATGGCGCGGCAGGCAGACCGGAACGGCATGCTCGCCGAAGATGGGGGTGCCGGCGCACCAGGCCGCGGCAAGCCCCCAGTAGAACTGGCCGGCGTCATGCCAGGTCTCCTCGAGGTCCTGGGAGCGGGTGTGAAAGTGCTCGGGCTGGAACATCGAGACGCGCCCCTCGGCGGTGAGCCGCAGCGCTCGCTGGATCGGGAAGGCGTAACTGGTCACCGAGAAGGCGTAGTCGACATCATCGCCTGCCTGCAGGGCCTGCTCGCCGGCCCACAGGTCGTCGGTTTGCACGAAGGGCGCGGTTGCATAGAGGCAGCAAACCACCTCGGGTGGCTCGCCCTGCTCCCTCAGCCACTCGACGGCGTGGGCGATCACCGGAAGGGTGCCGGCATGGTCGTCGGCCAGCGCGGCGGGACGCATGAAGGGCACCTCGGCGCCCCACTCGCGCGCCACCGCGGTGATCTCGTCATCATCGGTGGAGACGATCACTCGCGCGAAGCAGCCGCTGGCCAGCGCGGCCTCGATCGACCAGGCGATCATCGGCTTGCCACAGAACATCTTGATGTTCTTGCGCGGGATCCGCTTGCTGCCGCCCCGGGCGGGAATAATGGCAATGTTCATGAGCCGGACAGAGCCTGTTTCAGCGCCGCCACCACCGCATCCTGCTCGGCATCGCTCAGGGTGGGGAACATCGGCAGGCTGATCGCCTCGGCATAGTAGCGCTGCGCCTCGGGGAAATCCTTCGCCTGGAAACCCATGGCCTGATAGTAGGGCTGGGTATGCACCGGGATGTAGTGAAGGTTCACGCCGATCCCCTGCTCGCGCAGGCGTTCGAACACCTGACGATGCGTGGAAGCGATCTGGTGGCGCTTGAGGCGGATGACGTAGAGGTGGCGCCCGGAAACACTCTCCGGGTGCTGCCAGGGCGTGGTCACCGGCAGGCCTTGCAGAAGGTCATCGTAGCGGGAGGCCAGGGCATTGCGCCGGGCCACATAGTCGTCCAGCCGCTCGAGCTGGCTGAGGCCCAGCGCCGCCTGCAGCTCGGTCATGCGGTAGTTGTAGCCCAGATCGATCTGCTGGTAGTACCAGGGGCCGTCGCCCTCGTGGGTCATCAGCGCCGGATCGCGGGTCACGCCGTGGCTGCGCAACAGGTTCATGCGACTTGCCAGCGCGTCGTCGTTGGTCAGCGCCATGCCACCTTCAGCGGTGGTGATGATCTTCACCGGATGGAAGCTGAACACGGTGATATCGCTGTAGAGGCCGCTGCCGATGTGGTCATTCTGGTACCGGCCACCGATGGCGTGGGAGGCGTCCTCAATGATCCGGAAGCCATAGCGCTGGCTCAGGGCATGGATCGCCTGCATGTCGCAGGACTGGCCACACAGGTGCACCGCCACCACCACCTTGGGCAGGCGTCCTTCCTGCTCGGCCTGTTCGAGCTTGGCTTCCATCGCCTTGGGGCAGAGGTTGTAGGTGCGCGGGTCGATATCCACGAAGTCGACCTGGGCACCGCAATACAGGCCGCAGTTGGCCGAGGCGACGAAGGTGACCGGCGAGGTCCACAGCCAGTCGCCTTTCCCCAGGCCAAGTGCAAGGCTGGCCACATGCAGCGCCGAGGTGGCGCTGTTGACCGCCAGCGCATGGCGGGCGCCAAACTTGTCGGCCACCGCCTGCTCGAAACACGGCACCCTGGGGCCCTGGGTCAGGAAGTCCGACTGCAGCACCTCGAGCACGGCGTCGATATCGGCCTGCTGAATATCCTGGCGTCCGTAGGGGATCATCAGATGGCTCCGATCTTTTCCCTGTTGGCGTCTATCCACGTCTTTAGCATGTCGTCACTCATCCACTCGGCATTGTTGTCGCTGGCGTAGACGAAGCCTTCCGGCACCTTCTTGCCATCCTTGATGCGATTGACGTCCTGGTCCCATTTGTTGATGGCCGGCAGGATCTTGTAGTGCTCGGGATACTCATAGGTGTAGTAGGCATCGTCGGGGCCGATCATCTGCTCATGCAGTTTCTCGCCGGGGCGGATGCCGACCTCTTCCTGCTTCACTTCCGGGGCCACCACGCGCGCCAGGTCGCTGATTTTCATGGAGGGGATCTTCTTGACGTAGATCTCGCCGCCCTCCATGTCCTCGAAGGCGTGCCACACCAGTTCCACGCCCTGTTCCAAAGAGATCATGAAGCGGGTCATGCGCGCATCGGTGATCGGCAGCACGCCCTTGTCGCGGATCGACGTGAAGAACGGGATCACCGAGCCACGCGAGCCCATGACGTTACCGTAACGCACCACGGCGAAGCGTGTTTTATTATCGCCTGCATAGGAGTTGCCGGCCACGAACAGCTTGTCAGAGGTGAGCTTGGTGGCGCCGTACAGGTTGATCGGGCTACTGGCCTTGTCGGTGGAAAGCGCCACCACCCTCTTTACACCCTTGTCGATGCAGGCATCGATCAGGTTTATGGCGCCCATCACATTGGTCTTGACGCACTCAAAGGGATTGTATTCGGCAGTGGGCACGATCTTGTTGGCCGCCGCATGCACCACGTAGTCCACCCTGTCCAGGGCGCGGTAGATGCGGTCGCGGTCGCGCACGTCACCGATAAAGAAGCGCACACGAGAGTCCCCATCGAACTTCTTGGCCATCTCCCACTGCTTCAACTCGTCGCGCGAGAAGATGATCACGCGCTTGGGGTTGCAGCGCTCCAGCAGCATGGGAATGAAGGTATTGCCGAAGGAGCCGCTGCCACCGGTAACCAAAACAGAAGAATCATCAAACATTTTCATAAAAATAGCATATTATTTAATATGTCCATGATGTAACGCCCCCTGGTTTCTGCACATCCCACGCCGCTCATGCCGGGTGTTCTCGTGGGGCCACATAGCCCAGAGGTCTTCGAGGCCCGAATGATCGCTTAGACCGGTGTCCGCCAATGCTGGTAAGATCCGGTAGGTACTGGCGCTGGCGCTCTTGCTTGTACCGGGTGGCCTAAAGTACTGTTCATTTTATGAATCCAAGGGGCAGTTGTTGTAATTTTTCATCAAGATATTCGTCTTCATATGCTGTAATGGAGCATCTGAATTGTTTTTTTCCGCGAAGTCAGCAGAATGTGTCGCAGGCATTTCAGAAACCTCTCTACCAATACACCACAGTTTGTCTACGATAGGTGTTTGAGGACAAAAGCCTGCAGGTGACTGTAAGATTAGGTTGTGAAGTGTCTTGATGTCTTGCGAATTTATTGCTTCCTGAAGGTTGTCCATGAATATTTTTAGCTTCGGCCACTTCCAATAGGGTTCTCGTGCACTATGAATTCTAGGGTGATCTGTGCCTGTTGCATTTTTTCCGATCAACAATTCTTCAAATAGTTTTTCTCCGGGGCGCAACCCGGAATATATTATTTCGATATCACCATAAGGGTTTTCTTTGCTTTTGATTTCTAATCCTGAAAGCCGGATCATTCGGCTAGCCAGTGCCGAAATTTTCACCGGTTCGCCCATATCCAGCACGAAGACATCCCCTCCTTTTCCCATGGCTCCTGCCTGCAATACAAGGGAAGCGGCTTCTGGGATTGTCATGAAGTAGCGAGTAATGGATTCATGGGTTACGGTCAATGGACCCCCCTGAGCTATTTGCCGACGAAAAAGAGGAATGACGGAGCCCGAAGAACCTAACACATTACCGAATCGTACCATGCAGAATCGAGTCTTATCTTGAGAGTTTGCGAATGCCTGGCAGATCAGTTCTGCCAGGCGTTTTGTTGCCCCCATCATATTGGTAGGGCGCACGGCTTTGTCGGTGGAAACAAGTATGAAGTTTTCGACTTCAGCGGCAATTGCTGCCCTTGCCGTGCTCAACGTACCGAAGACATTATTCTTTATGCCTTCAATTAAGTTGTATTCGACCATGGGAACATGCTTGTAGGCCGCAGCATGATAAAGTGTCTGGACGCGGTATGCCTTCATGATGCTATTAATGCGTTTCTCTTCTTGAACTGAACCTATCAAGGCTATTGATATAGTGGGTCTTTTTTCATGAATTTGTATTTCTTCGAGTTCTTTTTCAATCGTATAAAGTGCATATTCACACGTATCTAACAAAAGCAGTTTTTTTGGTCCTAATCGCATTATTTGGCGGCTTAGTTCAGATCCGATTGATCCTCCCGCACCCGTGACCATCACCACTTTGTCTCTGATATTAGCATCTAAAAGATCAAGGCGAGGTGGAACGGGATCTCGTCCAAGCAAGTCTTCCACTGCGACGTCTCTTATCTGACCTGGTTTTGCATCTCCGTTTACTATCTCCTCCATCCCCGGAATGGTTTGTATGGTAACGTTCATGTTTTCCAGTGATGCGATGATTTCCTGACGCCGAGATCGGGATATGCTTGGCATGGCTAGAAGTATCCGTTCAACCTTCATCGTGCTGATCAGGTGATTTAGGAAATCTGGCGAATATACTTTGATCCCTTCTACAATTGTTCCATGCATACCTTTCCAGTCGTCAACAAAGGCTATCGGTATGAATTCTGATCCTTTCCTGAGAGAACTGACCAACTGCGAACCGGCCGTGCCTGCTCCGTATATGATTACCCTAGCCTTGTGTCGCATACTGTTACGATGAAAGAGGCTGCGTGAAAAAAAACGAATACCTCCCACTGAGCACATGGCGAGAATTGAATAGATCGCGAGTGTTGAGGCATGCAATGAACTGCCCAGAAGAGCTGATGTCGTCCAAATGACCAGTGATGATGCCATGACTCCCGCAGCAAGAGTATGGAGCATCTTTACCCCAACGTAACGTATCAATATGCGGTATAAGCCTAGCCAGAAGAATATGGCTAGCGTGATCGGCAAAGTAATTAACAATGTCATTGTGATATGGGGGTCGAGCAACGGTGCCATGCTTTCCTGTTTTAGAATAATGGCCAGTAATAAGCTTGCGGATAGTAAGGGGGCATCAAGGATAAGTTGGATGAAGCATTTCTGTCTCCGAGAAAGGCGTAAGGCGCGTTGCAGTATCCAGCTCATTTTTTGTTCCCTTGTGCAGAGGCATAAATAATAAAGGCATATTATTTTTTATTCGTTTGTTGATTAAAATATTTAAATTTCTATTTTTGAGATTATGCGCAATATATTTTGCCATGCTATAAGCTTCGCTAGATTTTGATATCCTGTAATCTATTGTAACCTTTTGCATGAATGTCACAAGTTTAAAGCTCTGGTGTCTTTTCAAGGATGCATTGTTAGATTTTTAGACTTAAGGCATGGGAGTTGGTATGAGAATTTTGTTTTTTATTTGTAACTTTTATTATTTATTTTTATTTTTTTCTCTAGCCGCCTCACCCATGAAGTAGTAGATATCTGGCTCTTGGTATGTATTAGGTGTAAGTGTTAGGGCATCACTGCTCGGGGATCAGGCGTCAAGCTGTCAATTGTCGAGCAGGTGCTCGTGGACCTGCTGATCTTCTGTGTCTGCAGCGGTTCCGGCACATCCTCAAGCTAGGCTTAGGGCTCATTGTCGTTCTTGGACACTGTATTCAAGCAATAAGCGCTGACCTGCGGTGTCCAAGGCTCCTGAGTATTCCCCCCAGGAACTCCTGCGCCGTTGTCCGATAGCCAAGATGCTTTCTGGGACGATGATTCAGCCTTTTTCGCGATGATCTTCCGTGTCGCCGAATCTTGCATTTCAGACACCAGAGCTCTACCAAATTTCCTCTCCTTAGAGAGCTCATATCGGCCGAGGTGAGCAATTTCATCTTCTCGTGGTATGGGCAGCCACCTAAGGTTACACAATGTAACCGTAGGGCCGTTGTAATGGGCAATGGCGATCAATCAAGGAACCAACAGATGCCGAGCATACACAATGTTCACCTGGGCGTGATTGGCCTAGGGTATGTGGGGTTACCGCTGGCGGTAGAGTTCGGCAAGGTGCTGCCCACCGTGGGCTTCGATATCAACGCCACGCGTATTGGCGAGTTGCGTGATGGAATTGACCATACTCTGGAGGTGGAGCCGGAACTGCTGGCCGAAGCGACCCAGCTCAGCTTTGCCTGCGAGCTTGAGCCCCTGCGCGCATGCAATGTGTATATCGTGACTGTGCCTACGCCCATCGATGCCAGTCGATGCCCTGATCTTACTCCCTTGATCCGCGCCAGCGAGACGCTGGGTCAGGTAATCGGCCAGGACGACGTGGTGATCTATGAGTCCACCGTCTACCCTGGCGCCACCGAGGAGGCGTGTGTTCCAGTGGTGGCTCGTGTGTCAAACCTTACCTACAACCGTGACTTCTTCGCCGGCTACAGCCCGGAGCGCATAAACCCGGGCGACAAGGAACACCGGGTGACCGCCATCAGGAAGGTCACCTCCGGCTCCACCCCGGAAATCGCCGACTTCGTCGATGCGCTGTACGGCAAGGTGATCACCGCCGGCACCCACAAGGCGAGCTCCATTGCCGTGGCAGAAGCCGCCAAGGTGATCGAGAACACCCAGCGCGACGTGAACATCGCGTTGATCAACGAGCTGGCGGTAATCTTCAATCGCCTGGGGATCGATACCGAAGAGGTGCTGGAGGCCGCCGGCACCAAGTGGAACTTCCTGCCATTCCGCCCCGGGCTGGTTGGCGGCCACTGCATCGGCGTGGACCCCTACTACCTGACCCACCGAGCCCAGCAGGTGGGCTACCACCCGGAGATGATTCTCGCCGGACGGCGTCTGAACGACGGCATGGGCGCCTACGTGGCCGGCCAGCTGATCAAGAAGATGATCAAACGGCGCATCCAAGTGGAGGGGGCCCGGGTGCTGGTGATGGGCCTTACCTTCAAGGAGAACTGCCCCGACCTGCGCAACACTCGAGTGGTGGATATCCTCAGTGAGCTTTCTGACTACAACATGGTGGTGGACGTCTTTGACCCCCAAGTGAACAAGACCGAGGCCCAGGCCGAGTACGGCATCCGCCCCGTGGAGCAGCCTGAGAGCGGCGTCTATGACGCTATCATCCTCGCTCTCGCTCATCGCGAGTTCCGCGCGCTGAGCACAGAGAGCATCCGGGCCTGGGGCAAGCCCGAGCATGTGCTCTACGACCTCAAGTACGTGCTGCCCAAGGCCGAGGCAGACCTGCGGCTATGAGAAAATGACGGACTGATACGCAAGCGCTGGTTGTGCCGTCGTGTGACGTCAGAATAGTTGAACAGAGAGGTGAATAATGAAGATCACGATCTTTGGCACGGGCTATGTCGGGTTGTTGACGGGGACCTGCCTGGCCGGTGTGGGCCACGACGTGCTGTGCATGGACGTGGACGAGGCAAAGAGCCAACGGCTGAAGGATGTAGAGATCCGCATAGTTTGAACCGGGCCTTGAGCGTATGGTCCAGGAAAACGTGAGTGCCTGACGGATGCGCTTCACCACTGACACGGCGGAGGCGGTGGCCTTCGGCAGACTGCAGTTTATCGCCGTGGGCACACCGCCCGACGAGGATGGCAGCGCCGATCTCCAGTACGTGCTGGTCGTGGTCAAGACAATCGGGGAACACATGGCGGAGTACAAGGTGATCTTCGGCAAGTCCACCTTGCCAGTGGGCACCGCCGGCGACGTGGACTACCAGGCCGAGCTGCTGACCGCGGTGGAGAGCGTGAACCGGCGCCAGAAGCGGACTCTGTTTACCAAGCTGGCCCAGGCCTTCGGGGGGAGTTTGCCGGCAAGACTATCGCCCTATGGGGCCTGGCCTTCAAGCCCAACACCGATGACATGCGCGACGCACCAGCCACACCCTGATGGAAGCGCTGTGGAAGGGCAGCGCCAGGGTGCAGGCCTAAGACCCCGAGGCGATGCGGGAGTGTCGCGGGCTCTGCGGAGAGCGCGATGATCTGATGCTGTCGTGGGATCGCATCCAGGCGGTGAAGGGCGCCGATGCGCTGGTGATCTGCACCGAGTGGAAGGACTTCCGCGCGGTGGATTTCGCCTGACCGAAGCAGCAGCTGGCGATGCTGGTGGTCGTCGACGGCCGTAACCTCTTCGATCCCCAGAGCATCAAGCAGGGCGGCCTGATGAATTATGTCGTGGGACGCGGGGATTCACTTCGGAAGACATGAGCGCGATGGCATTTCCCGGTCCTCATGGAGTCCACAATGACCTTTATGCAGGGGCTGGCGGCCGCCGGCATCGTGGCGACCATGGCCTTGCCGGTGCTGCTGCCTGGCGGCTATTGGTGGGGCCCACTTTGGCTGGGGCTGCTCGGACTGCTGGCCCTGATGGGCCGGTTGATACCCGGCTGGTTGAGGGTGCGCCCCCTGTGTCGCCTGGGCTGGGGTCTGGCGCTGATACTGCTGCTGTTCGGCGCCTCTCAGCTGGCCATGGCGGCCTATCATGGCGAGTTGCTCGGCTTGTGGCCGTTGGTCGTGCCGGTGCTGCTGGCCTTGCTGGCGTTGCCGGCCCTTCACGCCTGGCTGCCGTCGTTGACCTGGCTGTGGACCGGTCTTGCGCTGGGGGGGATGACGACCGGGGTCTGGGCATTATGGCAGGCGTTGAATGGCGTGCGGCGGGCCAGTGGCCACGAGCCGCTGCATGCCATCCTCTACGGAAACCTCAGTCTGCTTAGCGGTGTGCTCTGCCTGGCGGGTATCGGCTGGGCGCTGAACGGGCCCCGGCGGTCTGGCTGGTTGGCGCTGCTGGCGCTGGGTGCCCTGGGCGGAGTGGCGGCTTCGGTGCTCTCCGGCACGCGAGGGGGCTGGGTCGCGCTGCCCCTGATCCTGCTGGTGTTTCAGCGTGGCTTCGGTCGTTGGCTTCCTCGGGGGAAGGCCGCCGCCTGGTGGCTGGGTGCGGGGGTGCTGCTGGCCGCACTCTATGTGTTACCCCAGACCGGGGTACAGCATCGCGTGAGTCTGGCGGTGGCCGAGGTAGAGCATTATCTAACCGGTGAAGAGGCCAAGACGAGTTCGGTGACGACGCGCCTGGAGATGTGGCAGGGGGCGCTGGGCCTGATCGTCGAGCGGCCGTTGCTGGGACACGGTGAGGCGGGTTACGAGGAGGGCGTGCGTTCGCGGGTGAAGGCTGGTGAGATCGACCGAGCAGTGTTGGCACATGCTCATGCCCACAATGACCTGCTCGACGCCTGGGCCAAGCGTGGCGTGCCGGGCCTGGTCGCGCTATTGGGCCTCTACCTGCTGCCGCTGTGGCTGTTTCGTAGCGGTTTGAATCATCCCGATAGCTCGCACCGCGCGCTGGCCGTGGCGGGGTTGCTACTGCCCGTGACCTTTCTCGATTTCGGTATGACCTACAGCTTTCTGGCCTACCCGGTTGGCACGGCAGTTTTCTGTGGCTGGTTGGTTGTTCTGTGGACTTTCTACCGGCACACGCCATTGTCACGCAAATCGGGCTAACGCATCACGAATCCTGGTTGGCGCCGGATGATGAAAATGAGCCAAGACGCCGATTGTGCCCCTACAAGGGTAGCGGCAATACTTCATCCGGGTGTGATCAATGGGCGGGCGACATGGAAGACCTGTGTGGTTGGGTCTCGATGTGCTCGACCCCGAGGAGATCCCATGCTTTTGCAGTGTCCACACTGTCACGGGTTCGGCGTGTACAAGCTTAAGCGGCGTTGGTGGCAACGCCTGCTCAAGCTGGAGCGCTATCATTACTGTGTCGATTGTGATCGTGTCACGCCGCGTTCCTCATTGATGGAAGTCTGTTGAGGGGGCACAACCGCGACATCATGTGTCCTTGAGACTCCCCAGATAGCAGGGCGAGGAGGCCGGCTCGCGGTCTGTGACGTCTTCGTCATGCAGGGCCTGGAGGAGCGCCTGGCGCAGCAGTGGCAGGTGTGATCCCTCCAAGTCCCGCGCCGCCGAGAGCAGGGTCAGGCGTCCCTGGCGGACATGGCGCATCAGCGGAACCAGGCACTCCGGGGCGTCACGCAACTCCCCCCGATAGCGAGCGGCGAAGACCTCCGCGCTGATCTCCTGCCGATGGAACTGCCGGCGCAGGGTCGGCGAAGGAGAGGCATCCCGGTACCAGTCGGTGAGGGCGAGTCCCTCGCGGCGCTTGCCGCGAGGCCAGAGGCGGTCGACCAGCACCCGGGCGCCGTCCTCGGCGTCGACCGGTTGATAGATGCGCTTGAGCGCGATGTCGTAGGTCATGGCTAACCCCAGTCGTCAGGTCTGCGTCATCAGGTCCGCGTCGTCAGATCCGCGTCGTCAGATCCGCGAGGGCCTCCTGGGCCTGGTTCTGCCAGGGGCCAGGCAAGGCGGCGGCCCGCTCGAATGCTTCTCGCGCCTCGTCGGTTTCCCCTCGCTCACGATGCAGCAGCCCTCGATTGAGCCAGGCAGCGGCGAGGTCGGGGGCCGCCTGCACGGCGTCCGCGAAGGCGGCCAGGGCGCCAGCATCGTCGCCGGTGGCATGGCGGGCGTTACCCAGCGCGAAATGGCCCATGGCAAGGCCCGGATGGCGCTCCACTAGAGCCTCCCAGGCGGGCAGGGAAGCCTGTGCGCCCTGTGCGCGCTCGAAGTCGGCGATTGCGTCCAGGGCGTCCTGACCGTCGCCGGTGGCCGGCAGCTCGCCCGGCGGCAGGGCGACGAAGGCCCAGCGGTCGCTGCGGGCCCAGGTGGCATCGAAGCGCTTGAAGGACTCGAGGCGCTCGGGTTCCATGCCGCTGTGCAGCGTCAGCGTCTTCTCGCCACGGTCGAAGCCGATGGCCACGGCATAGTGCCAGAGCGGCCAGGCAGGCAGCGAGAGGTTCTGCATTACCACCACCGGATGACCGGCATCGATCTCGGTCAGCAGGGCGTCGAGCGTGCCGTCGATCCGGAAGGGGATGCGGCCCTGGCGGCGCACAGTGCCCAGCATCTCGGGCTGGACGCTGCCCTCCCGCCCGGGCAGGAAGACCTGCGGGATCAGGGTGTCGACCGCCACCGGCACGCCGGAGGCGTTGAGCACCATGGCCAGCGACGCGGGGCCGCACTGGTAGTCGCGCTGCCCGTGGAAGGGGACGTCCTCGAGCAGGGTCTGCCGCGGCAGATCGCGCTGGGTGGACTCGGCCAGCCGTGGCGTACTGGCGCAACCGGCCATTACGAGCATCGTCAGTACCAACGCGAGAACGCCCGCGAGGCGGGCGTTCTGGAGGGCGGCACTGACACGATGCCTGTCAAGGCATGCCATCATGCGGGGCTCTCACTCAACGCGTGAACGGGAAGACGTTGGTCAGGCCGAGGATGTCGGTGACCAGCAGGATCACGAAGACGGCGAACAGGGCGCCGACCACGCTGGCCCCGGCGGGGAGCTGCTCGAGTTGATCCGCCATCTGGGCGGCTTCCGCGTCGGAGAGGGCGGCCACGCGAGCCTCCACTTCGGCCGGATCGACGCCCTGGGCGACCAGCTGCTCCTGGACGTCGTCGCGGGCGAGGACGGCGTGGATGCGTTCGCGATCGCCCTGCGACCGCTCGGCCGTCAGCACGTCCTGGGTGGTGATCAGGTCGCTGCCCGGGCTCACCGGGGCCGCGGCCACCGGCAGGCTGCCCAGCACCAGGGCGGCGATCAGCAGCGGGCTCAAGTAACGGCAGATCTTCTTCATCATGTCGGTGTTCCTTCTTCTTGGGTTGGGCTTCCGGCTCCAGGCTCCGACGTACCTGCTTCCCTGCAGTCCGCCGAAACGATGCGATGCCTGACCAGTATAGGATGAAATGATGTGAAATTTCATGCCCTTGTCGCGCCCCTGTGGGGTCTCCCCACGAATGAGGTGACGATATCGACATGTTCGAAAGTGTTTGTTCCTCATGCGAGCACGGTGCCGCGCCCTTGGGGTCTGACCCCGCTACTGCGTGTTGCGCCAACCCTCTGATATTACTGAGCCATCAACGACTTGGGGGTCAGACCCCAAAGGCTACGCCGAGCTTTCGGGCATCCACCGGGAATAGAACTCTCAGGGGCTGATCCCAAATGGCCTGTCGTTCCCACACAGCTATCCGACCCGGTAGGAGGAGGGCAGCTCGGCGAGTAGGCCTCGTCCACCGGCCAGCGTCAGTGCCAGGTCGTGCAGGCCATCCCAGAGGGGGACGCTGCTTCCGCCCTTGATGGCCAGGTCCAGGCGCTGGGCGAAGAGCAGCAGCTTGTGCAGCCGTTTCAGCGGCAGCCGGGCGATGGCCTGCTGGTAGGCCGGGCGCCGCTTCTCGAAGATCGGCGGCTTCTGAGCCTTGCAGGCATGCTCGAGACTCTGGCCCTGATCCAGGTGCTGGTGCAGGGAGAGCAGGATGCGCAGCTCCCGGGCCAGGGCCCACAGCACGATGGGCGCCTCGACCCCCTCGCCGCGCAGGCCGGCCATGATGCGGGCGACGCGGGTGCGTTCGCCCTTGAGGCAGGCATCCATCAGCGTGAAGACGTCATAGCGGGCGCTGTCCTCTACCCCCCCGGCGACCTCGCGGGGGCCGACGCGTGCCCCCGCGGGCAGCATCAGGGCCAGCTTCTGCAGTTCCTGGTCGGCGGCCAGCAGGTTGCCCTCGGTGCGCTCACCGAGCAAGCGGGCGGCGTCGAGATCCAGCGAGAGGCCGTGGCGACCGGCCCGGTCGCGCAGCCAGTAGCCCAGGCGGGAGGCGTCCACCGGCCAGACCGGCACGAACAGCCCGACCTTGTCCAGCGCCTTGAACCAGGCGCTCTTCTGCTCGCGATAGTCGAGCTTGCCGGTGGAGAGCAGCAGGATATCCTCGCCGTTCTGCAGGGTCTCGGCGTACTCCCGCAGCGCCTTGCCCCCCTCCTGGCCCGGCTTGCTGCTGCCCAGGCGTACCTCGATGAGGCGGCGCGTGGCGAACAGCGACAGGCTGGCGGCCGCCTCGGTCAGGCGCCCCCAGGCGAAGTTGGCCTCGACGTGCAGGACCTCTCGCTCCTCGACGCCTCCCTGGCGGGCCGCACGGCGCACGGCGTCGCAGGCCTCCATGTGCTGCAGGGGCTCCTCGCCGGCGACGATCACCACCGGGGGTAGCTTCTTGGCCAGTGCATCCTCGAGCTTGTCGGCAAATACCTTCAAGAGAGTACCTTCACGTTAGTCCTTTCACGACAGCTCCCCGTCACGCCTGCACCCTCATTGATCGTTCAAGGCGCGCAGGCGGTCCATCAGCTGCCGGGTCGCCTCACTGCGCAGCCGCTCGCGGGCGGTCTCGCGCTCGGCATCCTGGGCCAGCAGCTCGTCGTCGTTGACCGTCAGGCGTTCACGGACTTCCAGGCGCTGCTGGTCGAGGAGGTAGGCGCCATCGGCACGTCGCTGGACCGAGAACGGCACCTCGAGCGTCAGCTCAAGCTCGCGAGGCCCGCTGTCGAGACCGCCCAGGCGCCGCTCGCGAAACGCCTCATTGCCCAGGTTGAGCACTCTCGAAGCGTCGTCGTCCACCCGGGTGCCGGCGCCCTCGAGTCGCCGAGTAACCAGGCGGCGAAGGTCGGTCTCCGGCCCCGCCAGGGCCAGGGCGTCGAGGCTCACCAGCGGCTGGTCGTAGCCGCGCAGGCGAAAGCCGCAGCCGGCCAGCGCCAGGGTGGCGCCGGCGGCGAGGCCGAGGCGCAGAAGGTGTCGGCGCTGCATGGGTCAGTCTCCCGTCTGGCGCGATGAAGGGGGCGTGGCGATCAGCCGACCACGATATTGACGAGCTTGCCCGGCACGACGATCACCTTGCGCACGCTCTTGCCCTCGAGGTGGCGCTGGACGTTCTCGGCGGCGAGGGCCTGGGCCTCGATGGCGGCCTTGTCCGCGGAGGCCTCGACCTCGATGCGCGCCCGCAGCTTGCCGTTCACCTGCACCACCAGTTCGATGCTGTCGCGCGCCAGGGCCGATTCATCCACCCGCGGCCACTCGGCGTCGATCGCAGGCTCGGTGTGGCCGAGCGCCGCCCACAGGGCGTGGCAGGCGTGGGGCGTGATCGGGGCGAGCAGCAGCACGCAGGCCTCCACCGCCTCGCGCGACACGGCGAGCCCCTGGGGCGAGACGTCGTCGAACTTCGAAATCGCGTTGGTCAGCTCCATTACCGCGGCGATGGCGGTATTGAAGGTCGTGCGGCGACCGATATCGTCGCCGGCCTTCTTGATGGTCTCATGCGTCTTGCGGCGCAGGTCGCGCTGGTCGTCACTCAAGTTCGCGGTGAGCGCCTTGGCATCGAGGGTGGCCGGCGTGCCCGCTTCGAGATGCTCGCTGACCAGGCGCCACAGGCGCTTGAGGAAGCGGCTGGCCCCCTCGACGCCGGAGTCGGACCACTCCAGGGACTGTTCGGGCGGGGCGGCGAACATCATGAACAGGCGCACGGTGTCGGCGCCGAAGCGGTCGATCATGGATTGCGGGTCGACGCCGTTGTTCTTGGACTTGGACATCTTCTCGATGCCGCCCATCTCCACCGGCGTTCCGTCCTTCACCAGCACGGCGCTGACCGGGCGGCCCTTGTCGTCGCGCTTGACCTCGACGTCGGCCGGGTTGAACCACTCCTTGCCGCCGTTCTCGGTGGGGCGATAGAAGGTCTCGGCGATGACCATGCCCTGGGTGAGCAGGCGCTGGAAGGGCTCGTCGGTCTCGACCATGCCGAAATCGCGCATCAGCTTGTTGAAGAAGCGCGCATAGAGCAGGTGCAGGATGGCGTGCTCGATGCCGCCGATATAGAGATCCACCGGCAGCCAGTAGTTGGCCCGCTCGTCGAGCATCGCCTCCTGGTTATCGGCGCAGCAGAAGCGGGCGAAGTACCAGGACGACTCCATGAAGGTGTCGAAGGTGTCGGTCTCGCGGGTCCAGCCGTCGCCCAGGTCGGAGAACGCCGGCATGCGCTTGAGCGGCGAGCCGGTAGCGTCGACGGTGACCTCCATGGGCAGGGCGACCGGCAGCTCCTCGTCGGAGAGCGGCACGGTCTGGCCCTCGGGGCCGTACTTGACCGGGATCGGCGCGCCCCAGTAGCGCTGGCGGGCCACGCCCCAGTCGCGCAGGCGGAAGTTGGTCTTCACCTCGCCGCGGCCGAGCTCGGCGAGTCGCTGGGCGATGGCCTCGAAGGCGGCGTCGAAGTCCAGGCCGTCGAACTCGCCGGAGTGGATCAGGGTACCGTAGTCGTCGTGGGCGCCCTCGGAGAGGTCCGGGGCCTCGCCGTTCGCATCGGCGATCACCGCCTCGATGGGCAGGCCGTACTTGGTCGCGAACTCCCAGTCGCGCTGGTCGTGGCCGGGCACCGCCATCACCGCGCCGGTGCCGTACTCCATCAACACGAAGTTGGCCACATAGACCGGCACCTCGCTGCCGGTGAGGGGATGCACGGCCCGGTGGCCGGTCGGCATGCCCTTCTTCTCCATGGTGGCGAGCTCGGCCTCGGAGGTGCCGCCATGGGCGCACTCCTCGACGAAGGCGGCGAGCTCAGGGTCGCCCTCGGCGGCCTGCTTGGCCAGCGGGTGGCCGGCGGCCACGGCGACGTAGGTCACGCCCATCAGGGTATCGGGACGGGTGGTGTAGACCGACAGCGGCTCGGCGGCGGCGCCGTCGGATGCCTGGATGTCAGAGCCCTCAGCGGGCTTGATATCGAAGGTCAGCTCCACGCCGCGCGACTTGCCGATCCAGTTGCGCTGCATGGTCTTGACCTGCTCGGGCCAGTCGATCTTGTCCAGGTCGGCCAGCAGCTCCTCGGCGTAGTCGGTGATCTTGAGGAACCACAGCGGGATCTCCTTGCGCTCCACCGGCGCGCCGGAGCGCCAGCCGCGGCCATCGATGACCTGCTCGTTGGCGAGCACCGTCTTGTCGACCGGATCCCAGTTGACCGTGGACATCTTCTTGTAGACGAGACCCTTCTCGACCAGCTTGGTAAAGAACCACTGCTCCCAGCGGTAGTAGTCGACGTCGCAGGTGGCGAACTCACGGCTCCAGTCGTAGGCGAAGCCCAGCGCCTTGAGCTGGCGGCGCATGTAGTCGATGTTGTCGTAGGTCCACTGGCCCGGCGGTACCCGGTTCTGGATGGCGGCGTTCTCCGCCGGCATGCCGAAGGCGTCCCAGCCCATGGGCTGCATGACGTTCTTGCCCTGCATGCGCTGGTAGCGGGAGACCACGTCGCCGATGGTGTAGTTGCGCACATGCCCCATGTGCAGCTTGCCGCTGGGGTAGGGGAACATCGACAGGCAGTAGAACTTCTCGCGGCTGGCGTCTTCCACCGCCTTGAAGCACTGGTTGTTGTCCCAGAACTGCTGGGCGTCGCGTTCGGTCTCGTGGGGCTTGTACTGTGCGTCCATCGCTCTCTTCGGGTACCTTGCAAGTCGAGCGCAGCGCCTTTGCGCCGCGCATGTCAGCGGCCCTTGCCCGGGGTCAAGGTCGGGCGCCCGTGCGGCGCGAAACCATTGAATTACCGGCGGGATGTCGTCTAAATGGAATAACTGGCTAACCGTTAGGATACCCCAGCACGGCGGGCGGCGGCTACGGGCAGCGCCGCCGACACCGCACGCCCCGTCGCGTCATAAGGAGAGCACCATGAGCGAGCAACAGGATTCGCACCACGACCACCGCCTGCGCGAGGGCTATGAGCGCATGCTCGAGCGGCTGCGCGAGGGCGCCGACGAGCTGACCTGGGAGAACCTGCAGCAGGAACTCGATGATGCGGTGGAGTTCGAGGCCGAGCTGGAGGAGTTCACCAAGGACGAGCTGTCGCTGCTGCGCGCCTGGGTCGAGCGCGACCTCAAGGAGATGCGTCGCTACCTGGGGGCTGGTGGCGAGGGTGTGGCCGCCTGGCTGGGCATTGATCTCTCCATGCTGTCACGCAAGGTGGTCGACTCGCTGCTCTCCATTGCGGATCGCAGCGTGATCGAGCGCGAGCGGCTCGAGGAAGACCTGGAGGCGTCGCGCGCCGACTATAGCGTCGGCGAGATGGCGGCGCCGGGGCGCATGGCCTGCGTGCACTGCGACGCCATCGTCGAGCTCGAGGGGGTCACCCGGATCGAGCCCTGCCACCAGTGCGGCCACCGCTACTTCGTCCGCGCGCCGAAGTGATCTGAAGGATCGCCGCCGCTGCGCGGCGGATCGCGACGCCATCTCCGAGGCGTCGAACCGTTCGCTCCCACAAGGGCACGATGCCAGCCTCACATCGTGGGAGCGACATTGATGTCGTGACGTCCCCGCAGCGCCATCGTTCTAGAGCAGGCGCTCCATCAGCAGGATCGCGACCAGGACCAGCCCGGTCATGGCCGTGGCATAGCCCAGGTTCTGGCGCATCATCCCGGTGGCGCTGACCCCGTAGCGACCCTGCAGCGAGAGATTGATGCCCGACAGCGGCCCGACGCTGGTGCCCACGGCCCAGGATGCAAGGGCCACGAAGGCAAACAGGGTCTGGTCCTGAGCGTCGAGGTCGAGCATCGAGGCGAGCACCGAGACGCCGATGATCGGGTGCAGGCCGGCCACGGCGCTGGCGACGATGGCCAGGAAGCTGGCCATGGCCTGCGCCGGGCCGAAGCGGGCAAAGAGCGTCCAGTCGCTGTCGGTGGCGGCGCCGATGAAGGTCGAGAGCCCCACGGTCAGGAGTCCCGCACAGAGGAACAGCGAGATCTCGCCGCGCATCGCCGGCAGCCGGGTGATGGCGTGCTGGTGGACGCGCCGGCGCGTCCAGTTCAGGCCCCGGGGCAGGTTGGCGAGCAGCGCCATCCCGGGCATCAAGAAGGTGATGATGCTGACGATGGAGAGCTCCGGCGTCAGACCAAAGTGGAACACCATCACCGTGGCCGCCATGCTCACCGGCATCAGCAGGCTGCGTGGCGATAGCGAGAAGCCGGCGGTGTCGGCCAGTTCGAAGCGCTGCGAGAGCTCGCCGACTGTCAGCATCCCCGCGGCCATGGCCAGCGGCAGCCCGAAGGCCAGGATGGTGGCGTAGTGCATCTCGGGGGCCAGGGTCATGACCACCCCCATGGAGGCGAAGAAGGGCGACCAGAGCGCTGCGCTTGAGAGGCCGCGATTGAGGCCGAGCAGCTGCGGCGTGGTCAGCGGGCCGCGCCGCTCCAGGCGATCGCCGACCATGAAGACCGTGGAGAGGTTGAGGATCGAGCCGAGCAGGTGCACGCCGAGCCAGGTGCCGAGCACGCCGCGGGCGCCGGTCAGGGCCTTGCCGGGCGGGCGCGAGCGGCCGCGCAGGTTGCCGATCAGGCCGATGAAGCTCACGCCCACGAGCATCGCGACCACGAAGGTGTTGCCGTCGAGGATGCCCGCCCAGTCGACCTCGGCGCCCTGCCAGGCCTCTGCCAGTACCAGTAGCGCCAGGCCGATCACGGCCAGCAGGCCCGCCTGGCGGCGAGTGCGCCTCGGGATGTCCTTCCAGAGCAGCGCCGTCGCCAGCCACAGGCAGTAGCCCACCAGATGATCCAGTGGCGCGAGTCCGCTGAACTTCAGGATCTGCGCCAGTAGTCCGGTGAGGATCAGGCCGCCGGCCAGGGCGTGGCGCGGCACCAGGGGTGGGGGAGTGTGGGCAGGCACAGCAAGGATCCGTCGCAAATGGTGAGCAGTCTAAACAATTCGTCACCGGGCTGTCTCGATCGCATCGCTGCGCCTTCGTAAACCGTAACGCGCTGGGGCGTGATCAGCGCCATGCCCGGGCGGCCGGCTCCCGAGCGTCGTCGAGCTGTGCGAGCATCGCCCGGGCGGCGTTGGAGCGGGTGCGGCTGCGGTGGACGAGATAACCCAGCGGGCGATGGATCGGTGGGTGATCCACCTCGAGCACGTGCAGCTCGCCCGCCACCAGGCGCTCGGGCAGCAGGCTCCAGCCCAGGCCGATGGCGGTCATCATCTTCAGGGTCTCCAGGTAGTTGGTGGAGAGTGCCACCGGCAGCTTGAGCCCGGCCGCGGCGAAGCGTGACTCGATCAGCCCGCGGGTGAAGGTCAGCGGTCCCGGCAGGACCGCATCGAAGGCGCAGAGCTCGTGCAGCCCCAGCCTGCGGCGCCCGGCCAGGGGGTGGTCCGGGCCGCAGACGAAGCACAGCCGATCGATCCACACCGGCACCACCTCGAGCTGCGGGTCCGGGTGCGGGGCGAGGGTCACCACGGCGATCTCCAGTTCGCCGTCCAGCACCCCCTGATAGGCCTGCTCGGAGTCCAGGAAGTGCAGATCGAGGCGCACCTCCGGGTGCTGGTCGGTATAGGCCTTGAGCAGCGGCGGCAGCCGGTGCAGGCCGATATGGTGGCTGGTGGCCAGGGTGAGGCTGCCGGCCACGCTGTCCTCCAGGTTGCCCAGCGCCCGGCGGCTGTCGTCCACCATGACGAGTATCTGGCGGGCTCGGGGCAGCAGCACCCGTCCCGCTTCGGTGAGACTGACCCGCCGGCCGATGCGATCGAAGAGCCGGGCATCGATCTGTCCCTCCAGCACCGCGATGCGCTTGCTGACCGCCGGCTGGGTGAGATGCAGCTGCTCGGCGGCGCGGGAGAAGCTGCCGCTGTCCGCCACGGCCAGGAAGGCCTGCAGGCTCTGGGTATCCATGGGTGGGGCTCCGTGGGAATCAGAAGGATTCCTTTATGGAATCCAATCCATAAATAACATGAATTGCTTTTATGGGCGATGGGCGGGAGACTGCAGTCATAGCGCCGACCGGGCAAGCGCCGAAGAATGATAACGAAGCGTGACGCAAGCGGCGCCGGGGACAGGGGGTAGCGGAGGTCATTTGCCATGGATGGCAAATGTAGCGCCCAGGGACGGGTTTACAGCGCCTCCGCATGCCCTTGTCGCCGGCAAAGCCGCGAAGCGCGGTCGACGACCGGATTCCAGTGAGAGGGCCTACGCGCCCGGGAGAATGACATGGCAGGCCAGACACTCTACGACAAGCTGTGGTCGCAGCACCTCGTCAAGGAGCGCGGTGATGGCACCGCGCTGATCTACATCGACCGCCAGCTGCTCCACGAGGTAACGTCGCCCCAGGCCTTCGAAGGGCTGCGCCTGGCGGGCCGCGCGCCGTGGCGCCTCGACGCCAACCTGGCGACCCCGGATCACAACGTGCCCACCACCGTGAAGGAGCGGGCCGAGGGCAACGCCGGCATCAAGGACCCGGTGTCGCTGATCCAGGTGCAGACCCTCGACGATAACTGCGTCGAGTTCGGCATCGAGGAGTTCAAGATCAACGACCCGCGCCAGGGCATCGTCCACGTGGTGGGCCCGGAGCAGGGCGCGACCCTGCCGGGCATGACCGTGGTCTGCGGCGATTCCCATACCGCGACCCACGGCGCCTTCGCGGCGCTGGCCCACGGCATCGGCACCTCCGAGGTGGAGCACGTGCTCGCCACCCAGTGCCTGCTGGCCCAGAAGATGAAGAACATGCAGGTGCGCGTCGAGGGCACCCTCGGCACCGGCGTCACCGCCAAGGACGTGGTGCTGGCGATCATCGGCCGCATCGGCACCGCGGGCGGCACCGGCTACGCCATCGAGTTTGCCGGCAGCGCCATTCGCGAGCTCTCCATGGAAGGGCGCATGACCGTGTGCAACATGGCCATCGAGGCGGGCGCGCGGGTCGGCCTGATCGCCGTGGACGACACCACCATCGATTACCTGCGTGATCGTCACTATGCCCCGACAGCCGAGCAGTGGGACGCCGCCGTTGCCGACTGGCGCGATCTGGTCTCCGACGCCGATGCCCGCTTCGACACGGTGGTAACCCTGGACGCCGCCGAGATCGAGCCGCAGGTCTCCTGGGGCACCAGCCCCGAGATGGTCACCGGCATCTCCGGCGAGGTCCCCGATCCCGCCGAGGCCGTCGACGAGACCATGCAGCGCGGCTACACCCGGGCACTCGAGTACATGGGGCTCTCGGCGCGGCAGAAGATCACCGATATCCGCCTCGACAAGGTGTTCATCGGTTCCTGCACCAATTCGCGCATCGAGGACCTGCGCGAGGCGGCCAAGGTGGCGCGCGGCAAGAAGGTGGCCGACTCCATCAAGCTCGCCATGATCGTGCCGGGCTCGGGCCTGGTGAAGCGCCAGGCCGAGGCCGAGGGCCTCGACAAGGTGTTCATCGAGGCGGGCTTCGAGTGGCGCGAGCCCGGCTGCTCCATGTGCCTGGCCATGAACGCCGACAAGCTCGGCGCCGGTGAGCATTGCGCCTCCACCTCGAACCGAAATTTCGAGGGGCGCCAGGGCTTCGGCGGTCGCACCCACCTCGTCAGCCCGGCCATGGCGGCGGCCGCGGCGATCGCCGGTCACTTTGTCGATGTAAGAAGCCTCGATGTCCGCCCGTTCGACGCTTCATCCGCTGCCCAGGAGGCCTGAGCCATGAACAAGTTTGTACGCGCTGAGGGCCTCGTGGCCCCGCTCGATCGGGCCAACGTCGACACCGACCTGATCATCCCCAAGCAGTTTCTGAAGTCGATCAAGCGCACCGGCTTTGGCGTCAACCTCTTCGACGAGTTGCGCTATCTCGACGAGGGCCAGCCGGGCCAGGACGTCACCCATCGCCCGATCAACCCGGACTTCGTCCTCAACCAGTCGCGCTACCAGGGCGCCAGTGTGCTGCTGGCGCGTCGCAACTTCGGCTGCGGCAGCTCTCGCGAGCACGCGCCCTGGGCGCTGGAGGACTTCGGTTTTCGGGTGGTGATCGCGCCGAGCTTCGCCGACATCTTCTACAACAACGCCTTCAAGAACGGCCTGCTGCTGGTGCCGCTCCCCGAGGAGACCATCGATCGCCTGTTCGCCGAGGTCGAGGCCAGCGAGGGCTATCGCCTCGACGTGGACCTCGAGCACCAGCGGGTGATCACGCCTTCCGGCGAGATCCTCGAGTTCGAGGTCGACGCGTTCCGCAAGCACTGCCTGTTGGAAGGCCTCGACGACATCGGCATCACCCTGAAGGACGAGGACGCCATTCGTACCTTCGAGGAGAAGCATCGCGCCGCGCGGCCCTGGTTGTTCCGCGATAGCGCACAGGCCTGATCGAAGAGATTGGATGTTATTGCCAGGACGTGGGGGCGCCGGGGGCAAGCCGTAGAGGAGGTCCGATGCCATGGATGGCATCGGTAGCGCCCAGGGATGGGTTCACAGCGCCTCCTCGCAGGCTTGTCGCCGGGAAAGCCCCATGCCCTGAGCTAGCCTTACTAAGGAAGTAATGATGACACAGAAGGTTCTGATTCTCCCCGGTGACGGCATCGGCCCCGAGATCACCGCTCAGGCCAGCCGCATCCTGGCCGCTTGTCAGGCCAATGGCCTCGACGTCGAGGTGGAGGAGGGGCTCCTTGGCGGCGCCGCCTATGACGCCCACGGCGAGCCGCTGCCCGCCGAGACCCTGGAAAAGGCCCAGGCGGCCCGCGCCATCCTGCTTGGCGCCGTGGGCGGCCCCAAGTGGGACAAGCTCGAGGACCTCGCCAAGCGCCCCGAGAAGGGGCTGCTCGGCGTGCGCAAGCAGCTCGGGCTGTTCGGCAACCTGCGCCCGGCCATCACCTATCCGCAGCTGGCCGCTGCCTCGAGCCTCAAGCCCGAGCTGGTCGCCGGCCTGGATATCATGATCGTGCGCGAGCTCACCGGTGGCATCTACTTCGGTCAGCCCCGCGGCATCGAGGAGCGTAACGGCGAGCGCGTGGGCTTCAATACCTACGTCTACAGCGAGAGCGAGATCGAGCGCATCGGTCGGGTGGCCTTCGAGATGGCGCAGAAGCGCGGCAAGCGGCTGTGCAGCGTCGACAAGGCTAACGTGCTGGAGGCCACCATCCTGTGGCGCGAGGTGATGGAGCGCCTGGCGCCGGAGTATCCGGACGTCGAGCTCTCCCACATGTACGTCGACAATGCCGCCATGCAGCTGGTGCGGGCGCCCAAGCAGTTCGACGTCGTGGTGACCGGCAACATGTTCGGCGACATCCTCTCCGACGCCGCCGCCATGCTCACCGGCTCCATCGGCATGCTGCCCTCCGCCTCGCTCAACGAGAGCGGCCAGGGCATGTACGAGCCCTGCCACGGCAGTGCGCCGGACATCGCCGGCCAGGGCATCGCTAACCCGCTGGCGACCATCCTCTCGGTGGCCATGATGCTGCGCTACTCGCTCGACGCGCCGGAGCTGGCCGAGCGCATCGAGAGGGCGGTGGGCAAGGTGCTGGACGAGGGGCTGCGCACCGCCGACATCGCCGCCGAGAGCACCCGCACCGTCTCGACCGCCGAGATGGGCGACGCCGTGCTGGCGGCCTTCGAGCGGGTGTGAGTCAAACCCTGACATGGCTTGCGCGCTCATGAATCCGCTGTACCAGAGGCGCCAGGTTCAGCTCCATGTCGTCCAGCGACCAGGGGCGGCGATAGCGATAGACGTGGATGCGCTGAGCCAGCTCGGAGACGTAGGCCATCAGCCGCGCCGGGCCGTTGAGTGCCTGCCCCCACTCCGGTAGGTAGAGGGACGCCATGACGACCTGGAGGGCCTCCAGGCCTTCGAGAGGCTCCAGGCTGGCAGCGGCGCCCTTGTCGGCACGCTCCAGCAGGACGAGGGCCTTAAGCGGCTGGGCGTAGGTGTGGAATCCTCGGTGTAGGATGAGGTGATACTTGCCGGTTCGTGTCAGATCCCTGCTGAGGCTGTGATGATCGAACTCCAGGCTCGCCAGGGCCTCCTTCCGGAGCTTGAGCCCGGGAGGGCCCGGGTGCAGGTAGGGTAGTGCCTCATCCGGCTTGATGACGCCGACCTCGTCTGTCAATAGTGGCCAGTCGTGGTGATAATGCAGCCAGGCGGCCAGAGTCGAAATGCCTGCGCCGGGGACGCCGGTGAATCCCCAGGCCCCATCTGGCGTCTCCAGGGCGCTCAGGTGGAAGGGAAGCCAGTGCTTCTGGTGCAGCAGGGTGCTCATGGCGCTGCCCAGCAGATGGCCTCGCAGATCCCTTTCGGGCGTGCCGGTTCCCCGGGTCTTCAACACGCGCCGGTCGATCAGGATACGCTTCCCCTGTTCGACTCGATAACGGGCTACCCCTTCGAAGACGAGCTGGGAGCAGTCGGCGGAGCCTTGGGGGGGGACTTCGCTAATGCCAGTACTCTTCGGGTCTTCAGGGAATGAGTCGGCCAGTATTTCGATATCGGGGGTGGGCGTGGGCGCGGTCCCGCGAAGTTCGGGGAGCTCGAGCTGCGAGCTGAGCACGAGGCCGTAGGTGCTGTAGTGGTAACGCGGGACGGCGGCTCTTGGGTGTCCGCGTTTCTCCTTGGCGTCCTGGGCGTTCCAGGTGGCAATGGCGGCGATATCGTGGTGCATATCCAGAGCCCCCCTTCGGTGGGGTCTTGTCCTTGTGCGTCAATGGATGGGCTGAATGCCGAGTAAGGCCCTGAACGGCCTTGCCGTGGGCGCTCGACGCCATCCATATCCATGCCGCTGGCGCTCGATGCATGTTACATAAGTTTACTTAATGTCGCCATTTTGTCAAGGATTGTTACATGGCGCGTGCTCTGGCGGGTGTGGCCAGCGTCAGATGCTGGCCACACCTGCGCGGGCCTGGGCTGATCGACGTCTGCCAGGCGCGGCCTGCTCGTGTATAGTATTTCGCACATTCGATTTCTGGAGGACTTTACATGTTGAAAGTCGGTTTTGTCGGTTGGCGTGGCATGGTCGGTTCCGTGCTGATGCAGCGGATGCTCGATGACGGCGACTTCAAGGGCATCGAGCCGATCTTCTTCACCACCTCCCAGGTTGGTCAGGCCGGCCCCGACGTCGGCGTCGACGTGCCCCCGCTCAAGGATGCCTTCGACCTCGAGGCCCTCAAGGCGCTGGACGTGGTCGTCACCTGCCAGGGCGGGGAGTACACCGAGAAGGTCTACGCCGACCTGCGCCAGGGCGGCTGGAAGGGCTACTGGATCGACGCCGCCAGCACTCTGCGCATGGCCGATGAGGCGACCATCGTCCTCGACCCGGTCAACCGCGGTGTCATCGATGCCCAGCTGGCCCGTGGCGCCAGGACCTTCGTCGGCGGTAACTGCACCGTCAGCCTGATGCTGATGGGTCTCGGCGGGCTCTTCGAGGCCGACCTGATCGAGTGGATGACCTCCATGACCTATCAGGCCGCCTCCGGCTCCGGCGCCAAGCACATGCGCGAGCTGCTCAACCAGATGGGCGGCCTGCGTGACAGCGTGGCCGCCGAGCTCGCCGACCCGGCCAGCGCCATCCTCGACATCGATCGCAAGGTCACCGCGGCCATGCGTGGCGGCGACTTCCCCACCGACAACTTCGGTGCGCCGCTGGCCGGTAGCCTGCTGCCCTGGATCGACAAGCCCATGGAGAACGGCCAGAGCAAGGAGGAGTGGAAGGGCTCCGTGGAGACCAACAAGATCCTTGGTCTCCAGGACAACCCGATCCCCATCGACGGGCTCTGCGTGCGCATCGGCGCCATGCGCTCCCACAGCCAGGCCTTCACCATCAAGCTCAAGAAAGACGTGCCGATGGACGAGATCGAGGATCGCCTGGCCAAGCACAATGAGTGGGTCAAGGTCATCGCCAACGACAAGGACGCCACCATCGACGGCCTCACCCCGGCGGCCGCCACCGGCACCCTGACCGTGCCCGTCGGGCGCCTGCGCAAGCTGGCCATGGGCGGTGAATACCTCTCCGCCTTCAGCGTCGGCGACCAGCTCTTGTGGGGCGCCGCCGAACCCCTCAAGCGCATGTTGAAGATCCTGCGCGAACAGTAAGGCACGGGCGATCAGCTGCGGCCGTCTGATCGTCACGCCCTGAAGGTGCGGGGCGTCTCCTGAGGGAGGCGCCCCGCATTTCGTTGGTGGGGGAGGTTCGCGGCGCCCATGATCCATGTCGTATGTTGAAAAGTATGGGATCCGCTGATGTCGCGTGATGGCGCGCCCTTGAGTGGAATGTGTTACATAGACATCAAGACGACTAAGAATATATGACCAGTCCGTCGCCCGGTTCGAGGCGTCGGCAGCAACGACGCAAGGGACCCCGATGAAACGCAAGCTGACACTCGCCATGCTGCTTTCGCTCTCCACCGCCAGCCCACTGGCGCTGGCCCTCGGCCTGGGGGAGGCCGAGGTCAATTCGACGCTCAGTGCGCCGCTGCGAGCGAGTATCCCCTTGACCGACAGTGCCGGCCTGCAGCCCGGGCTGCTCAACGTCTCCGTGGCCGACGAAGGGGCCTTCTCGGCGGCCGGGCTTTCACGTACTCCGCTGGCGGCCAGCGTGAAGATGGAGGTGACCCGCCGCCAGGGACGCCTGATGGTCGATCTGACCACCGAGCGCGCCGTACGCGAACCCTGGGTCGACCTGCTGCTGCGTTTCGACTGGCCCGGCGGCCAGCAGCTGCGCGAGGTGACCCTGCTGCTCGACCCGCCTGACTATGATCGCCTGCCGGCCCTGGTCGCCGCCCCCTCGACGCCGCCGCGGGAGGCCGTCTCCCGTTCCCGCCTGCCGACGAGCTCGCCGGACGCCGCGACGCGCCCCGTGGCCCGCACCTCGGCCGCGGCCGGCGCCGGCAATCCCGCCTGGGTGCGTCCCGGCGACACCCTGTGGGCCGTGGCGGGCCGGCTGCGCCCGGACAGCGGCATCAGCATGAACCAGATGATGGTTGCCCTGGTCGATGCCAACCCGGAGGTCTTTCCCTCGGGCAACATCAACGCCATGCGTGCCGGCTTCACCCTGGTGGTCCCTCCCCGTGAGGCCATCGCGGCGCGCTCCGCCGCCCGGGCCGGCGATCTCGTCCAGTCCATGAACCAGGCCTGGGCCAATCGCGGCAGCGGCGCCCCGGCGCGGGTGCCGCTTGGCGGCAGCGAGCCGGCGTCGGCCGTGGCCAGTGCCTCGACCCAGGCGCCCGCGCCGGCGGCAAGCCCGGAGGATGCCCCCGCCGATTCGACGGCGGCCGCAGCGGACGAAGACGGCGAGCCCGCCGGCGAGGGCGGGCAGCGGCTGACGCTGCTGAGCGACGCCGAGATGGCCGCCGAGGGCAGACTCACGGCGGATAATCTGACGGAGGGCGCGGCGGACGACTCGGCCGGCGAGGCCGCGTCGGCGCAGGGCGCAGGCGCGACGCCCTCTCTGGCGCTATCACCGGCTGCCCGGGGTGAAGGAGACGTCATAGACCCCGAGGTGCTGGCGATGATTCAGGGTGGCGGCGAGCTCACCGAGGACCAGCGCCTGCTGCGTCTCGAGGAGCGCTGGCAAGAGAGCCGGGAGACCCTGGAGGCAGTGCGCGGCGAGCGGGACGCGCTGCAGACCGCGCTCGGCGATCTGCGTGAGGAAGTGGAGGCCATGCGCGAGCAGCTGGCGAGTCTCGCGGCCGGTGGACGCGGCGTCGATGCCGCCGGTGCGGGCGGCGTGGTGACCCCGGGAAGCGCCTCGTCGCCGGCTGAGCCGTCGCCCTGGTGGGGGTCCCTCTACCAGGGCGCCGTCGATCGCCCTCTGATGCTGGGCGGCGCCGGCCTGGCGGCGCTGCTGGCACTCTGGGCTCTGGTGCGCCGGCGTCGCCGTGAGGAGGAGGCGCCGGCCCCGGTCTTTAACGAGGCCCGTCCGGTGGACCCCGCGGCCAGCGGTGTGGTGATGCCGGGGGCCGGCGACAGGGCTGCCGAGGAGGCGCGGGCTCCGGGGCGTGAGGAGGCGCCGAGGACGCCGGTACGCGCCTCCATGCCCGAGGCCGAGGCCATCAACGAGGCCGATATCTTCATCGCCTATGGGCGTTACGATCAGGCTCGCGAGCTGCTGGAGGCGAGCCTGGTCCGAGAGCCCGGCCGCGACGACCTGAGGCTCAAGCTGCTGCGAGTGCAGCTGGAGCAGGGTGATCGCAGCGCCGCGGCGCGTCAGGCCGAACAGCTTCGCGCCGGCGGCGATCCCGACGTCCAGGCCGAGGTGGCCACGCTCATGCAGCGCCACGCGGTGCACAGCGCGTCGTCCGACCCCGAGCGGGCCGTGTTCCCCGTGCCCGACGAGCACCAGCCGCGTCGCTTCGATGAGCCCGACGCGCCGGACGACGATGAGGGCGCCGAAGCGGTCGAAGAACGGTCCGTCGGTGAGGCATTGAGCGTCGATCGCTCGCCCGACCCCCTGGCCGCCTATCGCCCCCCCAAGCCGGAACCCGCCGCCGAGCTCTCTGGCACCGAGTCTTCCGACCCGGAGCGCGACGCCCACGAGGCGCCTGAGACTCACGAGCTCCCTGACACTCACGAGGGCTTCGAGGATCACGAGGGTTTCGAGGCGGAGCCGGCATCGTCGATCGCCGAGACGCCGCTTGAGACCGTTCAGGCCGACGACGGACGCGACATCATCGATTACCATCCGCCTTCCCTGGAGGCGAATCCCGCGCCACGAGAGGAGACGCCCATGCAGCCCAGCGTGGACTTCACGCCTTCTGGCCAGGGCGGCGGCGATGCGTCTCCCGCGTCGGCCGTCAGCCGTGCCGATCGCGACCTGCCGGAGGAGTGGGACGTCGAGGAGGTGGCCTTCCCGCCGCTGTCGGAGGATAATGCCCACTTTTCCGCGGCGGCCTTCCCGACGTCGACGCTCGCCGAGGCGCGACGCCTGCTGGATGCCGGCGAGCGCGGTCAGGCTCAGGCGTTGCTCGAGAGCCTGATTGACGAGACCGGCGATCCGGATGCCCGGCAGGAGGCCCGTGAACTGCTGGATCAACACCTGCCATGAGGCCGAATGACCCTTTTCAGATCCCTCGATGAACGCCACCCCCTGAACGGCCGCCTGGCCATGGGGGTGGAGTATGACGGCAGCGGCTACTGCGGCTGGCAGCGCCTCAAGCACTCCCCCTCGGTGCAGGGGGCCGTCGAGGCCGCGCTCTCGAAGGTGGCGGCCGGACAGCCGATCACCCTGCACTCCAGCGGACGCACCGACTCCGGTGTCCATGCGACCCGCCAGATCGTCCACTTCGACCCTCCGGTGCCGCGTTCCGAGAAGGCCTGGGTGTTCGGCGCCAATGCCAACCTGCCGCGCGATGTCGCGGTGCGCTGGGTGAAGCCGGTCTCCGACGACTTCCACTCCCGCTTCAAGGCCCTGGCACGACGCTACCGCTACGTGATCCTCAACCAGCCGAGCCGGCCGGTGCTGGAACGGGCCAATGCCACCTGGTGTCGCGATCCCCTGGATGCCGATGCCATGCACCGGGCCGCCCAGGCGCTAGTCGGCGAGCACGACTTCTCGAGCTTTCGCGCCGCCGGCTGCCAGTCGAAGACGCCCTGGCGCCACCTTCATTTCATCGAGGTGCATCGCCATGGTCCCCTGGTGGTCATCGACGTCCAGGGCAACGCCTTCCTGCACCACATGATCCGCAATATCGTCGGCGCCCTGGTCACGGTGGGGCGGGGCGAGCGGGGCGATGACTACCTCAGCGAGCTCATGGCGCTGAAGAATCGCGCCCTGGGGGACGTGACCGCTCCGGCCTGCGGCCTGCATTTCGTCGACTCCGTCTATGACGAGTGCTGGGGCCTGCCCCGAGAGCCGCTGGGGCCCAACCTGCTGGCCTTCCTCGGTGAGTGGACCGGCGAGCGAGCCCTGCCCGACTGCCCGATGGTCGAATTTCGCCGTGGCCGCCCGGTGGCGGAGGGGGCCTAGCCGTCCGGTGGCCGGCGCCGACG
Organism: Halomonas pelophila; assembly: GCF_040196315.1. NCBI lineage: Bacteria > Pseudomonadati > Pseudomonadota > Gammaproteobacteria > Oceanospirillales > Halomonadaceae > Halomonas > Halomonas pelophila. The sequence continues at coordinate 55,619 of NZ_JBEGCI010000015.1, forward strand.
CGCCGGCCTTCTTGCGATATCCATCTCGACCCACCCGGAGACCGCTGCCGTCATGTCGATACTGCACCGCACCCGTATCAAGTTCTGCGGCCTGACCCGCGAGGAGGACGTCGACGCCGCCGTGGCCGCCGGCGCCGACGCCCTGGGCTTCGTGCTCTGGCCGGGCAGCAAGCGCGCCATCGATGAGCGCCGGCTCGTCGAGCTGAGTGCCCGGGTGCCGGCCTTCGTCACCCGCGTGGGGCTCTTCGTCGACCCGTCGGCGTCCCTGGTGGCTTGCTGCAGCCCGCACCTGGACCTGCTGCAGTTCCACGGTGACGAGACCCCGGGCGCCTGCGAGGCGGCCGGGCGCCCCTGGATCAAGGCCTTGCGCATGCGTGAAGGTCTCGACCTTCCTGCCGCCGCCGAGGCCTATCGCGGTGCCCGGGCGCTGCTGCTCGACGCCTATCGCCCCGGCGTGCCGGGGGGCACGGGGGAGACCTTCGACTGGTCGCGAATCCCCGCAAGCCTGGCAAAACCTGTTATCCTCGCCGGAGGCCTGACGCCGGACAATGTCGACGCGGCGATCGCAGCCGTTGGCCCCTTCGCGGTGGATGTCTCCGGTGGCATCGAGACCGCGCCCGGCGTCAAGGACGCCACTCGCATGGCGGCATTCCTTGACGCCGTGCGACGGGCCGACGATCGGCGCTCGCGCTGAGTCCTCGGCGTCGACCTGTTCCCCTACACCCCTATCTGGCGACCCTGTGAGGTGTCTTTCGTGAGCAAGTTCAGTGACCTGACCCGACTGCCGGATGCCCGCGGCCATTTTGGCGCCTACGGCGGCCGGTTCGTCTCGGAGACCCTGAGCTTCGCCCTGGATGAGTTGGAGAAGACCTACCTGAGTCTTCGTGATGATCCGGCCTTCCAGGCGGAATTCGACTACGACCTGGCCCATTACGTGGGCCGCCCGTCACCGCTCTATCATGCCGAGCGATGGTCGAAGCAGCTCGGTGGGGCACAGATCTGGCTCAAGCGCGAAGACCTCAACCACACCGGCGCCCACAAGGTGAACAACACCATCGGCCAGGCGCTGCTGGCCAAGAAGAGCGGCAAGCCGCGGGTGATCGCCGAGACCGGTGCCGGCCAGCACGGCGTGGCCACGGCCACCGTGGCGGCGCGCCTGGGTCTCGAGTGCGAGGTCTACATGGGCGCCGCAGACGTCGAACGCCAGAAGCTCAACGTCTATCGCATGCGCCTGCTGGGGGCCAACGTCATCCCGGTTACCTCCGGCACGCAGACCCTCAAGGACGCCATGAACGAGGCGCTGCGCGACTGGGTGACCAACGTCGACAACACCTTCTACATCATCGGCACCGTGGCGGGTCCGCATCCCTATCCGATGCTGGTGCGCGATTTCAATGCCGTGGCCGGCCGCGAGGCGCGACGTCAGTCCATCGAGGAGTTCGGCAGGCTGCCCGATGCGCTGATCGCCTGCGTCGGCGGCGGCTCCAATGCCATGGGGCTCTTCTATCCGTTCGTCGAGGACGATGACGTCGTCATGTACGGCGTCGAGGCGGGCGGCGACGGCGTCGAGACCGGGCGCCACGCCGCCCCCCTGACGTCGGGCGCCCCGCGCGGCGTGCTGCACGGCAACCGCACCTACCTGATGTCCGACGAGGGTGGCCAGGTCTCCGACACCCACTCGGTCTCGGCGGGCCTGGATTACCCGGGCGTCGGCCCCGAGCACGCGCTGTGGAAGGACGTCGGGCGCGTCAACTACGTGGCCGCCAACGATCAGGACGTGCTCGAGGCGTTTCGTGAGCTGACCCACGTCGAGGGCATCATGCCCGCACTGGAGTCCGCCCACGCCCTGGCCTATGCCAAGGTGCTGGCGCCGACCATGCGCCCCGACCAGAACATCGTGATCAACCTCTCCGGACGTGGTGACAAGGACATCATGACGGTTGCGAAGATCGACGGAATCGAATTCTAGATGACGGCCCATACCATGAATCGTATCGACCAACGCTTCGCTGCGCTCAAGGCCGAGGGCCGCCGCGCACTGATTCCCTACATCACCGCCGGCGATCCGGCGCCCCAGCACACCGTCGGCTTCATGCACGCCCTGGTGGCGGCAGGCGCCGATGTCATCGAGCTGGGCGTGCCGTTCTCGGATCCCATGGCCGATGGGCCGGTGATCCAGAAGGCCTGCGAGCGGGCCCTCAAGAAGGGCGTTCGCCTCTCGCATCTCTTCGAGATGGTCAGCGAGTTCCGTCGCACCGACGCCGAGACCCCGGTGGTGCTGATGGGCTATCTCAACCCCGTGGAGCGCATCGGCCTGGCGACCTTCGCCGACCAGGCCGCCGACTCGGGCGTCGACGGCGTGCTGATCGTCGACATGCCGCCGGAGGAGGCCGACGAGGTCGGTCCGCTGCTCAAGGCCCGCGGTCTGGCGTCGATCTTCCTGGTCGCCCCTACCACTTCGCGTGCTCGGGCCGCTACAATATGCGCCCACGGCGAGGGCTATCTCTACTATGTTTCGCTGAAGGGTGTGACCGGCTCGGCGACCCTCAATGCCGACGACGTGGCGGAGCACCTGGCGCCACTGCGCGAGATGACCGATCTGCCGCTGTGCGTGGGCTTCGGGATCCGCGACGGGGCCTCGGCCGCGGAGGTGGGCAAGGTGGCCGATGGCGTGATCGTCGGCTCGGCGCTGGTCAACCGCATCGCCGAAAATGCCGAGCATCCCGAGGCGATCCCCGCTGCCCTCGAGGCGGTCCTGGGAGAGATGCGCCAGGCGCTGGACGCCTGATCCTCCTCGCCAACGAATCGACCCTGCTCCCGGCGCCGCCGGGAGCATCAGCCTTTACGGAAGTGTTTCTGACATGAGCTGGCTAGACAAGATCGTGCCCTCGGTGGGCCGCATCCAGCGCAAGGATCGCCGCGCAAGCGTCCCCGACGGCCTGTGGCGCAAGTGCCCCAAGTGCGAAGCGGTGCTCTATCTCCCGGAGCTGGAAAAGCACCATAGCGTCTGCCCCAAGTGCGACCATCACTTGCGCCTGACCGCGCGCAAGCGGCTCGACTGGTTCCTGGACAAGGAAGGCCGCGAGGAGATCGCGGCCAAGCTCGAGCCGATGGATCGCCTCAAGTTCCGCGATTCCAAGAAGTACCGGGATCGCCTGATCGCGGCCCAGAAGGCTACCGGCGAGAACGATGCGCTGATCGCCATGCGCGGCTCCCTCGAGGGGCTGCCGGTGGTCGTGGTGGCCTTCGAGTTCACCTTCATGGGCGGCTCCATGGGTGCCGTGGTGGGGGAGAAGTTCGTGCGCGCCGCCACCGTCGCCCTCGAGGAGGGTATCCCGCTGGTCTGCTTCGCCGCCTCTGGCGGCGCGCGGATGCAGGAGGCGCTGTTCTCGCTGATGCAGATGGCCAAGACCTCGGCGGCCCTGGAGAAGCTCAAGCAGGCCGGCGTGCCCTACATCTCGGTGCTCACCGACCCGGTGTTCGGCGGCGTCTCGGCGTCGCTGGCGATGCTGGGCGATCTCAACGTGGCCGAGCCCAACGCGCTGATCGGCTTCGCCGGGCCACGCGTCATCGAGCAGACCGTGCGCGAACAGCTGCCCGAGGGCTTCCAGCGCAGCGAGTTCCTGCTCGAGCACGGTACCGTGGACATGATCGTCCATCGCGGCGAGATTCGCTCGCGCCTCGGCGGCGTGCTGCGCAAGCTGACCCATCAGCCGGTGATCGGCGAGGAGACCGTCAGCGAGGAGCCGGACCTGGTACAAGTGGCCGAACAGGCCGAGCAGGACGACGTGCTCGCCACGATGCCCGATGAAGGCGTCGAGCCCGACGCGGAAAGCGACGCCGAGCAGAACGGCGAGCGTTCCGAACCGGCGCGCTGATCGATCCGCATGAGCGAGCGCGCCCTGCCAACGACGCTTCCGGCCTGGCTGGCCCGGCTGGAAGCGGCTCATCCGGTCGGCATCGACCTCGGCCTCGACCGCGTCGCCGAGGTCGCGCGCCGCATGGGGCTCCTCGAGGGGCCACTCGCTCCCCGGGTCATCACGGTCGCCGGCACCAACGGCAAGGGGTCGACCGTGGCCATGCTCGAGGCGCTGGCCCAGGCCCACGGCCTCACCACGGCGACCTACACCTCTCCCCATCTGCTGCACTACAACGAGCGCCTGCGGCTGGACGGCCGGCAGGCGGATGACGCCACCCTGATCGCCGGCTTCGAGGCGGTCGAGGCGGCGCGGCTCAAAGGCGAGCCGATCAGCCTGAGCTACTTCGAGATGGGGACTTTGGGGGCGCTGTGGGCGATCGCCCGGCAGCCCCCAGCGCTGGCGATCCTCGAGGTGGGGCTGGGCGGCCGGCTGGATGCCGTCAACATCATCGATCCGGACGTCGCGGTGATCACCACTGTGGCCCAGGATCATGCCGCCTTTCTCGGCAACGATCTCGAGGGCATCGGGCGCGAGAAGGCCGGCATCCTGCGCCCCGGCCGGCCCGCGGTGCTAGGCAGCACGACGCTGCCGGCGAGCGTCCGGGCCGTGGCCGAGCAGCAGGGCGCCCGGGTGGTGGCCCTGGGCGAGGCCTTCCACCGCGAAGGGGAGGGCGACGCCTGGCGCTGGTTCGGGCAGGACGGCGGCGGTGATCCCGTCGCCCTGGCCGACCTGCCCGATCCCGGGCTGCCGCTGGACAACGCCGCCAGCGCCCTGCAGGCCCTGGCGCTGGTGGAGGTGCCGCTGGAGGAGCCCGCCTGTCGCCACGCCCTGGCAAGCGTCCGGCTGCCCGGGCGCATGCAGTGGCTGGGGCCCTGGTGCCTGGATGTCGGGCACAATCCCCATGCGGCCGCCTACCTGGCGCAGCGGCTCACGGCTCTCCCATGCGAGGGGCGCACTATCGGCCTGATCGGCATGCTCGGTGACAAGGATGCCGACGGCGTGATCGCCGCCCTGGCCCCGGCGGTGGATGCCTGGGTGCCGGCGAGCCTCGAGGGCGAGCGGGCGCGGTCGGCGGATGACCTGGCCGACCGCCTGGCCCATCAGGGCGCTCGGGTCTGGCACCGCGGGGACTCGCCGGCCGAGGCCGCCGACTGGCTGTCGACCCGCCTCGCGCCCGAGGATCGTGTGCTGGTCTGTGGCTCCTTCTTCACCGTCGCCGCCGTGCTGGCCTGGCATCAGGCCGTGGCGCCGACGGCAGAGCACGCCACGCGCAGCGAGGAAGCGAGATGAAATACGGAATGCGAGAGCGTCTCAGCGGGGCCGTGATCCTGACCGCCCTGGCGGTGATCTTCCTGCCCATGCTGTTCGACGAGCCGGCCCCGCGCGGCGAGCGGCCTCAGCCGGTGATGACCATCGAGCAGCCGGTCGAGGTGGAGCGCCGCGAGCTGCCGGACCCGCAGCCGCCGGAGAGTCTCGACCGGGCCCCGGAGGCCGAGGCCGCCTCCGCCAAGCCGGAAACGGCGTCGGACGACGAGCCGGCGGCCGAGCAGGCGTCGACGCCGCCCGAGCGCGAGCGCGGCGACGAACCCGCCGCCGACCCCATCGCCGAGCTGGCCCGCGCCGCCGACGAGCGCCTGGCCGGTCAGCAGCAGGCGTCCTCCACGCCGGTCGAGGCCGCTCCCGACGGGGAGTGGGCCGTGCAGGTGGGCAGCTTCGGCGAGACCGCCAACGCCGAGCGCCTCGAGGCAAAGCTCGCCGACCAGGGCCTGCCCGTCTACCGTCGCGCTCGCGACAACGGGCTGACGACCGTCTATGTCGGCCCCTTCGCCTCTTCCCGGGAGGGCGAGCGGGTGATGGGTGAGCTCAAGGCCCGGGACAACCTTCAGGGTCTGCTGGTGCGCGCGGACAACGGCTCATGACCCTGACCTGGATCGACTGGATCTTCGTGGCGGTCCTGGTAGTGACGGGACTTGCCGGCTTCCTGCGCGGGCTGGTCCGCGAGGCCCTGGGACTCGCCGCCTGGATCATCGCGCTGCTGGCGGCTCGGCTGCTGGCCCCGCCGGTGGCAGAGCTGCTGTCCGGGGTGATCGACAGCGCCGATGGCCGCCTGGTGCTGGCCTTCGTGCTGGTGATCTTCGCGGTGATCCTGCTCTGCGGCATCGTCATCCGCATGGTGCACGCCGCCGTGGAGTGGGTGGGGATGGGGTTGTTGAATCGGGTGACCGGCACCGCCTTCGGCATGGCCAAGGGTGGGGCGATCCTGATCCTGGCGACCATCCTGCTGAGCCTGACGCCGCTGGTGCAGCTCCAGGCCTGGCAGGAGGCGACGCTGCGCCCGACCTTCGAACGGCTCCAGGACTGGGCGGTGAGTCATCTCGAGGCCTGGGAAGGGCGCCTGCCCGAGCCGTCCTCCCTGCGCGAGCTCTCCCTGCCGCCAGCGGCGCCGGCCTCATCCGACGAGGCCGAACCGGACGACGCCGATGAGGCGACGACCCCCTGATACACGAATCCGGGACGGCGCCACGGCCCGCCCCGACTCTTCACAGCAAGTCCGGCAAGCAAGCCCGGCAAGAGAGGTAAGGTAGAATGTGCGGTATCGTGGGCCTGATGGCCAAGCAGGCGGTGAATCAGGGCATCTATGACGCCCTGACCGTGCTCCAGCACCGCGGACAGGATGCCGCCGGCATGATGACCTGGGACGATGGCCGGTTCCTGTTGCGCAAGAGCAACGGCCTGGTGCGGGACGTCTTCCATACCCGCCACATGGCCCGCCTCAAGGGCAACCTGGGCATCGGCCACGTGCGCTATCCCACCGCCGGTTCCTCCAGCGAGGCGGAGTCTCAGCCGTTCTACGTCAACTCCCCCTACGGCATCACCCTGGCGCACAACGGCAACCTGACCAACTCCGATCAGCTCAAGCAGGAGCTGTTCTCTTCCGACCTGCGCCACATCAACACCAGTTCAGATTCCGAGGTGCTGCTCAACGTCTTCGCTCACGAGCTCGGCAAGCAGGGACTGCACCTGGCGCCCGGCGATATCTTCGATGCGGTGCGCCGCGTGCATCGTCGCTGTCGGGGCGGCTACGCCGCGGTGGCGATCATCAACGGCGTCGGCCTGGTCGCCTTCCGCGACCCCCACGGCATCCGTCCGGTGGTGTTCGGCACCCGCGACGAGGGCGAGGGGCAGGAGGTGATGATCGCCTCGGAGTCGGTGGCGCTGGACGTCGGCGGCTTCGAGCTGCATCGCGACCTGGCCCCGGGCGAGGCGATCTTCGTCGACATGACCGGCGCCATCCACACCCAGCAGTGTGCCGACACCCCCAGGCTTGCCTCCTGCATCTTCGAGCACGTCTACCTGGCGCGCCCCGACTCCATCCTCGACGGCGCCTACGTCTACGGCACCCGCATGCAGATGGGACGCAAGCTCGGCGACCGGATCCAGAACGAGTGGCCCGAGCAGGACATCGACGTGGTGATCCCGATTCCCGACACCTCGCGGACCTCAGCGCTGGAGCTCGCCCAGCACCTCGGGGTGACCTACCGCGAAGGCTTCATGAAGAACCGCTACATCGGGCGGACCTTCATCATGCCGGGCCAGACCCAGCGCAAGAAGTCGGTGCGCCAGAAGCTCAACGCCATCGGCGTCGAGTTCAAGGACAAGAACGTCCTGCTGGTGGACGACTCCATCGTGCGCGGCACCACCTGCAAGCAGATCATCCAGATGGCCCGCGAGGCCGGCGCCCGCAAGGTCTACTTCGCCTCGGCCGCGCCGCCGGTTCGCTATCCCAACGTCTACGGCATCGACATGCCGGCGGCCAACGAGCTGATCGCCCATGGGCGCAGCGAGGCCGAGGTGGGCGAGCTGATCGGTGCCGACCGGATCTTCTACCAGGACCTCGACGACCTGAAGGCCGCCTGTCGCGAGGTGAATCCCGCCCTCGAGGCCTTCGACTGCTCGGTGTTCGACGGCCAGTACGTGACCGGTGACATCGACGATCGCTACCTGGCGGATCTCGAGGCCTCGCGCAGCGACGATGCCAAGCAGCTCAGCGCCGGCGACCACGCGCTGGTGGGGATGCACAATCAGGAAGACGACATCGACGACTGAAGGGGCCCGTCATGCAGCAGGATCAGACACCAGCGCCGGAGTGGGAGCTCGAGACCCTGGCCATCCGCGCCGGTCATCAGCGTACCCACGAGCAGGAACATGGCGAGCCGATCTTCCCGACCTCGAGCTTCGTCTATGGCAGCGCCGCCGAGGCGGCGGCCAAGTTCAGCGGCGAGGAGCCGGGCAACATCTACTCGCGCTTCACCAATCCTACCGTGCGCACCTTCGAGCAGCGCCTGGCGGCCATGGAAGGCGGTGAGCGCTGCGTGGCCACGAGTTCCGGCATGGCGGCGATCATGGCCACGGCGCTGGCGCTGCTCTCCTCGGGCGACGAGATCGTCGCCTCGCGGTCGCTGTTCGGCTCCACGGTCAGCCTGTTCGACAAGTACCTCGGCAAGTTCGGCATCACCACCCGCTACGTGGAGCTGTCGAACCTCGAGGCCTGGGAGGCTGCCATCGGCCCGGCCACCAAGCTGCTGTTCGCCGAGACGCCCTCGAATCCGCTCTCCGAGGTGGTGGACATCGCGGCCCTGGCCCAGATTGCCCATCGTCATGAGGCTTGGCTTGCCATCGATAACTGCTTCCTGACGCCGGCCCTGCAGAAGCCGCTGGCGCTGGGGGCGGACCTCGTCATCCACTCCGCCACCAAGTACCTGGACGGCCAGGGCAGGGCGATCGGTGGGGCCGTGGTCGGCCGCGACAAGGAGCTCGAGGAGGTGTTCGGGGTGGTGCGTACCTGCGGACCCTGCCTGAGCCCCTTCAATGCCTGGCTCTTCACCAAGGGCCTCGAGACCCTCAATCTGCGCATGCGCGCCCACTGCGTGAACGCCGGGATCCTCGCCGAGTGGCTGGATGGCCACCCGGCGGTGGCTCGCGTCCACTACAGCGGCCTGGCGAGCCACCCGCAGCATGAGCTCGCCAGCCGCCAGCAACAGGGTTTCGGGGCGGTGATCGGTGTCGAGGTGAAGGGCGGTCGCGAGGCGGCCTGGTCGGTGATCGACGCCACGCGCATGGTCTCGATCACCGGCAACCTGGGGGACGTCAAGACCACCATCACCCATCCCGCCACCACCACCCACGGCCGCCTCTCCGACGATCAGAAGGCCGCAGCCGGGATCAGCGAGGGCCTGATTCGCCTGGCGGTGGGGCTGGAGGCGCTGGAGGACATCCGCGACGACCTGGCCCGCGGGCTCGACGCCCTGGTCTGACGGTCCGTCGACCGCCCTTGAAGCATCGAGCGCCTGCCCGTCGCGGCAGGCGCTTTTTTGTGGTTTTCTCGCCGCTTCCTTGAACTCCTCGCCCGCGTCTCCATCTCACCTAGGCACGCATGCACCAACGCCCGAGGAGGGCCGCGATGAAGATCCTGATGGTACTGACCTCCCATGACCGCATGGGCGATACCGACCACAAGACCGGCTTCTGGCTCGAGGAGTTCGCCGCGCCCTACTACGTCTTCAAGGACGCCGGCGCCGAGGTCACCCTGGCCTCGCCCAAGGGCGGCCTGCCGCCGGTGGACCCGAACTCCCAGGCCGAGGAGGCCCTCACCGAGGAGACCCGGCGCTTCGAGTCGGACGACCAGGCCAAGGCGCAGCTCGCCAGCACGTACCGACTCGCCGACGTCGAGGTCGGCGACTTCGACGCGATCTTCTATCCAGGGGGCCACGGGCCGCTGTGGGACTTGACCGGCGATGCCGATTCGCGTCGCCTGATCGAGGCCTTCCTGGCCGCCGAGCGTCCGGTGGCCGCGGTCTGCCACGCGCCCACGGTGCTGCTCGACGTCAAGACGCCCGCGGGCGAGCCGCTGGTCAAGGGGCGCCGGGTCACCGGCTTCGCCAACAGCGAGGAGGAGGCGGTGGGCCTCACTGGCGTGGTGCCGCACCTGCTCGAGGATGCGCTCAAGGAACAGGGCGGTGACTATGCGCGAAGCCAGGATGACTTCGCGCCCTTCCAGGTGCGCGACGGGCTGCTGGTCACCGGGCAGAACCCGGCCTCCAGCGCGCCCACGGCCCGCCTGCTGCTCGAGGTGCTGGCCGAGCGAGGCTGATCCTTCTGACAGTCGTGATGACCGCATGCCGCCGCCACGTCTCTCGTGGCGGCGGCATGCGGTTTTTCCGAATGCAATGTTCGGGTTTATTCGCGGATACCGATCGTCTCGTAGGGTATGCTGGCCGTCGATCAACCTACGCAGGGAGGCAGAGAGATCATGTGGAACAACACCCGTCGTGGCTGGGGACTGGTCAGCATCCTGCTGCACTGGCTTGGCGCCCTGGCCATCATCGGTCTCTTCGCCCTGGGCTGGTGGATGACGGGGCTCGACTACTACCACCGCTGGTACAACCTGGGCCCCTGGTGGCATCTTTCCGTGGGCATGTTGCTGCTGCTGGTCACCCTGGTCCGCCTGGGGTGGCGCTTCCTGCAACCCACGCCGCAGGCGCAGGGGCAACGCCTGGAGCGCCTGGCCGCCCATCTGGGACACCTCGGGCTCTACCTGCTGATGCTGGTGGTGCTGATCAGTGGCTACCTGATCCCCACCGCCGAGGGCCAGGGGATCAAGGTGTTCGACGCCTTCGAGGTGCCGGCGCTGATCAGCGGCCTGCCGAATCAGGCCACCCTTGCCGGCCAGGTGCACTGGTACAGTGCCCTGGCGCTGATCCTGCTGTCGGTGGGTCATGCCCTGGCCGCCCTGAAACACCACTGGGTCGATCGCAGCGACGTGCTGACGCGCATGGTCGACCCGCGCCGTTCCCGTCGCCCCTGAGGCGATGTTCTCCCCGATACGATCCACAAGGAGCCTTCATGATCAAGAAGACCGCCATCGCCACCGCCCTGGCCGCCGCTGCCCTGTTGCCGCTGACCCAGGCCCAGGCCGCCGACTACGCCATCGACACCGAGGGCCAGCACGCCTTCATTCAATTCAAGATCAGCCACCTGGGCTTCTCCTACATCCTCGGCAGCTTCGAGGAATTCTCGGGCAGCTTCCGCTACGCCCCGGAGAACCTGGAGGACGCGGCCGCCAATCTCGAGGTCGATGTGGCGAGCCTCACCAGCAACCATGCCGAGCGTGACAAGCACATCAAGAGCGACGACTTCCTGGCCGTGGGCGAGTATCCGACCGCCACCTTCACGTCCACCGGCTTTGCCCCCAGCGGCGACAACGAGGGCGTGCTGAGCGGCGAGCTGACGCTGCACGGCGAGACCAACGCGATCGAGATGCCCGTCACCCTGCTGGGCGAGGGCGAGGACCCCTGGGGGAACTACCGCGCCGGCTTCGAGGGCTCCACGACCCTGGTCCTGGCTGACTACGGCATCGACATGAGCCAGTTTCCCGAGGTGATGCACGAGCTCGAGCTCTACGTCACCTTCGAGGGCATCCGCCAGTAAGGCGCGCCGCGTCTCGACTCGGCAGACGCCATGATGCCCCCCCGGAGTCTCTCCGGGGGGGCATTTCCTTTCAGGGGGGGGTGTCAGCGGGGCTCGTGAAGGATCGCGTCGGGGAAGTGTCGACGCAGGATGCGGTTCTGAAACTCATCCACGAAGCGGCTGTTGATGATGATGACGAAGCGCTCGAAGGGCGCACCGTCGTCTTGCTGGGTGATCGCATCGACGCTGTGGAAGAGGCGGTCGTCCCGCAGGTGCAGGATATCCCCCGGGGCGAGGGTCGTGTCGGAGAGGGAACGGGTGCCGGCCTTGTCGGCGTAGAGATGGTTCTCGGCCCCGGCCACGTTGGCTCGGCTGACCACCATGACGCTCAGCGCCTGGCAGCCATCGGCGTGAATCCCCTGGCCCTGCAGCGGATCGACCATGCCCTCGCCGCGCACGCCGGTGATCTGCATGAGGATGGGCTCGCTCGGCCGCAGCTGCCACAGCCGAGCCCAGGCCCGCACAAAGGCCTTCACGTCCGGTCGCGCCATGAACTCAGGCGCCAGGGGCTCGTAGTAGCGAAGACGGTCCGCCATGCTCTCGGCATCGTTGAAGGCGCCGCCCTGTGCCATCGGGCAGGGCCCCATGTCGAGGACATCGCTGCGCTCGTCCAGCGTCAGCCAGGACATGCGCTTCCAGCGGCGGTTGACGTAGGGGTCCCGGGGCAGGTCCTGGGTGAAGGCCTGCCAGGCCTCGAGGTCCAGCCGGGAGCGCACCTCGGCCTGGGCCCAATCCTGCTGCCGCAGGGCGCGGGTGACCTCGGGTGCCCAGTAGTCGGCGACCGGATCGAGGGGCATGGTGGCGGTATCGAAGCCGTACTTGAGGGTATCGAGTTTCATGGGATCTTCTCCATTGGGAGGGGGGAGGCATGATTGCCCTGAGGTTGCCCGAATGACGGACAACCTTAGGAAAATGAGAAGATCTGCAACGAAATGTCAAAAAATGTACGAGACGGGACACTCTTCAGGGGCTAGGGTTCTCATTGAAACGTCGGAGGGCAGTGCCTGGGCGAAGACCTTATGCCGTGTAAGATATTTCCTACACAAGCAGGTAGGATGGTCATTATCGATGCCGCCTCGGGTCATGCGCTCCCAGCAGGCAAGACGGCATCGCCGGGCGATGATGAGGGGACGAATGAGCGGTCGCGAAACCCGTTTCCAGCAATGGCTGGTGCGACGGTGGCAGCAGGTCAGGGCGAGGTGGTACGCCGTTGGGGAGGCGGACCCCCTGGACGATGTCGAGCGCGTCAGACGCCAGTACCTGGAAAGCGAGCAGCGATTTCGTGCCTTGCTGGAAAGCCTGCCGAAGGTTGCGGTGCAGGGTTACGACCGCGAGCGGCGAGTGATCTACTGGAACGAAGCCAGCACCCGGCTCTACGGCTACGCCAGCGACGAGGCTCAGGGACGGATGCTTGAGGAGCTGATCATCCCCGCGCCGATGCGCGAGCCCGTGATTCGGGCGCATCGCGCCTGGGTGGAGAAGGGGGTCGAGATTCCCGCCGATGAGCTGGAGCTCCAGCACAAGAGCGGCGAGACGGTCTCGGTCTTCTCCCATCACGTGATGCTCGGGGAGCACACCGACGATCCCTTGATGTTCTGCGTCGACGTGGACCTCTCGGATCAGAAGCGGGCCCATCGCGAACTGGATTTTGCCACGCGCTTCGACGCCCTGACGCACCTGCCCAATCGCCAGACCTTCGAGTCGCAGCTCGACGAGGTACTCGCCGGCTGTGGACGACAGGATTGCGGCCTGGTGCTGATCTACCTCGACATCGACCACTTCGTGGAGATCAACGATGCCCTGGGCTACGAGCAGGGCGACCGCCTGCTGGTCGAGTTGAGTCGGCGCCTGCACCGCACCAAGCGCGGCTCCGACCTGATGTCGCGCCTATCCGGCGACGAGTTTGTGATCGCCTTCCCGGGGCTCCAGCGCGAGGACGTGATGCCGCAGCTGGTGCACAAGATCCAGCAGGCCCTGCGGGCGCCCTTCATGGTAGACGGATCACGGCGCCAGGTGACGGCCTGCCTGGGCGTCAGCTTCTATCCGGATAACGGCGATACGGCGCGGGAGCTGATTCGCAATGCCGATGTGGCCAAGAACCGGGCCAAGCTCGATGGCCGCGGCAGCGTATGGTTCTTCGACCAGCAGCTTCACGACGAGCTGCTGCATCAGCATCGCCTGGCTGATCGCCTGGAACAGGCGCTCGACCAGGGCGAGCTGTCGCTGCACTACCAGCCCCAGGTATCGGCCATGAGCGGGCGCATCGAGAATCTCGAGGCGCTGCTGCGCTGGCACCCCCACGACGGTCCGCCGATCTCTCCGGCCGAGTTCATCCCGCTGGCCGAGCACTCCGATCTGATTCACCTCCTCGGTGACTGGGTCATGGAAGCCGCCTGTCGACAGCGGGCGCGGTGGCGAGACGCCGGCCTGGCCCTGGAGCGCATCGACATCAACTTCTCCGGCCGTCAGATGAGCCGGGCCGACGTCTTCGATCGCTTCGAGGCCTGCCTGGCGCGCTACGATCTGGGGCCACGGCATATCGGCATCGAGCTCACCGAGAACGTGCTGATCGAGGCCGACGATCGGATCCTCGAGGGGCTGCGCCGGCTCCATCGCCTGGGGTATCGCATCGCCATCGACGATTTCGGTACCGGCTACTCGTCGCTGAGCTATCTCAAGCACTTCCCGGTCACGGCGCTCAAGATCGACCGGGCCTTCGTGCGGGATGCCCCGGATCAGCCCGAGGACCGCGCCATCATGGAGGCCGCGATCTTCATCGGCCATCGGCTGGGGCTCGAGGTGGTGGCGGAAGGGGTCGAGAATCGCGAACAGCTGGCGCTGATCCAGGACATGCGCTGCGATCTGGTGCAGGGGTTCTACTTCTTCCGCCCCATGCCCGCCGCGGAAATCGAGCGCATCCTGGCCGGATTGGTGGTGGGCCACCCGGGGCTCGCGGGCTGAGTCCGGCGCCGCCATGGCGTAGAATGCCTGGCCCCGACAGACCCCGGAGTCCTTGTGAATTCCCTCGACGCATCTCGTTCCACCCTCGGCCTCACCCTGTGGCGCCAGACCTGGCCCATGGCGATCGGTGTGCTGGCGCTGCTCGGCTTCCAGCTGGTGGACAGCGCCTTCATCGCCCGCCTGGGCACGGCGCCGCTGGCCGCCCAGTCCTTCACCTTCCCGCTCTCCTTCCTGGTCATCGGCATTCAGGTGGGCATGGGCATCGCCATCGCGGCGCTGATCTCGCGTGCCCTGGGCGCGCGGGAAACGGCGCGAGCCCGCCGTCTGGGCAGCCTGGTGCTGCTGGTAGGCACCGTGACCATCGCGCTGCTCGTGCTGCTGCTGTGGGCCATCCAGACGCCAGTGTTCGGCCTGCTGGGCGCCGACGAGGCGTCCCGAGCCCTGATCCGCGACTACTGGGGGCCCCAGCTGCTGGCGGCGTGGCTGGGGGCGGTGCTCTACTTCGGTTACAGCTTGTTCCGGGCCCACGGCGACACCTGGCTGCCGGGCAAGATGATGGTGATCACGAGCCTTTTGAACCTGGTGCTCGACCCGCTGCTGATCTTCGGTGTCGGACCTTGGGAGGGGCTCGGCCTGCCGGGCGCCGCCTGGGCGACCGCGATCGCCTTCGCCATCGGCCTGCTGCTGCTGGCCCAGCGGCTGCGTGACAAGGCGTGGCTCGCGGCCGAAGGGCTGGTCGGGGAGATGCAGCGCTCGCTCATGCCCTTCATCGGTATCGCCGGTCCGGCGATGATCAGCCAGCTGATGCCGCCCCTGGCGGCGATGCTGGCGATCTCGGTGGTGGCCTCCCTCGGCGAGCCCCAGGTGGCGGCCTGGGGGTTGGCCAGCCGCCTGGAGACCCTGTCGCTGATGGTGGTGCTGGCCATGACGATGTCGCTGCCGCCCTGGCTCGGACGCTGCTATGGAGCGGGGGACTGGGAGCAGGTGCATCGGCTGATGCGCCTCGCGCTCAGGGTGGTGGTGCTCTGGCAGCTGTCGCTGGGCGTTGTCATGGCACTGGCATCGCCGTGGCTCGCCCTCGCGCTGTCCGGTAACCCCGAGGTGCAGGGCGACCTGGCGATCCTGATTCGCTTCCTGCTGCCGAGCTACGCAGCGCTGGGGGTCTGCATGATCGTGGTCTCGGCCGGTAATGCCCTGGGCTGGCCGCTGCGTGCCATGTTGATGTCGGGGGCTCGGCTGTTCGTCTTCTACCTGCCGTGTCTCTGGCTCGGGGCCTGGCTCGGTGAGCTGATGGGTCTGGCGATGGGGGCGGCGATCGGCAACCTGCTGGCGGGCCTGGCGGCTTGGCAGGTGCTGAGACGGATCCTCGCCAGCCCGCGCCGGCAGCCGTCTAACGCGGCGTAGAGAGACAGCCTGAAAATAAAGGATTATAGAGAATATCAATCCGTTGTTGAGACATAAAACATTATTAAGCTTTTATTTTGGGGGTTATTTTAGGCGAAATAACTGGATAGTTGTCCCTATACTGCTGGGCTTGTTGATCTCATCACCCGGCAGAAGGGGAAGCGCATGAAGGTACTGATTCTCGGCAGCGGCGTCGTCGGCGTCACCAGCGCCTATTACCTGGCTCGGCAGGGCCATGAGGTCACGGTGGTGGATCGCCAGCCGTCGCCGGCGCTGGAAACCAGCTACGGCAACGCCGGTCAGGTCTCCTTCGGCTTCTCCTCGCCCTGGGCGGCGCCGGGTATTCCCCAGAAGGCCGTCAAGTGGATGTTCCAGGAGCATGCGCCGCTCAAGATCCAGCCCAAGATGGACCCGAGCATGGCGCGCTTCATGATGCAGATGCTCGGCAACTGCGACCCCGAGCGCTACATGGTTAACAAGGAGCGCATGGTGCGCGTGGCTGAGCACAGCCGTGCCTGCATCAATGCCCTGCGTGACGAGACCGGCATCCGCTACGAGGACCGTCAGCGCGGCCTGATGCAGCTGTTTCGCCATGAGAGCCAGGTGGAGGCCGTGGCCAAGGACATGCGGGTCCTGGAACAGTGCGGCGTGCGCCACAAGCTGCTCAATGCCGATGAGATCACCGGCGTCGAGCCGGCGCTTGGTCGGGTGCCGGGCAAGTTCGTCGGCGGGCTACACCTGCCCGATGATCAGACCGGTGATTGCTACCTTTTCACCAACCGGCTGGCGGACTACTGCCGCGAGCGGCTGGGCGTCGAGTTTCGCTTCAATGTCGAGATCCAGCGTCTCAAGCGCAGTGCCGGGGCCATCGAGAGCGTGGTGACCAGCGAGGGTGAGCTGACCGCGGACGCCTACGTGGTGTGTCTGGGCAGCTACTCGCCGTTTCTGGTCAAGGATATGGGGATCCGGCTGCCGATCTATCCGGTGAAGGGGTACAGCCTGACCGTGCCGGTCACCGACGACGGCGGCGCCCCCCAGTCCACGGTGATGGACGAGACCTTCAAGGTGGCGATCTCGCGCTTCGATGATCGTATTCGGGTGGGCGGTACCGCCGAGCTGGCCTCCTTCGACCTGAGCCTGCTGGAGAAGCGCCGGGCGACCATCGCCATGGTGGTGCGCGACGTCTTCCCCGAGGGGGGCGACGTGAGCCGAGCCGAGTTCTGGACCGGCCTGCGCCCCATGACGCCGGATTCCACGCCGATCATCGGCGCCACCCGGGTCGACAACCTGTGGCTCAACACCGGGCATGGCACCCTCGGCTGGACCATGAGTTGCGGCAGCGCCCAGCTGCTGGCCGACCTGATCGACGGCCGTGCACCCGCCATCGATCCCAGTGGCCTGGGGGTCTCCCGCTACGCGGCGTGATCATCATCGCCGCAATGCACAACGCCCGGGCCATATGAACTGCACCCCGAAAGTTGGACACCCAATCTAACCTTCGGGGTGTTTCTATGAGGAACCAGTACAGCGACCAGTTTAAGTTGCAAGTGGTGCAGCAATACCTGGATGGGGATGCCGGCCTA
>NZ_JBEGCI010000016.1:0-72292 GCF_040196315.1 Halomonas pelophila
AGGCAATCAGCCCGGCCTTCTGCAGTTTGCCGGCCGACTCGGTGACGCCCTCTCGACGCACGCCGAGCATGTTGGCGATCAGCTCCTGGGTCATGACCAGCTCGTTGGTCGGCAGGCGATCCAGGCTCAACAGCAGCCAGCGACACAGCTGCTCATCCAGGCTGTGGTGCCGGTTGCACACCGCCGTCTGTGCCATCTGGGTGATCAGGGCCTGGGTGTAGCGCAATAATTTGAACTGGAGCGCTGACGCGCGATCGAACTCGTCCTTCAGCAGTTGCCCCTTGAGGCGATAGGCACTGCCGGCACTCTGCACGATGGCGCGGCTCGGCGTGGTTTCGCCGCCCATGAACAGCGAGATGCCGACGATCCCCTCGGCACCGACGACGGCAATTTCCGTCGAATCCCCCGCTTCCATGACGCATAGCAGCGATACGATGCAGTCCGTCGGGAAATAGACATGGCGCATCATCATGCCCGACTCGACCAGCGACGCCCCCAGCGGCAGCTCGACCCGCTCGAGGTGGGGCGCCAGGCGCTCGTATTCATCCCGCGGCAGGGCCGCCAGCAGGTGATTCTGGCGAGGATCATGTAGCAGGGCCATGACGGACACTCCCGACGCGGGCAGGCCCCCCCGACCGCAGGGCCGGCAGGGAGGACTTGGCCGAAGGTGGTTGACGATACGGGGCAGCTGCTGGAACTTCCAGCCGGACTCACCCCGGATCACGTCAAGAAACAGGCAACAGGCTGCCCGACAGCACCAGGCAGGCAATCACCCCTGAAATACATCGAGATACCCTGACTCGCTGCACCCCCCGCCGACACAGGCGCAGGACGCGACGCCCATGCTGTGTACGCTAACGCACGGAAGCGACCCCGCCACGCCACTACGCTCGCTGGATACTGGCCAGGCGCTCCCAGGCCCGGGTCAGGCAACGCCGTCCCGGCGGATATCAGACATCGCCAGAACAGGAAACCGGCTCATGGTAATGCACGCCCTTCTGATGACCAGGCCTCTTGTCTCACGCCCTCGAGCGACCCAGCGGACCATGCCAGCCTTGCCCAACGCTTGGGCATCTGCCCCATGGGCCAGGCGCGTTCCCAGGCCGAGCCCGTGAGGGACGACTCGCTGCTGGAAGGCACCATCTGGACACCACTCGGTTCCGCCTCCTTCCCTGCCGAGCAGCCGCTGCGGCAAGGTCATCCTCCGCGCACAGAGGCCCTTCCCGAGCGAACAGCGACCAGAACCTCAAGACGGTGCCTCGCAGCGGCCCTGGAGGCCGAGAAGCAATGGGCCCGGGCGGCCCTCGGCGCCATCGGCGATGCCGTCCTGACCATCGACCTCCGCGGGACGGTCACCTACATGAACCGGGTGGCGGAGACCCTGACAGGTTGGTCACAACGGGAGGCCATCGGCGCGCCACTCTCGCGAGTGTTTCCTCTCGTCGATGGCAAGACACACCGCACGGTCATCACCCCCGGGCGGCGCGCCATCGAGGAGAACCGAACGGCAGGCTTCGCCCTGGATTGCGTGCTGGTCCGCCAGGATGGCAGCAAGCTTGCGATCGAGGATTCCGCGGCGCCCATCCACGACCGTGAGGGTCGCGTCACCGGCGCCGTGATCGTGTTCCACGACGCCACTCGCTCACAGGTCACGCTGGAGAGGATGGCCTACCTGGCGCAGCATGATCCGCTCACCGGACTGCCCAACCGTGCCCTGCTGACCGAACGGCTCTCTCGCGCCCTTGGCCTGGCCCAACGTCACCGCCACCTGGTCGCCCTGCTCTATCTCGACCTTGACGCCTTCAAGCCCATCAACGATGCGTTCGGCCATGCCGTGGGGGACAGCCTGCTCCAGGCGGTGGCGAGTCGTGTTCAGGAGTGCATGCGCGTCATCGACACCGTCTGCCGCCAGGGTGGCGACGAATTCGTGATCCTGCTCGCCGAGATCAGGCGACCCGAGGATGCCACCCGAGTCGCGGCAAAACTGCTCGCCGTCCTCGGGAGGCCGTACTGCATCCATGGCCATCAACTCCTTGTCACGCTCAGCATCGGCATCAGCCTCTACCCGGATGATGCCGACGATGCCGATGCCCTCATGCACAACGCCGACACGGCCATGTACCACGCCAAGCGCAATGGTCGAAATGGGCATCACTGCTTCACGGCCGAGATGAATACCCGCCCCCTGCAACGCAGGCGGACCGAACCAGGCCTGCACCACACCCTCCAGCCCTCGCAACTCGTTCTCGACTTCTAGTGGAGGGCCGGGCGTTCCGCCAGGCATCGGATGCGAGGCACACTGTACGCTAGCGCACAGTTGGCGGGGCGCCAATCGCATACCATCAACATGGGTGAGGCAAGGGAAGGCCTGTACAGGGAGTTGCACCACGCGTCGCAGGGACCGCGACGCCATCACCACAACCATGGCACAGCGTCCTCACACGGGATCATGCGCCGCAGAGGAGTATCTCATGAACAACATCGTCTGGATCGTCGGCGCCGTCGTCATCGTGCTGGTGGTTCTCTCCGTTCTTGGGCTTCGTTGAGACACGCGAAAAGCGAGGGGATCGGCAAGGCATCGGACGCCGAGGGGCTGCCGGCCGGAGACATACCATCCCGCTGGAAACGCCCTCGTAACCATCCTCGAAGAATTCGTGTTCCTGCGCTTCCTGTTCGGTCACATCGCGCTGACCAATGCCGATGACACCTACACCGACACTCTGGGGAGCCATGAGCGGCAGGAGTACCGCCAGGCCTTGCCGATAGTCGTCCGCCTTGCCACCACCGCCGACGCCCAGTACATGTTGGGGCAAATGCACGAGGCCGGCCAAGGGCCGCTCCGGGTCTTCGTGGAGGGGCATAAGGGGTCCACCGGGCCGCGGCTCGTGGCCAGCGAGATGCCGCGGCTGCGCGCAATGCCCGTCGACGTCACCGACAAGCTGGTCAATGCCCAGCTCGACGCGACCAAGGCCAAGACATCTTTGAGCACGCGGGCCGGCTTACGCAAGATACCCAGGTCGCCGATTCCTGATCGGTGGCCTCTTGGTGTGAGCCAGTCGACGACCGGGGCATCACCCCCGTTCGCTGCGCAAGAGCCTGCCGGCGTGCCTGGCCACCGAGTGAGTTCGTCGACACCCTTTCCCCATAGACCTGCCCATCTATGCTGTAGTCAGGCACTTGGCCTGAATCACTGTTTCGCTTCACACCCACGGAGTTTGAACTGTGGCCGACGAGAACAGCGTGATTGTCTTCTACGACGAGCGAATGCTGGCCCATGAGCCGGATATCGAGGTGCCTTTCCTGCCGGGTCGCATGGACGATCGTATCCGTTCACTGTTGGTGGGACTGGGCGTTCCCTGGAAATATCCAGAACACCCCGCCAGGCTCACCACCATCCGGCACCTTCTGGAACTCGAGCCGGTTCCCGGCGTGACCTTCGAGTCGGGCATGGCGGCGACGCGGGAGCAGCTGGGGCGCGTGCACACCAGCTCCTACCTGGACCATATCTTCGTGCTTCGCGGCCAGAGTGCCTGGCTGGATGTGGACACCACGGCCGTGTCACCCGGTAGCGTCGACGCCGCCGAGGTGGCCGCCGGCACGGCGATCGCCGCCGTCGAGGCCGTCGTCGAGGGAAGAGCCGAGAGCAGTTTCGCACTGGTGAGACCACCTGGTCACCACGCCGAGCCGGTGCGCGCCCGCGGCTTCTGCCTGTTCAACAATGTGGCGGTGGCCGCCGCTCATGCCCGCCTGGCACTGGGTTGTACGCGAGTGATGATCGTTGACTGGGATGCCCACCACGGCAATGGTACCCAGGATATCTTCTGGGCCGACCCCAATGTGCTGTTCTTCGACCTGCATCGCGCCGCCCCCTTCTATCCTGGTACGGGGAGTCTCGAGGAGGTCGGCATGGGCCGCGGGGATGGCACCAACGTCAATGTTCCCCTCCCCGCCGACGCCGGCGACGCCGCCTACCTCAAGGCCTTTCGCGAGATCCTGGTACCGGCGGTCGAGTGGTTCCGGCCCGACCTGATCCTGGTCTCGGCCGGTTTCGATCCGCACACCCATGACCTGGCCCTGGAGGTCTCCTATGACGGCTTCGCCGCCATGACCGACATCCTCAAGGCCCTGGCCCGCCGGCATTGCAAGGGACGCCTGGTCTTCGTGCTGGAGGGTGGCTACAACCTGATCTCGCTGTCACGCGGTGTCAGGTCGGTGCTTCATGTGCTGGCCGGCGCGGAGCCGCCGGAACCCGGCCAGCGTGGCATCGCCGAAGTCGAGGCCGCGGCAGCCTTTCACCGCGGTGCCTTCGCCGGGCCACCCCCGGATTGACCAAGGGCCATCGGGGACGGGCACCAATGAGCGAAATCTTCTTATTTGCGCAAGCGTATCGAAGAACAGTTGATGGTTCGGGTAGTCCATCGTAGGGACGAGTGCCTTCGGTTTGCCAAGCGCCAGGCTTTGCCCGAAAAGTCGAATCTGCCAATTCTACTTATCACCACCAGCGAGTATTGTTAAAACCCAACCTGGGTTTATCGTTATCCCGCAAAGTCGATAACACCGCAATCTCTCCTGCCGATGGAATGTGACGGCCTTTTTTGATTGCTTTTGTATCGTCCTGGCAACGAGTGTCGAGCCATAGGTTTCCGTATTCCCACCGCCTGGCTGCCTTCTCTGACGGATGAGCAGCAAGATCGTAGATGGTAGGCCTTGGGTAATTGAAAATCCGAAGTTCAATATGCCGCTAATGCCTAATGTTACGCGAACGCCAATAACGAGCAATAGTGGGCTTAACACTAATTCCGTGAATCAGAATCGATATGGCAACCACTATTAGGGTAAGGTGCATCAATTCCAGTGCTATTTCTTCTTGCAGGCCATGCTGGATGGCATACATCAGATAGTAAAGCGAGCCAATACCACGAACGCCAAACCAGCCCATGAGATGGCGCATACGCATGGATGCCCTGCTTCCCAACATGCCAAGATGTACACTGATGGGGCGGACGACTAGAAATAGAAAGGCCGCGAACCCTACGGCTCGCCAACTCCAGGAGTCCCAGAAGAGCGAGCCACCTATCAGCAGAACCAGCACGACTTCTGCCAGACGCTCGAGATGCTCGTTGAATACCAGCGAGCTTTCACTCACGTGCACATGCGATATGGGCTGAGATTCTCCTTCTAGACTTGCCTCGACAGGTGCCGAATAATCTTGTTTGAGTCCGGACAATTTCAATTCGGTGTGGCGTAAAGCAACCGCAGCACTGAACACGGCTAAAAAACCCCACGCATCCACTAGCAGACTGATTCCATAAGCGAATGAGATGAGCCCCAGGCCGAGGAAACTTTCTAGAAAGGAAGTACCCACAAAGCGAGTGCGTATCTTGGTTACTAACCAACCGACACTAATGCCCGCCAAGATGCCGATACCGATGCCTGCGCCGCTTGCCCAGAGCACATCCACTGCCAGCCACCGCCATCCGCCATCACCAAGGTCGTGCAGCCCCAGCAACCCTAGGCCGAGCATCACGAATGGGAAGGCGCTGCCGTCGTTCATTCCGGCCTCGCAGGTCAATGAAAAACGTAGTTCGTCAGGATCATCTGCGCTACGGACCTGAACCTCGGTCGCCAAAACAGGGTCAGTCGGTGCGACTACGGCACCTAGCAACACGGCGGCCCCAAGCGGTAGAGCAAGCCAGTAGTAGCCGAAAAGCGTCACTAATCCGACCGTAAGTATCATCGAAAGCACCGCCAGTTGCATGGGGTTTTGCCATCGCTTCAAGCTCACTGGCGCTGGCATTTTGACGCCGGCGCAATATAGCGAAATCAATACGGCAATCTCGGTCAGGAGCTCCAGCAATCCCGACTCTTCCAGCGGATTAAAATGAAATAGTTCTAAGCCCATGGGGCCAAAAATGCACCCGATGACAAGGTACACAATGGCAGAGGTGGTCGGCACACTTTTAATGTAGGAAAAAGTGAATCCCACTACCAAAAGCAGTGAGCCTATCAAGATAAACCAAGTGGCGGTTGTCATAGATAACTCGGCTAGTGTGTATGTTCGTTTAACCGCGCAAGCCGAGTGATAGACCAATCAGCGAGCCTTCCCTGGTCAACCCCCTCTGCGATGGCGGAAAAGATGGCTCATCTGCACAAGGCATGTTTCCACGTGGTAGGTTGTCTTCTACATAAAAGGCCGTGGAATAGATGCGGTTGTATAGTATGTGCCAAACCATTCAGTGTTCCCATTTAATTTGAAATTTTATTTCTGCCTCATCCCCGTCGCGTTCGTGATCGATAGTAAATTCGGCCCGGAGGGGGGCTAGATGCGTTCACCCGCGACCCATATCTCGAAACGTTCTTTCTTCTCGATGGCATCTGCCAGACGGCGTAACTTGGCAACACAATCGGCCCCCGGATAACCCTTTTCCACGCCTCTTTTTCCTTGGAGCCACGTGGCTTCTCTCCTTGATTATTGTGTCATCGCTGGTGCCCGATGCAGCACCAGCCTTGTTTCCATTCTAGCAGGGAATTCTTCCCTTCCCTCGATGACGCAAGGTAGTCTCGACACCTCCGAGGTGATCCATGATCGCGCCCACCACTGCCTCCTTGGTGGGCGTGCCACTGAAGCCGGCGGGCAAGGGCACAAGGGTGTGCTGGTCGTCATCGGCAGAGTAGCAAAACCAGAGCTAGCACCGGACATGATGCCGAACTCCCGTGCCACATCACCTGCGCTTATAATGAATCGCCCCCGGTTTCGTAGACACCTCCAGGCCTTATACTGAAGGCACCAAGGAGGTCCCATGAGCCACCAGTGATATATCGAAGAATTCAAGATCTAAGCCGTCAAGCAGGTGACGGAACGAGGCCATCCCGTTACGGAAGTGGCCACTCGGCTGGGGGTATCCGTCTACAGTCTCTATCAGTGGCGATCGCTCATAAGAACCCCCGCGTAAGGTCAATGCATTGGTGTCCTTGCTTCTTGTGTCTCCCAGGGAGCATCTGGTGGACCATTGCACCAGTCGTCGCCGGAAAGGGGGCTGCCTGTTAAAATCCAGGTGGTTAGCTAACGGCTTCGTCTGATTGATAATTCCATGCCTCGGTAGCGATGTTTGACCACATATCCATGTGGCCGGAGCTACCCACCCTCCACAAAGTCGAGTTTCGAGCGTGCGAGCATTTCGAGCCGGCATCGGGAGGCAAAATGTTAATTATAGCTCCGCCTACAGTGCGAAATAGCCACGAAATCAACAAAAATTGGTGGGCGTGTTGGTAATGTGGCGGATCATTTTTTAAAATATCCTTAAGAATCACGCTCCTATGCCACTCACTTCACTAGGTGGGAAGAAAGGTGCTAATAACCGTTCTGAGAAAAAGCACAATCTTTTACTTGAGGATGCCAAACTACCCACTACTCTGAGCGTTTAACGCCTATAGAGGCGGGCGCCACATTAACAATAGCTAAATGTCCGCTTCTGGCCGCAAGCGGCCCGTGAGCAGTACCTTAAAAAACAAGCCGTCCTTGGAGATGCACTTCTCATAGCCCAGCCGGCGGGCAGTTCTAGGCCTATGACAACCGAATGAACGAACACAACAGATGCCCTCCAATCTGATAGCCACTGCCCGGCTGCTTCAGACTTGGTAGTACTTCTATCGCTGATCGAGGTACGACAGCCCCATCAGACGATCTGGCCTAGTCATTTTGCCATTTGATCTGAAACTCAACCTCTTCTTCATCATCTGATCGTTCGTGTTCGATAGTGAATTTGGCTCTGACGGGGACATAGATCCGCTCGCCGGCAATCTGAATATCGAAACGTTCGCCGCTCTCGATGGCATCTGCCAGTCGCCGTAGCTTGGCCACGAAGTCGGCCTTCGGATAGCCTTTCTCTACGTCTCTCTCTTCTTTTGTTCCCATGTTTCTCTCCTCGGTGATATCGATATGCCAGCGCCTATGGCACACGCAGGCTCGAATCCAGTCTAGCAGGTCATCCACACTCTCTAATTGTTGGGTACCGGGTGATCAGATGCAACGGATGAAAACTTCGCCGTAGTGGTATGGAGGAAGTTCGACCCGAGCCTCCAGTTTGAAGCCAGCAGGCTCGACCAGCATTCGGGTTTGTTCCGCAGACATGCGCATCGCGGTCTTGGGACCTCGCGGCTGCCCAAGAACAGTCGTCTGCTCCCTTGGTATGGGATGCCAATTAACGATACCCAGCCGGCCGTTCGGCCTCAGGACCTTAGCGATTTCCTGGGCGAGGGCGGTCTTATCCGGTACTCCATGAAAGGTGTTGGCAATCAGCACATAGTCCACGGAGGGATCTAGAAGACGACTAAGAGCCATGGCGTCCGCCAGCACCCAGCTACAATTCTCCATCCCTGTGCACGTAGCTTGCGCCTGCTCAAGCATGACTGGGTCGAGGTCGAGACCGATTACGCGCCCCGGGCCCACCTGGCGGGCGATGGCGGCGGTAAAATAACCATCGCCACAGCCCAAATCGACGACCTTCATCCCCTGCTCGATACGCAAAGTCTTGATAACCCTGTCGGGGTCAGGCCATAGAGCATGCCACCAGTCCCTGTCTGGCATGGCACTGGCGGGAAACATGGGGTCCTGTACCGTCATTCGAAATCCTTCTTTACCCGCTGGTACTCCTCCCGGCTGATCTCGCCTCGTGGCAAAGGCCGGTTTAGACCTGCCTTTGCACGTCTATTCCCGTAGCGCTTCCCTCGTCATTCACTACTGCCAGCCAGTTCCGTGAAAGGGAAATGAGGAGTATATGACAGGGAAGGTCAATGGAAATATCCTTATCAGCGTAAACCATTACCACAACCCATGCCGCCAAATTACGGAACCTCCTTGGTTGTTACCCATGCAGAACGGCACTTGACCGGTTGGCTGGTCGGATTCACCGCGTCGGACAACAGGAGTGTGTGTCTAACTATCCTTACCCATTGAGCAGTTACAACGTAAATGTGAACCCCATTCGGGATATTGGACTCAGTCCTGCGCTTGCGGTCTAGCTCGAACAGTTGTTATTTCCAGCCACACCCGTGCACCTCCATCTCTTTTTTGCCACCGACACAGGACATGAAAGCAAGAATTTCTTTGCATTTATCTTTATCGTTAATTATTATGCCAGATGTTAATTACCCTGATAGAGAGCAATCCTATGTCAAGCCTCCTGACAACCTACGCCCAGCAAGAGCAGCAGCTGAAGGAGCTGGCCGAAAAGCTTGAAAAAATGAAGGACGATCCGCGCCTACAAGCTGAGATTGAGTTCAAGGACAAGCTCGAGGCGCTGATGGAAGAGTTCGACAAGAGCGCCACTGATGTGCTTTCTTTACTGAACCCACAACCTGCTGCTTCATCCGCTTCGGCTTCCTCCGGAATTCGCCGCAAACGCAAGCTGAAGATTTATAAGAACCCGAACACGGGTGAAGTAGTAGAGACTCGCGGTGGAAACCAGAAGACGCTCAAGGCTTGGAAGCAAGCTCATGGTGATGAGACCGTCGAGACTTGGCTTGTCCGCACTGAGGGCTGATTCAGTTCACCGCTAGGCGCCAATGTTGGATCATGAAACCCCATACCCGCATAGGGTTTGGGGTTTGTTGTTGGCTGTGGCCTGACGACGTGCTTTTGATACGCAATTTCGATGGCCTCCAGAATCTGAGGGCACTCGTGGAGCAGAGTGTTCAAGCAACAAGTTCAGACAGGGGCTGCCTCCAACTGCCATAGTCGTTTCGCCCAGATACCTTCATGCCTCCGTACTTGGCCTTCCAGCGATAGATGGTCTGCTCAGTCACGCCATACTGCCGGTCCAGCTCGTCTATACACACGCCACGTTTATTGGTCTTGAGGATGCTGATGATATGCTCTGCGGTATGGAGGATACTCTTCAACGCGAGATCTCCTGCTATCTGGGTAAACGTAGCGGAAATCTCACATTGCCGGTGGACCGGTTTCTGGCGAGAAAGTCAGTTTTCAGTAAAAATCGGGCGCTTTTGGAAAATGCAGGCGTTATTATCCAAAACGGCTATACTATGATGTTGCCCTTCTGGCCGGCTCGCCAGTATCGGGCAGTTACGTAGTTGTGATACGAGACTTGATATTTTTTTAATTTAAGCATCTACGGCGGTTAATGATTGCAGTGGTGCCAATCCTGCCAACGTGTTTGCCTAAGATCAGAAACTTACGCTTGCATCTGTGGAAGTTCGGGCGCTGGAAGTACATTAATTTTCCAAAAGCTTCAGCTGACGCTACTATTGCCTTGTCTTCAAAAATGATAAGATAATGTTTGCAGAGCAAATGATGAGTCACGGTTTATAGGGATGAATACATGGATTTCATCGGGTATATTGTAGCATCTGAGTTTTCGGATTTTAATGATTTGGGTGAGTTCGTAGTTGTTGTGATTAGATTGTTACTCGCTGCCCTCTTGGGTGGCCTGCTTGGGCTCGAGCGAGAACAGCGTGGAAAGGCTGCTGGAATACGCACCCATATGTTGGTTTGCATGGGGGCTGCACTATTTATTTTTATTCCGCAGCAAGCTGGTATCTCGGATTCGGAGATGAGTCGTGTCATTCAGGGTGTGATTGCCGGCATCGGCTTTCTTTGTGCGGGAACCATCATCACTGGCAAAGATAACCAAGGTGCTACAGGGCTTACCACCGCGGCTGGCATTTGGTTCACGGCCGCCATAGGAATAGCCGTTGGTTTGGGGCGTGAACAAACCGCTGTACTGTGTACGGCTTTGGCTTGGATGGTACTATATGTAATGCCTTTCTTTATTAGATTGATTCGTAAATAAATTCCATAACCCAGAAATCCAAGCGTTAAATCATTATCAGAGCACCGGTGTAACACCTGACCAATTAGGTGAAAGCGTTCTCTACACCTACAGTCATGTGACACTCGTGCTTCGCGCTGGTGATCACAGGTCCTTCGTCACATCATATCAGCCTTTTTCGAATGTCCGCTTCTGGCCGGATGCAAAACTTCAGCCTATACTGAGTAAACTTACACGGCAGTTAATGACTAAGAAGGGCTTTCCGGCAAAGATGCTGCCGGTGCGGTCACCCGGGGCAACCGGGGACAGGCCCTGATGCCATCTCGGGGAGCCCTCTATCTATCCTCTCATGGCGCCCGGCGTCAGTGGGGGATTTAACTAGGCTACGCAGAGCGGAGCCATGAGGGAGATCATGAGTGAGTTAACTCCTCGAAAGTCCGCGTTGGCCTCCTCTGTCAGGCGTCTGGTGACGCGGGTTCCCATGAGCGTTCGCTGTGTAGCATTGTGCGCAGTGCTGGTATTGGCGAATCTTCCCGCCAGTGTCCTAGCCCAATCACCATGCTCGGGAATTCATGTAAAGATTTTGGACATAAATAACAGCACGGGAGCCGTAGCGTGCGCGCTTTTCGCATCGCCAGTGGGTTTCCCTACTGAATTTCTTCACTCCGCAACTAATATCATGGTAATAAAAATTCGGGATACACAGGCGCGTTGCGACTTTTTAAGCATACCGCCGGGGACGTATGCGTTGGCCGTCATTCATGATGAAAACATGAACGGAAAGCTTGACGCCAACTGGCTGGGGGTCCCCACGGAAGGCTACGGATTTTCAAACGACGCAACAGCCAGGTTGAGTGCACCTTCATTCGATGCCGCTAGTTTTCCATACGGTGGGCAAAACCTAGATATGACGATCAGCTTGAATTACTGAGCGATCTTCTCATGGAAACCGAAGAGTTATTTAAATCCAGCACGCCCATTCAGAGTTTGCTTCGCATAACACGTCGCTCAAGCGGACCTCGGCTTTGCAGCCGCCGCTTAGCTCCCCCTTTCATATCAGTATATTCTTAACATCTGCTCTTGGCCGGCTCCTGAAGTTCAGGATATGCTGATTTAAAAAAGGGAGGAGTTGGCGGACCAAAACGGCCATGCTGGCAAAGGCGGAGGTTTTTTTCATTTTTTATCCTGCCTAGCTATACTTGATTTATTGAAATTTCAATGGGTCGGTAAGCTTGTTGGGTGCGGCATAACATAGTTGAATGCGTCTGCGCGCTCAAGGCAAAAAACGAATGCTCCGTCTAATATCTGTTAGGCTACCAAGGGTAATCGCCATGCTCGCTGCTCCGCAACTTCAAGATATCGCCTTACAGATACGAGCCGCACAGTTAAAAGTGCAACAGATCGAGCCGTTTACTTCGCATGTGCCAGCATTTGATCTGCCGTCGGCCTACGCTGTGGCGAAACTCGTTCATGATGCTCGCTTGTCGGAGGGCGTCGTGCCCGTAGGCCGAAAAATCGGTTTTACGAATCCCGACATGTGGGCCATCTACGGTGTCCAAGAGCCCATCTGGGCTTACGTATATGATCAAACGGTCACGAGCTTGCCCATGGCCGGTGGCACTTGTAGCGTCGGCCAGTTTACCGAGCCAAAGATCGAGCCTGAGATTGTCTTCCACTTTCGCTCAGCGCCACCTGTAGGTGCTGACCTCTCCTCGCTACTTGCATCCATTGATTGGGCCGCTCACGCCTTCGAGATAGTACAGTCCCACTACCCGGGCTGGAAATTTCAGGCTGCAGACACCGTCGCCGATTGTTCTTTGCACGGAACGCTTCTTCTGGGTAAGCCAGTACCCATCGACCAACTCGCATCCGACCCAGTTGCCGCTCTCGAATCATTCTCCGTTGCGCTTTCACGCAACGGAGAAGTACGGGAAGTCGGTAAGGGCGCCAACGTGCTGGGTAGCCCATTGATGGCTTTGGCGCACCTAATTACGGTGCTTTCCAAACAGCCAGAAAGTTTGTCTCTGCAAGCCAATGAGATCGTGACGACTGGCACCATCACAACGGCTCAAGCCGTTCGCCCCGGCGAGTCATGGGCAACGAACCTACAAGGTATCGCGCTGCCGAACCTTGCCGTGGAACTTGTTCCGTGATGAGGCCGCGAAGTTGTCCTATCCCTGCGGTTAACTCCACGTTATATCAGCGTGCTCTCAACGTCCGCTTCTGGCCGAATGCGGCCTTTGAAACATCGACGCTCTTAGAGCAACTCATCCATCATCAGCAACAAAGTCATCACCACGGTGATGAGGATCAGGGCTTTACTTATCCAGTCGATTCCCCTGGCCAGGCCCGGGAGCCATGTCGCCGTGGCGGAGTCGCTCTCCATCGCGTCTGCCGTCGCCAACAGGTGGCCCGGCTGTCGCCGGTGGTTCTCCAGGGCCTGGTCCATTAGGCTGATTAGTTACTGCTGATTCAATACAAATTGCGGATCATCGGCGCACGCACTTGGCACAAGCAAGCTTCTGGGATAAGTGGAATGTGGGCGGATTGTCTCGGCTGATGGATCGTACAAGCGACCGTTGGCGACGTGCCTGTAGCGTGCTCCAGCACGTTCAACCTCAAGCGTCACCGGATCCACGCCTAGGAATAGCGATGGAATACGTAGATATGGAAGTCAACACAGCTCTGATTTTTCACGGATTTGACTCGGACAACCAGCCGATTGAGGAAGCGGTGACGGCTGGGGAGTTCGTCCGAAAGCTGGTGTCGGTGGAACGCATTCGCTCGATCAGTGAGCAATACGTGCTGGTGTCTGGTGCCGATGGGCGAGAGATGTACTGGGAGTATAAAGGCTCGCTCGATGAGCTTGCGAAGAAGTTGCGGAGCCTAGGGATAGACGTGGCGTAGGGGGGATTAAACCCTAAGCCTCGTTGTAAGGCAGGGGCGCTGCTTTCACCGGCATGCGACGTTTTTTAAAGTGAAGGTGAGTACAAGGGTAAGTACAGGAGGCGATCATGAAAGGAAGCTGCTTGTGCGGGGCGGTAGCCTACGAGGTAACGGCGCAGGATGGGCCGATCAGCTTCTGCCACTGCCGCACCTGCCGGAAGGCGCATGCGGCGCCCCTCGTGCCGACCGCCGGGGTCGAGAGGTCACACTTCCGCTGGCTCGCCGGGGAAGACCGGCTCTCGAGCTTCGAGTCGAGCCCCGGAAAGGTGCGGCACTTCTGCTCGGTGTGCGGTACGCATCTCGTCGCGGAGCGGGCCCAGCAGGCGCACGTCATCGTGCGGGTCGCGACGCTGGACGACGACCCCGGCGTCGGGCCCGAGGCGCATATCTGGACGTCGCACGATGTCGCCTGGCTCTCTCCCGAGGCCGTGCCCGCCCACCCGGAGTGGCCGCCGGGCAGGGCCTGAGGCCCCGAGCCTCATGCCGAACCGGGGTGGGCCGATGTGAGCAGTGCTGCCACACTCGAGGCGCCTGTCGCCAGGCGCTATCCATCGATCGAGGAGGGCACGATGAGCAACGGTCTCTATCAGCGATTGGCCTGCGACTGTGGCGCGGTCTGCCTGCTGGTCTGCGGGGCGCCGCTCGGCGGCGCCGTGGACCCGGCGGGCGAGCCCGCCACCCTCTGGCCACTGGAGGCGGTGCAGGTCGGGGAGGGCGTCGATGAGCTCGTCTCTCGCGAGGCGTCGGGCGGGGTGGGCCTGTCTTGTCGCCGCTGCGGCGAGGTGGTGGGCGTCGAGCACGCCGAGGCCGGCGTGGTGGCGCTGCCCGGGGCGGCGGATAACGCGCAGGATGCCGCGCCGCCGGCGGCCCCGTCCCGGGCGGCCCTGGAAGCCCTCGGCTATCGCTTCCCCTCAAAGGGCAACGGCTGACGACGGGGCGCGGCCTAAGTGCCGCGGCGGGTAGCCTAAGGTCTCGCGCAGCCGTTCGGCGTGGTCGGCCACCCAGGTCGGGTGGATGGGCCCCCAGTCGCGAATCACGTAGGCGCCGATGTCGTGGCGCTCGCTGGGCAGGAACTCGCCTTCGTTATCGTTATCGGGGACGTACCCCTAATGCCCGACTCGCCGCGGGCGTTTTCATGAGGGGGCCGGTCGCTACGTTTCGCCGATGGCGGCCTTTGAGACATCGCCGCTCTTAGAACAACTCATCCATCATCAGCAACAGGGCCATCACCACGGCGGCAAGGATCAGGGCGTTGCGTATCCAGCCGATTCCCCTGGCTAGGCGCGGGAGCCATGTCGCCGTGGCGGAGTCGCTCTCCATCGCGTCTGCCGTCGCCACCTGGTGGCCCTGTTGTCGATGGGTCTTCCACCAGCGGGTGAGTTCCCTGGCGCTTGCCAGCACCGCGGGCAGCCGCCTCAGGACCGCGCCCACGGCCGTCAGCAGCATGGCGAGGTAGGCCAGGACGCCGAGGCCGATGATCACGGCTTCGTCCGAACGCCAGCCCCAGGCCTCTCCAAACCCGATGACCGCCAGGACGGCTCCCAGGGCGCCCAGGGCCTCTTGGAGATGGGGGAGTAGCCCGAGCAGCAGCAGCGTTAGTCCCGTCAGGGCCATCCAGCCGCGCCGGGACGTTTCGCTCAACCACAGGCCGGCCCGGCGCAGGAGCACCCGGAACACGAAGGGGAGCGCGAGGAGGGCCGCCACGCCGAGCGCCAGGATCGCGAGGTCCCGCACCTCGTCGAGCTCGAGCCCGAGGATCAGCGGCAGGCTCACCATGCCGGCCAGGAACAGGCCGGCCCGGCTCCCCGAGGGCCAGGCGGTGCGCGTGCCATCGCGGCGGTCGCGCAGCCCGTTGCCCAGCGCCCCGAAGGCGATGACCACCACGAGGGTGCCGAGGTTGGCGCTGGCCCAGGCCAGCATCGCCCCGGCGGCCTCCACGGCGGCGGCGATGAGCATCAGGCCGGCGATGCCGCGCCATCGGTATCGCCATCCGGCCAGCAGGGCCGCCAGGGGCAGGGCCAGCGCGCTGCCGACGGGCGCGAACTGATCGACCAGGGTGGCGTGCTCCACCGAGCGCTCAACGAGAGCCTGCCAGGCCGGATATCCGCCCCACAGCGTCAGCAGCAGGGCCAGGGGGACCAGGGGCCGGCGCGGCAGTGCTCGATCCGATGCCTCCTCGAGGACGAGCAGGCGAGCGTATCGGCCGGCCAGGAAGCAGGCCGCGCCGGTCAGGAAGTCCGCCGGCGTATCCAGTCGGTAGTGCAGCCGGCTGGGGAGTTCGAGCACGGCGCCATCGAGCAGGGCGAGGGCGATCCCCGCGGCCGTTGCCAGGCCCAGGGGAGCCAGCACCGGGACGGCTGGCGCCCGGGCCCAGCCGAGCAGAAACAGCAGGAAGAAGAGCAGCGGCAGCAGACCGACGCTGACCACCACCATGACACCGCTGTCGAGCCCTTCCCGGGCCACCACCACGTGGAGCGGCAGCAGGGCGAGGACGGTGAACAAGCCCGCGCTCGGGCGGAAGGTGCGCGCCAGGTCCGGCACTGGCCAACGGGTTGCCAGCAGCGCCGCCAGGGCCAGCGAGACCAGGTAGATATCCAGTCGGGCGGGAAAGCCGCCGAGGGGGGTATAGAGGCCGACGGGCAGCAGCAGCCCGCCGACGGCGACCAGGCCCACCCCGCGCCATCCCAGGCGGTCGCCGGCCATCGCCGCCAGGGGGCTGCAGGCGAGAGCGGCGTGGAAGCTCAGGGTATCGGCCAGGCGCAGTTCGAAGGACAGCAGCAGAAAGGCGGGAAGCAGCCAGTACGGGCTCATCACGAGGGCACCTCTCATGGCCGGGTCGGCATGCCCTGGAGTGCTGTCGTAGCTCTCAGTGCCGCGGCGGGTAGCCCAGGGCCTGGCGCAGCCGGTCGGCGTGGTTGGCCACCCAGGTCGGGTCGATGGGGCCCCAGTCGCGAATCACGTAGGCGCCAATGTTGTGGCGCTCGCCGGGCAGGTGCTCGAACTCGCAGACCATGTCCAACTCGGCCAGGGCGGCGAGGGTGTCCTGGGCGGTGCGCCGGGGCATGCCGGTGGCTTCCATGATGGCCGGCACGCTGGAGGCACCGCTGACCACCAGGTGGGCCACGTAGAGGCGGCGGTAGAAGCTGGTTCGGGTCTTGCTCAGGGTCATGCGGGGCATCCTTGACGGCTTGACGTGAGTCGGGCTCGGGCGATCGACACGGCTGGGCGTGCCTCGCCTCGTTGCCTGCAGTCTAGCGGCTTGGTCGACTTCGCTGCCACGCCCCCTACTGCCGCCGAGGCCCGGCGGGCGCTTACGCAAAGGGCGAGGGCGGCGAATATCCCGGAGGCGGATTCGTGAATCGCTTGCCATGATGAAGGGTGGGACGCGACGCGATGGTCCGCTGCCATGGGATGGCCCGTCTGGAGGAATGCCCATGAGCTGGAACGTCTTCATCGTCGGCCAGGACCGCCTGGCGCAACGCATGTTGCCGCACCTTCGTCACGCCGAGCAGTATGCCTTTCATCCGCTGTTGACTCTCGACAAGGTGGTGCACGCCGAGGAGTACCCCTTCGACCGGCTGGTGGAAAGCGCCCTGGAAGAACTCCGACGATTCGACGGCCCGGTGGATGCCATCGTCGGCTACTGGGACTTTCCCACCAGCGGGCTGCTGCCGGTGCTGCGCCAGGCCCGGGGATTGCCCGGACCGTCGCTCGCGGCCTTCCTCAAGTGCGAGCACAAGTACTGGAGTCGCCTGGAGCAGGCCCGCTCGGTGCCCGACTGCGTGCCGGCCTTCCAGGCGCTGGACCCCTTCGACGAGCGTGCCGTCGAGTCGGTCGAGATCAACTACCCGTTCTGGCTCAAGCCGATCAAGGCGCATTCGTCGCACCTGGGGTTTTGCATCGAGAATGCCGACCAGCTGCGCGAGGTGTTGCCGCTCATCCGGGCGGGCATCGGGCGCTTCGGCCGACCCTTCGATGAGGTCTGTGCCCATGTCGCGCTGCCCGACGAGGTGGCGGCGGTGACCGGGCATCACTGTATCGCCGAGGCGATCATCTCGGCAGGCCGTCAGGTCACCCTGGAGGGCTATGTGCTTAACGGCGAGGTGCATCTGGTGGGCATCGTCGACAGCCTGCGCGACACCGAGCACCCTTCCGTGCTGCTGCGCTACGAGTATCCCTCCTCGCTGCCCGAGGCGCTGCAACGGCGGATGCTGGACCTCACCCGGCGCTTCATCGCCCAGATCGGCTTTGATGACGCCCCCTTCAACATCGAGTTCTTCCACGACGAGCAGAGCGACCGGCTATGGCTGCTGGAGGTCAATGCGCGCATCTCGCGCTCCCACGCGGCGCTCTTCCAGCTGGTCGACGGGGCGCCGCACCTGCAGGTGATGGTCGACGTGGCACTAGGAATGGCGCCGCGCATGCCCCACCGCGAGGGCCGCTACGGCGTGGCCGCCAAGCAGATGCTGCGAGTCTTCGACGATGGCCGGGTGAGCCGGGTGCCGAGCGAGGCGGAGATCCGCCGCGTCGAGGCGGCGTTTCCGGGCACCCTGGTGCAGCTCAACGTGGCGGAGGGCATGTGGCTGTCCGAGCTTCAGCATCAGGACTCCTTCTCTTGGGAGCTGGGCGTGCTGTTCGTCGGGGCGGACGACCGCGAGACGCTGGATGCGCGCATCGCGCAGTGCCGGCGCATGCTGCCGTTCGAGATCGAGCCGCTGTCGGACGAGGGCCGGGACGAGGCCTGAGCCGTCGCCAGCCACTACGAGAGGAGGAGGCCATGCGCATCGTCACCGACTTTCCCTATCGCGTGGAGTGCCACGATCCGGTGTGGATTCCCATGGACGACGGCGTCGAGCTCTGCGCACGCCTCTGGCTGCCGGCGGGCGCCGAATCGCGGCCGCTGCCGGCGATCCTCGAGTACATTCCCTACCGGCTGCGCGACGGCTCGGCGCGGCGCGATGCCCAGCACCATCACTACTTCGCCGGTCACGGCTACGCCTCGATCCGCGTCGATATCCGCGGCAGCGGTGATTCCGGGGGCGTGCTCACCGACGAGTACCTGGAGCAGGAACTGGTGGACGGCGAGGCGATCCTGCGCTGGCTGGCCGCCCAGCCCTGGTGCGACGGCCGGGTCGGCATGATCGGTATCTCCTGGGGCGGCTTCAACGGCCTGCAGCTGGCGGCCCGCCGGCCCCCCGAGCTCGGCGCGGTGGTCAGCGTCTGCTCCACCGACGATCGCTATGCCGACGACGTCCACTACATGGGCGGCTGCTTGCTGGGGGACAACCTCTCCTGGGCCTCGACCATGTTCGCCTACAACTCGCTGCCACCGGACCCCAGCGTGGTCGGCGATGAGTGGCGGGTGATGTGGCACCGGCGCCTCGCGGGCAGCGGGCTGTGGCTCGCGACCTGGCTCGAGCATCCGCACCGGGACGCCTACTGGCGCCACGGCTCGATCTGCGAGGATTTCTCGCGGGTAGAGGTGCCGGTGCTCGCGGTCAGCGGCTGGTCGGATGGTTACTCCAATGCCGTCAAGCGCCTGGTGGCGAGCCTGCCCGGCCTCTGCCAGGGGCTGATCGGCCCCTGGAGTCACAAGTATCCCCATCTCGGCGAGCCGGGGCCGGCCATCGGCTTCCTGCAGGAGTGCGTGCGCTGGTGGGACCAGTGGCTCAAGGGGCGCGACACCGGGGTCAAGGTGGAGCCGGCGCTCAAGGTGTGGATGCAGGACAGCATGCCGCCGACCACGCAGGTCGGCTGCCGGCCCGGGCGCTGGGTCGCCGAGCCCTGCTGGCCGTCGCCGAACATCGTGCAGGTCAAGCTGCCGCTCTCGCCCGATCGGCTGCACCTCGACGGGCATCCCGGCGAGGAGGAGCACGAACTGACCGTGCAGTCGCCGCTGACCTGCGGGCTCTTCGCCGGTAAGTGGTGCTCCTATGCCGCCGGCCCCGACCTGGCCCACGACCAGCGCCAGGAGGACGGCGGCGCCCTGACCTTCGACAGTCCGCCCCTGGAGGCACCGCTGGAGGTGATGGGGGCGGCGGTGGTGGAGCTGGAGCTGGCCGCCGATCGGCCGGTGGCTATGGTGGCGGCGCGCCTGTGTGACGTGGCTCCCGACGACAAGGCCACCCGGGTTACCTACGGCCTGCTCAACCTGACCCACCGCGAGAGCCACGCCTCGCCGAGCCCCCTGGAGCCGGGCCGCCACTACCGGGTTCGGCTGCAGCTCAACGACGTGGCCCAGGCATTTCCTCGCGGTCACCGGCTGCGGCTGTCGCTCTCCACCTCCTACTGGCCGCTGGCCTGGGCGCCGCCCGAGCCGGTACGTCTCACGCTCTTCGACCGAGGCTGCGTGTTGCACCTGCCGGTGCGTCCGCCCCGCGAGGAGGACAGCCGGCTGGCGCCGTTCGCCGCCCCCGAGGCGGCGGCGAGCATCGAGATCACGCGCCTCGAGCCCGGCCACCACAACTGGTACGTGCATCGCGACCTCGCCGAGGATCTCTCGATCCTCGAGGTGATCAACGACAACGGCCGGATCCGCCTCGAGGACTCCGGGATCGAGGTGGCGACCCGGGCGGTGGAGACCTACGCCTGCCGCGACGACGACGTCGACTCCCTGGAGGGCACGACCCACTGGGAGCGCTCTCTGGCCCGGGGCGACTGGGCGGTGCGCACCGTGACGCGCACGCGCCTCACCTCGGATGCCGAGACCTTCCGGCTGCACGCCACCCTGGACGCCTACGAGGGCGAGACGCGGGTCTTCTGCCGCAGCTGGGACCTGCGCCTGCCGCGTTCGCTGGTCTGATTGCTCAGCCGTCCTGGAACCAGCTCTTCATGACGTCGGTGATGCGGCGCATCTCGGCATCGCTGGTGATGTAGGCGGGCATGGTGTAGAGCCAGCGGCCGAAGGGGCGCAGCCAGACGCCCTGGGTGCGGGCGAAGTCGGCCACGCCCTTGAGCGTGGCGGCGTCGTGGACCTCGATCACCGCGGTGGCGCCGAGCACCCTGACATCCTCGACCTCGGGATGGGCGCGCAGCGCCTCATCGTCGACCAGGGTCTCGCGCAGCACGCCGTTGAGCGCCTGGATGCGGCCCAGGTAGTCCTCCTCCTCGAACACCGCCAGACTCTCCAGCGCCACCCGGCAGGCCAGCGGATTGCCCATGAAGGTGGGGCCGTGCATGAAGGCGTGCAGCTCGCTGTCGCCGACGAAGGCGTCGTGCACCCTGTCGGTGGCGAGCGTCGCGGCGTGGCCCAGGTAGCCGCCGGTCAGCCCCTTGGAGAGCACCATGATGTCCGGCGTCACGTCGGCGTGGTCGGCGGCGAACATCCGCCCGGTGCGCCCGAAGCCGGTGGCCACCTCGTCGAAGATCAGCAGCACGTCGAACTCCTCGCAGAGCTCGCGGGCGCCGCGCAGGTAGTGGGGTGAGGTCATGTTGAGCCCGCCGGCGGCCTGCAGCAGCGGCTCCATCAGCAGCGCGCCGATCTCCTCATGATGGGCCTCGAGCACGCCGCGCAGGGCGTCGAGGTCGGCCTGCACTTCCTCTTTACTGGCCTCGAAGGGGGCGGTGGGGGCGGGGGCGAAGTGGTGCTGGGGCAGGAAACCCGAGAAGAGCGAGTGCATGCCTTCTTCCGGGTCACACACCGCCATGCAGCCGGCGGTGTCGCCGTGATAGGCCTTCATCAGCGTCAGCATGCGATGCTTGGCCGGCTTGCCGCGCAGATAGTGGTACTGCACGGCCATCTTCATCGCCACTTCCATGCCCACCGAGCCGCTGTCGGAGAAGAACACGTGGTTCAGGCCTTCCGGCGTGACGCGAACGAGCTCCCTGGCCAGGCGGTCGGCGGGCTCGTGGGTCAGGCCGCCGAGCATCACGTGGCACAGCTCGTCGGCCTGGCGCTGGATGGCCTCGACCAGCCGCGGGTGGCGATAGCCGTGGATCATGCACCACCAGGAGCAGGTGGCGTCGAGCAGCGTCTCGCCGCTCTCCAGGGTGAAGCTCGCCCCCTCACCGCCGACCACCTTGGGGGCCGGGCGCTGGGTCTTGAGGTGGGCATAGGGGTGCCAGACGGGGGACGTCATGAGGGCCTCCGAGGAATCGGCAGAGAGTGAAGGATGGTCAAAACGTGACGGGCGCTGGACGAGTGGCGGCCGTTGGGCGCGTGCCGGGCGATGGAACAGGGCGCGGCGGGGCGCGCGAATGACGGACGCGCGACTGATGGGCACAAAACTGATGGGCACAAAAAGGTGCCGTGCTTTCTCGAGGAAAGCCGGTGCGAGAGGGAACGCAATGCTGAGCTGAGATGGTGCGGATGGGGAGACTTGAACTCCCACGCCCGAAGGCACCAGGACCTAAACCTGGCGTGTCTACCAATTCCACCACATCCGCACGGATAGGCAGGCGTGCACATTCTACGGACGCCTTCGCGCAAGTCAATCGACATCGGGCAGCACCAGGTGGTCGGCGGCCGCCGCGGCCAGCGCCTCGTGTCCCTCGGCCGCGAGCCTCGGCACCACGCCGAGGCACGGGGCATCGAGGGTGGCGTCAAGGGTCGCCAGGTTGTCGCCGTAGAGGGCATCGTCCGACGCGAAGCCAGAATCGAGGAGGTTGCCCACCCAGCCGGCCAGCCTCAGGCCGTCGGCGCGGATCGCATCGAAGGTGAGCCGGGCATGGCTGATGGCGCCGAGGCGCAGCCCCACGACGAGAATGACCGGAAGCTCCAGGCGCACCGCCAGCCCCGACAGGTCCTCGCGGTCGTTGAGCGGCACTCGCCAGCCGCCCGCCCCCTCGATCAGTGCCAGGTCGCGATCGAGGTCGAGCGGCGCCCGGACATGGTCGTCTAGCGCCTTGAGCGTCGGTGCCGCCCCGGCCCGGCGAGCGGCCAGGTGCGGGGCGATGGCGGGCGCGAAGGCGAAAGGGTTGATCGTCGCGTAGGGCAGGGCCGGTCGGGTCTGCGCCTCGAGGGCCAGGGCATCGGCATTGCGCAGCCCTTGGGCGGTCTCCTTGCAGCCGGAGGCCACGGGCTTGAGGCCCAGGGTAGTGAGGCCGCGGCGCCGGGCCAGGGCGAGCAGGCCGCTGGTCACGAGGGTCTTGCCGGCGTCGGTGTCGGTGCCGGTCACGAAGTAGGCGGGCATGTCAGGGCGAAAGCTCCAGGGTCAGCAGGCGATAGGTGACGGGCAGCCCCTCGGGCTCGCGTAGCGCTTCAAAGCGCCGCGCCGCCCGGGCCAGGTCAGCCCGCGTCAGCCGGGCACCGGGCCGCGCGACCTGGGCCCCGACGCCCTTGATCGAGGCCATGACCGCGGCGAGGTCGGGATAGTGAAAGCGCGCCGCGCGCTCGCGGCAGTCGACGCGGCGAAATCCCGCCGCTCGGGCTGCCCGGCGGTGCTCGCCGGCGTCGCGGAAGGCGAGTAGGGCGGCGGGGCGTTCCGGATGCGACCAGGCATGACTCACCTCGGCGATAGTGCCGGGGGCGAGGGTGTTGATCAGGGCGCGACCGCCGGGGCGCAGCACGCGTCGCACCTCGGCCAGCACGGCGTCGAGGTCCGGGCACCACTGGATCGCCAGGTTGGAGACCACGAGCTCCTGGCTCGCATCGGCCAGCGGCAGGGCGGCGGCATCGCCACACAGCCAGCGCACGGGGTCGCCGTGGCTCCGGCGGGCCTCATCGAGCATGCCCGGGGCGAGATCGAGCCCGATGACAAGGCAAGCCGCGCCGTAACGCTCGGCGAGGCCGGCGGCCGTCTCCCCCGGGCCGCAGCCGAGATCCAGCACCGCCTCGGCCCGCTCGGGCAGGCCCGCCAGGAGCGTCGTGGCCATGGCCCGCTGGGCGCTGGCCCGCTCGGCATACTGGGGGGCGGCCCGGGAGAAGGCGCGGGCAACGCGTCCCCGCCAGCCGGCCTGTTCCGTCGAGGGCGGCGCGGCGCGGCGAGGCGTGTCCAACGGGGGGGCGGGTAGAGCCATCATGGCGTTCTCTCCTCGGCGATGGCGGCGAGGCACTCCGCCAGGGCGAGTGGCTGGCTGAGCATCGGGCAGTGGCCCGCGTCGGCGAGGCGAACGTCGGCCGCGTCGTGGACCGAGGGCGGCAGCAGCGGGTCTTGCTCCCCCACGATGCGCCACACCGGGCAGGGCGGGGCGGCGAGGCGCGCGCTGTTGTCGATCTCGGCGAGCTGCCCGAGACCCGCGGCGAGGGTGGCCGACGAGGCGGTGGGTTCGGGGCCGAGCAGCTCGAGCAGTTGGCGATGGGCGGTTCGGGGCGAGGGCTCACCGCGCAGCTGCCAGCGCAGGAAGTGGGCTCGCGTCGCCGGTGGATCGCGTCGGAAGGCGCTGCGAAAGGTCGCGAGGTTCTCGTGCGAGACGCCGTCGGGGTGGCAGAAACGCGCGCCCATGCCGAGCAGCACCAGGCCGCGTGGGGCGGGCAGGTGATCGAGCAGGGCCGCGGCGAGCAGCCCGCCCAGCGACCAGCCCACCCAGACGGCGTCTTGCGGCAGGTCGGCGGCCATCGCCTCGGCCAGGGCGGTGAGATCCTCGGGGTCGTCCAGGGCGGGACGGGTCGCGTAGCCGGGCCAGTCGGGGGGCGTGACCTCGAAACCCGTCTCGAGCCGGTCGGGCCAGTGCGCGGCCAGCGGCTGCCAGATCCGCGCGTCGCAGCCCCAGCCGGAGAGCAGCACGAGCCGGCTCATGCGGGCACCTCCTCGGCGTGCAGCGCGGCCAGGGCCTCGAGCAGCGCCTCGAGATCCTCGTCGGCGTGTGCCGCGCTCAGGGTGATGCGCAGCCGCGCCTCGCCGCGGGGCACCGTCGGCTCGCGGATGGCGCCAACCAGGATCCCGTATTCGCGCAGCCGGGCCGCCCAGCGCATCACGCGCTCGCTGTCGCCCAGCACCAGGGGCTGGATGGGCGTGGTGGAGGGCGCGAGCGCTAGCCCGAGCCGGGCGGCCTCGGCGCGAAAGCGTGCGATCAGGGTCGCCAGGCGCGTGCGGCGTTCGGGTTCGGCCTCGAGCAGATTCAGCGCCTCGAGGGTGGCGGCGGCCACCCCGGGCGGCTGGGCGGTGGTATAGACGTAGGGACGGGCGAACTGGATCAGGTGATCGATCAGCGCCTGGCTGCCGGCCACGAAGGCGCCGGCGGAGCCCAGCGCCTTGCCCAGGGTGCCGACCAGCACCGGCACCCGCTCGGGACCAACGGCCCGGCCCGCGCAGCCGTCGCCGTGCTCGCCCAGCACGCCGAGGCCGTGGGCATCGTCGATCATCAGCCAGGCGTCGTGGCGGGCGCAGGTCGCGGCGAGCCCGGCGATATCGGCCACGTCGCCGTCCATGCTGAACACGCCGTCGCTGACCACCAGGCGGCGCCCGTCGGCCGGCGCCCGGGCGAGCAGCCGCTCGAGATCGTCCAGATCCTTATGGTGGAAGCGCCGCGAGCGGGCTCCCGACAGCCGGCCACCATCGATGAGCGAGGCGTGATTCAGGCGATCCTGGAAGAGGCGGGTCTCGCCGTCGCAGAGCGCCTGCAGGGTGCCGAGGTTGGCCATGTAGCCGGTGGAGAAGAGCAACGCCGCCGGGCGCCCGGTCAGCTCGGCCAGGCGCTGCTCCAGCGCCTCGTGAACCGCCAGGTGACCGCTGACCAGGTGCGAGGCCCCGGCCCCGGCGCCGTGGCGGCGCGCGCCCTCGGCCTGGGCCTCGGCGAGGCGCAGATCCTGCGCCAGACCCAGGTAGTCGTTGCCGGCGAAGTCGCGAAGCGGCCCGCGGGCATCGTGGGTGCGGCGCGCTCGCCAGCGGCCGCCGTCACGCTGCGCCGCGGCCCGCTCGCCGAGGTAAGTGGTCCAGGCATCCGCCATGGCGGGTCAAGCCTGGGCGGCGTCGTAGGCGAGCCGGCTGGCCGCGGTCTCCTGCGCCGCCGCGGCCTGGCGCACCGCGCTGGCCTCGAGCGCGGCCGCCAGGGCGGCCTGCTGGCCGACCTCGTCGGTGCACGTCTCGCGGCGCTCGGGATGCAGGCCCAGCCGGTCGAAGAGCGCGCGGTCCTTCTCCACCTGGGGATTGCCGGTGGTCAGCAGGGTGTCGCCGTAGAAGATCGAGTTGGCCCCGGCCAGGAAGGCCAGCGCCTGGGTGGAGTCGCTCATCTGCTCGCGGCCGGCGGAGAGGCGCACGTGGCTCTGCGGCATCAGGATGCGGGCCACGGCGATGGCGCGCACGTACTCGAGGGGATCGAGGTCCTCGACGTTTTCCAGCGGCGTGCCGGGCACCTTGACCAGCATGTTGATCGGCACCGACTCGGGATGCGGCTCGAGTTTGACCAGCTGCTGGAGCAGGGCGGCGCGGTCACGGGGCGCCTCGCCCATGCCGAGAATGCCCCCCGAGCAGACCTTCATGCCCGCCTCGCGCACGTTGCCCAGCGTCTCCAGGCGGTCGGCATAGGTGCGCGTGGTGATGATCTCGCCGTAGTAGTCCGGCGAGGTGTCGAGGTTGTGGTTGTAGTAGTCCAGGCCGGCCTCGGCCAGCCGGCTCGCCTGGTCGGTGTCGACCATGCCCAGCGTCATGCAGGTCTCGAGCCCCAGCTCCTTGACCCGGCGCACCATCTCCAGCACCACCTCGAGGTCGCGCTCCCGCGGGCTCTTCCAGGCCGCGCC
Organism: Halomonas pelophila; assembly: GCF_040196315.1. NCBI lineage: Bacteria > Pseudomonadati > Pseudomonadota > Gammaproteobacteria > Oceanospirillales > Halomonadaceae > Halomonas > Halomonas pelophila. The sequence goes on from NZ_JBEGCI010000016.1 coordinate 26,350, forward strand.
CATGCAGAAGCGGCTGGCGCCGGCCTCGCGGGCGGCCCGCGCCTGCTCCACCACCTTCTCGATCTCCAGCAGCTTCTCCTTGCCCAGGCCCGTGTTGTAGTGGCCCGACTGCGGGCAGTACTTGCAGTCCTCGGGGCAGGCGCCGGTCTTGATGGAGAGCAGGGTGGAGACCTGCACGGCGTTGGCCTCGAAGTGGGCCCGGTGCACCTGTTGGGCGCGAAACAGCAGGTCGTTGAAGGGCAGGGCGAACAGCGCCTCGATCTCCTCGAGCGACCAGTCGTGGCGGACCTCGCCGTGGGTGGCTAGGGTCAGGGAGTCGGGGTGGGATTCTTGGGGCGCAGCAGGCATGGCGGGCTCGCTTATGGTCAACTTGTCGTGGATATCGAGGTTGACGGATAGCCTACGGCCTGCGGCGGGTATGTCAACCGGAAGGGCGGGTCAAGTTGACGGCTGGCTGCGCCGGGCCCTGCCCGGTCGCTGCGCCTTCTGTCTGGCGGCGTTGCCGGGAGAAGCGCCATGGTGCGCGGCCTGCTTCGCGGGGCTGCCCTGGAACCTGCCGGCCTGTGATGGCTGCGGCGAACCGCAGCCCCCGGCCCAGGCGGGGCTGCGCTGCGGGCGCTGCCTGCGTCGTCCTCCGGCGTTCGATCGGGCCAGGGTGCCGCTGCGCTACGCCGCCGAGGTGGCCGGCCTGGTGCAGCGCTTCAAGTTCGACGCCTCGCCGCGGGCCGGGAGTCTGCTGCTCGAGCTGCTGACGACGCGGCTCTCGGCGGATGCCGGGGCCTGGCCCGAGGCGCTGGTGGCCGTGCCGCTGCATCCGCGCCGCGCGCGGGAACGCGGCTTCGACCAGGCGCTGTGGCTCTCCCGGCGCCTGGCCCGGCGGCTCGGCTGCCCGCTGGTGCGCGCCCAGCGCCTGCGGGACACGCCCAGCCAGCGCGGCCTGGGCCGCGGCGAGCGTCGCCGGAACCTGCGCGCGGCCTTCTTTGTGCCGGCGACGCTGCCCGGTCGCGTGGCGCTGGTCGACGACGTCGTGACCACGGGGGCGACCCTGGAGGCGTTGGCCCTGGCCTGTCGCCGTGCCGGTGCCCGCGAGGTGGAGGCCTGGGCGGTGGCGCGCACGCCGCTTCACGACCGCTGATCCGGGCTCTGGTAAAGTGGATCCTTTGATCCTGCCGGAGCCCTTCATGGAGACCAGACCCCATCCCTTCGCCGATCTCTCGCCCGCCCGGGTCGTGGCGGCGGTGGAGTCGCTCGGCTTCTGGCTGCCCGGGGAGCCCTTTACCCTCAACAGCTACGAGAACCGGGTCTTCCTGGTGCACGACGACGAACGTCGCCGCTGGGTGGTGAAGTTCTATCGCCCCGAGCGCTGGAGCGATGCCCAGATCCGCGAGGAGCACGACTTCCTGGCCGAGCTGGCCGAGGCCGGGGTGGCCGTGGCCGCGCCCTGGCGGGACGCGGCCGGCGAGAGCCTGCACCGCGCCGAGGGCTTTCGCTTTACGCTCTTCCCGCATCTGCCGGGCCAGGCGCCGGAGCTGGAGAACCCGACCCACCTGTTCGCCCTCGGCGAGCTGATCGGCGCGGTCCATGCGGTGGGCGAGCGGGGGCACTTCACGCAGCGTCGGTCCCTGGATCTCGACGGCATGGTGCTGGAGGCCCGCGACAAGGTGCTGGCGAGCCGTTGGCTGGATCGTCGTCAGGGCCCGGCCTACCGCCGCCTCTGCGATACGCTGCATGGTCGGCTTGCCGCCGATGCCAAGGAGCTCGGCCAGATGATCCGCGTGCAGGGCGACTGTCATATCGGCAACGTGCTTGGCCGGGACGAGCACTTCGCCCTGGTCGATTTCGACGATTGCCTGATGGCGCCCGCCATCCAGGACCTGTGGATGCTATTCACCGCCCAGGAGGAGGGGGAGCGCCAGATGCAGCTCTCCGAGGTGCTCGAGGGCTACGAGCAGCACCGCGACTTCGAGCGCCGCGAGCTCGCCCTGGTGGAGCCGCTGCGCACCCTGCGCCTGCTGCGCCACAGCGCCTGGCTGGTGGATCGCTGGGAGGATCCGGCCTTCCCGCTGGCCTTCCCGTGGTTGGCCGATGCCGGTTACTGGGATGGCCACCTGCGCCTGCTGGAACAGCAGCGACAGGTGCTCGAGGCGGCGCCCCGCTGGCTGGCCTGAGGAGGTTCTGGCCTCAGGGAGTAGGGGGCTGGCCCGAGAGGAAGAGGGGCGGAGGAGAGAAGGGGTGCTGTAACGCAGGACGCACCCCGAAGGGTGCGTCCTTTAGCTAGCATGCCGCGGAAGCCTGTCGCGAAAGCTTGTCGCGACAGTGGCGATGCTCAGTCGCCGCCGGGGCCGGTCTCGGCCGGCGTCGGGGCGGCGGCGCCCTCGCCCTGGCGGCGCTGCGCGTTGATCTCGGCCGCCGGGTTGTCCTGCTGCTCGATGGCCAGGTCGCTGGCCAGGCGCAGCTGGAAGGTCTGCTGCGGGGTCAGCCGGCACTCGCCGTCCTGGCAGGCGGGAATGCCGAACTCTCCGTCGTCGCCGTAGGCGGCGGCGGAGAGTTCGCCGCTGTAGATCTCGCTCTCGCTGCCGTCGGTTTCGATGCAGGTCAGAGCGTCGGTGGTCAGGCGGATGCGCTCACCGTCGAGGCGGGCGTTGCCGACCACCACGCAGTATTCCGGCAGGGAGTGTGAGGCACTGCCGCCGGCGACCGGGTGAATGACCAGGTCGTCGCGCGCCGGCTCCTGCGCGGAGAGGGTCAGGGTGTCGATGACCTGGACGTCGAGGGTCGCATCGGTCGGCAGTTCGAGGGTGTCGCTCATGGCCAGGGTCGGCACCGCCAGGGATGCGGCCATCAGCAGAGAGGCAGGGGTCTTGATCATGTCGGGCTCTCGAGGGTGACTTGGGCGCAGCATGAAGCAGCCATAAGCCTACCACAGGCCGGTAGACCCGGCAGCCCTCGGGGGTGGGGGGGCAGCGCGACACGATGTCACTGGCCGGCTCGACGCTCCCCTGCGTCGACGGTCGTCATGCGCTAGAATATTGTGTTGCTGGACTCTCTTGTTGTACAAAGCGTTTATCCTGTATATCTTCTGTACACTATATAGCTGTGATGGCCGGGCTATCCACCATCGACACGCCGGACACCGACTCTGCCACGGGGCCTGACCATGACCGAAGAACTCGCCAACCATTACCGCCACATCATCCACGAGCTGGGCGAGAATCCCGAGCGCGAGGGCCTGCGCGACACGCCCAAGCGCGCCGCCAAGGCGATGCAGTTCCTCAACCGCGGCTACAGCCAGTCGCTCGAGGAGATCGTCAACGGGGCGGTGTTCGAGTCGGAGACCGACGAGATGGTGCTGGTCAAGGACATCGAGCTCTACTCGATGTGCGAGCACCACCTGCTGCCGTTTATCGGCAAGTGCCACATCGCCTACCTGCCCAGCGGCAAGGTGCTGGGACTCTCGAAGTTTGCCCGCATAGTCGACATGTATGCCCGGCGCATGCAGATCCAGGAGAACCTGACCCGCCAGATCGCCGAGGCGGTGCAGCAGGTCACCGAGGCCCGCGGCGTGGCGGTGGTGATCGAGGCGCGCCACCTGTGCATGATGATGCGCGGGGTGGAGAAGCAGAACTCCAGCATGACCTCCTCGGTGATGCTCGGTGCCTTCCGCGAGAAGCCGAGCACCCGCCAGGAGTTCCTCACCCTGGTCAACGGCCGCTGATTTCCCCGCAAGGAGCCTCGACATGCCGATGCACGCCCTGGACGATCAGCACTTCGACCACGACATGGCCACGATCCGTATCAAGAACCTGCGCCTGCGCACGCACATCGGCATCAAGGATGACGAGATCAGGAACCGCCAGGACGTGGTGATCAACGCGGTGATTCGCTATCGCGCCGACAAGGCCGTCGAGTTCAACCACATCGAGCAGGCCTTGAACTATCGGACCATCACCAAGGAGGTGATCGCCCTAGTCGAGGATCGTCGCTTCCTGCTGCTCGAGCGCATGACCCGCCAGGTGCTGGACCTGATCATGGGCCATCAGCAGGTGCTGACCGCCCAGGTGGAGATCGACAAGCCCCACGCGCTGCGCTTCTCCGATTCGGTGTCGATCACCCTGTCCGATTCCCGGGAGCCTCACCGCCCGCAGTGAGCCCACGGCGTTGATCGATTAAGGACCCCGGTGCTTGGTGCAGCGGGGTCTTTGCGCTTAGCATGGGGGAAAACCGACAAGAGGCCGCGTTCGCGGCAGGAGACGACCATGCAAGCCCTCAAGGAAACGCAGCTCTATTGCCCCTTCGCCTATATCGACGGCAGCTGGGTCGCCGCCGACAGCGGTGAGCAGATCGACGTGCTCAATCCGGCCACCGGCGAGCCGATGGGTAACGTGCCGCGCCTGGGGCGTGCGGAAACCGAGCGGGCCATCGATGCGGCGGACGCCGCCCTGCCCAGCTGGAAGGCGCTCACCGCCCTGGAGCGCGCCGATATCCTGATGAAGTGGCACGACCTGATGATGGAGCATCAGGACGACCTGGCCATGATCATGACCTACGAGCAGGGCAAGCCGCTCAAGGAAGCCGCGGGCGAGATCGCCTACGCGGCGAGCTTCCTGCGCTGGTTCGCCGAGGAGGCGCGGCGCATCTATGGCGACACCGTGCCGGCCGCCAAGGCCAACCAGCGAATCGTGGTCACCAAGCAGCCGGTCGGCGTGGTGGGGGCGATCACGCCCTGGAACTTCCCGGCGGCGATGATCACCCGAAAGGCCGGCGCTGCGCTGGCCGCGGGCTGCACCATCGTCGTCAAGCCGGCCAGCCAGACGCCGTTCTCCGCCACCGCCCTGGCCAAGCTCGCCGAGCGGGCCGGCGTGCCGCGCGGCGTGTTCAACGTGGTGCCCGGTCGCGCCTCGGAGATCGCCGCGGCCATGACCGAGTCGTCGCTGGTGCGCAAGATCACCTTCACCGGCTCCACCGAGGTCGGTCGCGAGCTGATGTCCCAGGCCTCCCAGCACATCCAGAAGATCTCCCTGGAGCTCGGCGGCAACGCCCCCTTCATCGTCTTCGAGGATGCCGACCTGGATGCCGCGGTGGAGGGCGCCATGGCCGCCAAGTTCCGCAATGCCGGCCAGACCTGCGTCTGCACCAACCGCTTCCTGGTCCAGTCCAGCGTGGTAAACGCCTTCTGTGAGAAGCTCGCAGTGGCCATGAACAGCGAGCTCAAGGTGGGTCACGGCACCGGTGACGGCGTCAACATCGGCCCGCTGATCGATGAAAAGGCGGTGGCCAAGGTCAGCGAGCACGTCCACGACGCCGTGGATCAGGGCGCCGAGCTGCTGCTGGGCGGCCATCCGCATCCGCTGGGCGGCAACTTCTTCTCGCCGACCCTGATCAGCTTCGCCCACGACAAGATGAAGGTGGCCCGGGAAGAGACCTTCGGCCCGCTGGCCGCGGTGTTCCCCTTCGATGACGAGGAGGAGGCCGTCCGCATGGCCAACGACACCGAATACGGCCTGGCCTCGTACTTCTATTCGCGGGACCTGGGCCGCGTCTGGCGGGTCGCCGACGCCCTGGAGTACGGCATGGTGGGCATCAACACCGGCCTGATCTCCAACGCCGCCGCGCCCTTCGGCGGGGTCAAGGCCTCTGGGCTCGGCCGCGAGGGCGGCCACCAGGGCCTCGACGAGTTCCTCGAGACCAAGTACCTCTGCTTCGATCTCGGCTAAGCGCTCGAGGCCGCGACGCCGCTGCCGCGGCGTCGCCCAAGAAAAACCCCGCCGGGCTCTGAGCCCGGCGGGGTTTTTCTTGATACAGAACGTGAGAAAATGGCGGGACGAGTTCCAGCGTTTTCCCCTTCGCTCAGTGGCGGAAGTGGCGCATGCCGGTGAACACCATGGCAATGCCGGCCTCGTTGGCGGCGTCGATCACTTCCTGGTCGCGCATGGAGCCGCCGGGCTGGATCACCGCGGCGATGCCCGCGGCGGCGGCGGCATCGATGCCGTCACGGAACGGGAAGAAAGCGTCGGACGCCATCACCGAGCCGGGCACCGAGAGGCCCTCGTCGGCGGCCTTGATGCCGGCGATCTTGGCCGAGTAGACGCGGCTCATCTGGCCGGCGCCCACGCCGATGGTCTGGCCATCCTTGGCGTAGACGATGGCGTTGGACTTGACGTACTTGGCCACCTTCCAGGCGAAGGCCAGGTCGCGCATCTCCTGCTCGGTGGGCACGCGCTCGCTGACCACGGTGAGCTCGTCGCGGCCGACCATGCCGAGGTCGCGATCCTGGACCAGCAGGCCGCCGGTGACGCGCTTGAGGTCATGGGCATGCTCGCGCTCGCCGGGCCAGTTCGCGCCGACGTCGAGCAGGCGGATGTTCTTCTTCTCAGCGACGATGCCGGCCGCCTCGTCCTCGACCCCGGGGGCGATGATCACCTCGACGAACTGGCGGTCGACGATGGCCCGCGCCGTCTCGGCGTCCAGCGCCACGTTGAAGGCGATGATGCCGCCGAAGGCGCTGGTCGGGTCGGTGGCGAAGGCCTTGTCGTAGGCCTCGCGGGCGTTGGCGCCCACCGCCACGCCGCAGGGGTTGGCGTGCTTGACGATCACGCAGGCGGTGTCGGTGAAGCCCTTGACGCACTCGAAGGCGGCATCGGTGTCGGCGACGTTGTTGAACGAGAGCGCCTTGCCGTTGAGCTGGGTGGCGGTGGCCACGCTCGCCTCGCGGGCGTCCGCCTCGACGTAGAAGGCCGCGCTCTGGTGCGGGTTCTCGCCGTAGCGCATGCCCTGCTTCTTCTCGAACTGCAGGTTGTAGGTGCGCGGGAAGCCGTCCTCGCCGCCGGGGACCCGCTGGCCGAGGTAGTCGGCGATGGCGGCGTCGTAGCCGGCGGTATGTTCGAAGGCCTTCACGGCCAGGTCGAAGCGGGTGGCATCACTCACCGCGCCTTCGCCGGAGGCGATCTCGGTCAGTACTCGAGCATAGTCGCCGGCATCCACCACGATGCTGGTGTGGGCGTGGTTCTTGGCGCAGGCGCGCACCATGGTCGGACCACCGATGTCGATGTTCTCGATGGCATCCTCGAGGGTGCAGTCCGGCTTGGCGACGGTCTGGGCGAAGGGGTAGAGGTTGACCACCACCATGTCGATGGGGTCGATGCCGTGCTCGGCCATCACGCCATCGTCCTGGCCGCGGCGGCCGAGGATGCCGCCGTGGATCGTCGGGTGCAGTGTCTTGACTCGGCCGTCCATGATCTCGGGGAACCCGGTGTGCTCGGAGACCTCGGTGACCTCGATGCCGTGCTCCTTGAGCAGGCGGAAGGTGCCGCCGGTGGAGAGCAGCGCGACGCCCTGCTCGGCGAGGCCGCGGGCGAAGTCGACGATGCCGGTCTTGTCGGAGACGCTGATCAGGGCGCGGCGGACCGCGGTGGAGGAGGCTTGGGCCATGGGAGTCACTCTCTGTCGATGGTCAGGCTGACACGGGTTGCGATGGGGCGGCGAAAACGCGCGGGGAGCCGCACGGGCTCCCCGGATGGACCGTTCAGATCAGGCCGTACTGCTTGAGCTTCTTGCGCAGCGTGCCGCGGTTGAGGCCGAGCATCTCGGCGGCACGGGTCTGGTTGCCCTGGGTATGCTCGAGCACCGAGGCCAGCAGCGGCGCCTCGACCTCGGCCATCACCATGGCGTAGAGGTCGGTGACGCTGGAGCCGTCGAGATGATCGAAGTAGCGCGCCAGGGAGGCCTCGACGGCCTCGCGCAGGGGGCGGTCGTCCTGGGGGCCCGGGCGAACGGTGTCGCTTAGTTCGGCAAGCTCGCCGGAGGTCTGAGACTTGAACTCGGACTGCGCGAGATTCTGATCAAGGGATTGGCTGCTGGTCATGCGGCACAGGTTCCGTCGGATGCCACGGCCCGAGCCACGCGATGCGGCGTCGCGGCGGGGGAGTGGCGAAAGAGTTCGTCAATGAAGCGGCGCTGGGCGCGGGGGCAATCGAGGCCGTTGAAGGTGGCTCGCAGGGCCCGTCGCCCGTCGTCGTCGAAACGCGCATCGCCGGCCAGGTACCAGCCGAGATGCTTGCGCGCGATGCGCACGCCCATGTGATCGCCGTAGAAGTCGTGCAGGGCCTCGAGGTGGTCGCGCAGCACCGCGGCGCGCTCCTCGTCCTGCGGGGGAGCCAGGGGCTCGCCATGGCGCAGATAGTGATCGATCTCGCGGAAGATCCAGGGGTTGCCTTGGGCGCCGCGCCCGACCATCACCGCATCCGCCCCAGTATAGTCGAGGATCCGGTGGGCCTTCTCGGGGCCGTCGATATCGCCGTTGGCAAACACCGGGATGTTCACCGCGGCCTTGATGGCGGCGATGGTGTCGTACTCGGCGGTGCCGGCATAGCGCTGCTGGCGATGGCGGCCGTGCACGGCCAGGGCCTGGATGCCGGCGTCCTCGGCGATGCGCGCCACCCGCACGCCGTTGTTGCTCTCGGCACACCAGCCGGTGCGGATCTTCAGCGTCACCGGCACCTCGACCGCGGCGACCACCGCTTGGACGATCTCGGCCACCAGCGCCTCGTCGCGCAGCAGCGCCGAGCCGGCGGCCTTGTTGCAGACCTTCTTGGCCGGGCAGCCCATGTTGATGTCGATGATCTCGGCGCCCATGGCGGCGTTCAGCCGGGCCGCCTCGGCGAGCATCTCGGCGTCGCCGCCGGCGATCTGCACGCTGCGCGGGCCCGGCTCGCCGCGGTGATCCATGCGCAGCCGCGACTTGCGGGTGTGCCACAGGGTGGGGTCCGAGGTGACCATCTCGCCCACCACCAGTCCCGCGCCCAGGCGACGGCAGAGCGCGCGGAAGGGACGGTCGGTGACCCCGGCCATGGGGGCCAGCACCACCCGGTTGGGCAGTGTGTGGCGACCGATGCGGGGCAGGGGGCGAGAGTCGGACATGATCGGGGTCGTCGGCGACAGGGGGTGCATATCATACGCCCACGCCGGGCGTTGTTGAACCGCTACACGCGGGGCATTCGCCTCACGGCGCCTTCGCGGCGGCGGGACGCCTGCCGGCGAGGCGCACCCAGCCTTCGCGTACCGTCGGCTCCTCCATGGCGAGTCCCCGGGCGCGGTAGGCCTCGAGCACCTCCTCGGCCTGGGCGGCGAGGATGCCAGAGAGTGCCAGGCGGCCGCCCGGGGCGACGCGGCCGGCGATCTCGTCGGCGAGTTCCACCAGCGGGCCGGCGAGGATGTTGGCGACCACCAGCGGGAACTCGCCCGCCTCGAGCTGCTCGGGGTAGCAGAGCCGGAAGGCGGCATCAACCACGTCGTTGCGCTCGGCATTGTCGCGGCTGGCCGTGAGCGCCTGGGGATCGATATCGGTGCCCGTGGCTTCCCGGGCGCCGAGCTTGAGCGCGGCGATCGCCAGGATGCCCGAGCCGCAGCCCACGTCGAGCACGCTGGTGTCGGTCAGCTCGCCGGCCACCGCCAGGCCATCCAGCCACTCCAGGCAGAGCGCCGTGGTGGGGTGGGTGCCGGTGCCGAAGGCGAGCCCCGGGTCCAGGTGCAGGTTCACGGCACCGGGCTCCGGCGGCGCATGCCAGCTCGGCACGATCCACAGCCGCTCGCCCATGCGCAGGGGGTGGAAGTCGGCCATCCACTCGCGCTCCCAGTCGCGATCGGCCAGCAGCTCGACCTCCACCTCGGGGCAGGGCTCCTCGGGGAACTCGGCGGCCCAGGCCTGGCGCACGCGATCGAGCATCGCCTCAGTGCCCTCGAGATCGTCGTAGAGCCCGGTGAGCACGGTCTCGTCCCACAGCGGGGTGGTGCCGCGCTCAGGCTCGAAGACCGGCTCGTCGAAGGCGTCCTGAAGCGTAATGGCGGTGGCGCCTTCGGCCAGCAGCAGCTCCTCGAGGGTCTCGGCCTGCTCGGGGGCGATACGGGCTTTGAGTTGCATCCAGGGCATGGGCGATCTCCGGTCAGTGCGGGAAGGGGCGGGGAAGAGAAGGGAGAGTGGGCAACGCAAGCGGGGCGGCCATGGCCGCCCCGCGCGCAGGAGGAAGCGGGCTCAGAGGCCCAGCTTCTTCTCCAGGTAGTGGATGTTCACGCCACCCTGCTGGAAGTAGCCGTCGCGGACCAGATCCTTGTGCAGGTCGGTGTTGGTCTTGATGCCTTCCACCAGCAGCTCGTCCAAGGCGTTGCGCATGCGGATCAGCGCCGTCTCGCGGTCCACGCCCCAGGTGATCAGCTTGCCGATCAGCGAGTCGTAGTGGGGCGGCACCGTATAGCCGGTATAGACGTGGGAGTCCATGCGCACGCCGAGCCCGCCGGGCGGGTGATAGAGGGTGACCCGGCCGGGCGAGGGCATGAAGGTGCGGGCGTCCTCGGCGTTGATCCGGCACTCGAAGGCGTGGCCGCTCAGCTCCACCTCGTCCTGGCTGATCGAGAGCGGCAGGCCCGAGGCGATGCGCAGCTGCTCGCGCACGATGTCCACGCCGGTGACCATCTCGGTGACCGGGTGCTCGACCTGGACCCGGGTGTTCATCTCGATGAAGAAGAACTCGCCGTTCTCGTAGAGGAACTCGAAGGTGCCGGCGCCGCGGTAGCCGATGGTGATGCAGGCCTCCCGACATGCCTCGAGCACCTTGGCGCGGGCGGTCTCGTCGATGCCCGGCGCCGGGGCCTCCTCGATCACCTTCTGGTGACGGCGCTGCAGCGAGCAGTCGCGGTCATAGAGGTGGATGGCGTTGCCCTGGCCGTCGGCCAGTACCTGGATCTCCACGTGGCGCGGGTTCTCCAGGAACTTCTCCATGTAGACGGTGCCGTCGCCGAAGGCCGAGTGGGCCTCGGTGCGGGTGACGTTGACCGCCGAGAGCAGGTGCGCCTCGGTGTGCACGACCCGCATGCCGCGTCCGCCGCCGCCGGCGGCGGCCTTGATGATCACCGGGTAGCCGATGCGCCGGGCCACGGCGAGGGTATCACCCTCGTCATCGCCCAGGGGGCCGTCGGAGCCGGGCACCGTGGGCACGCCGGCCTTCTTCATCGACTCGATGGCGCTGACCTTGTCGCCCATCAGGCGAATGGTCTCGGCGCGCGGGCCGATGAAGGTGAAGCCGGAGCGCTCGACCTGCTCGGCGAAGTTGGCGTTCTCGGAGAGGAAGCCGTAGCCCGGGTGGATGGCGCTGGAGTCGGTGACTTCCGCCGCGCTGATCAGCGCCGGAATGTTCAGGTAGGACTGCGCCGAGGAGGGCGGGCCGATGCACACGGCCTCGTCGGCCAGGCGTACGTGCATCAGTTCACGGTCGGCCGTGGAGTGGACCGCCACCGTCTTGATGCCCAGCTCCTTGCAAGCGCGCAGGATGCGCAGGGCGATCTCGCCGCGATTGGCGATCAGAACCTTGTCCAGCATGATGAATCCGCCAGTTGATGAGTGAGGAAGACGGGGGACGATCAGGCGATGACGAGCATCGGCTGGTCGAACTCGACCGGCTCGCCGTCCTCGACCAGGATCGCCTCGATCACGCCGTCGCGATCGGCCTCGATCTGGTTCATCATCTTCATCGCCTCGACGATGCAGATGGTCTCGCCCTTCTTGACGCTCTGGCCGATTTCCACGAAGGCCTTGGAGCCCGGTGCCGGCGAGCGGTAGAAGGTGCCGACCATCGGGGAGTTGACGCTCTGGCCCTGGTAGGACGGCTCGGCGTCGGCGGCGGGCTCGGCGGGCGCCGCCGGGGCCTGCGGCGCCGCCTGGGGCGCGGTCGCGTAGGGCTGGGGCGCGGGCTGCTGCCAGCTCGTGCCGTTGGGGTGGCGGCTGATGCGAACCGACTCTTCCCCTTCCTGGATCTCGATCTCGCTGATGTTGGACTCTTCGAGCAGTTCGATCAGCTTCTTGACCTTGCGGATATCCATGACGTTTCTCGACCGGTGGGGTTGGGGTGGTGATCCGGGGTGCTGTCAACCCCGGCCAACTTGCAATAGATCGCGGCAAGATAGCGTGTCTTGCGGCCTCTATTGACCATGAAGGAGCAGTGGAGGCGGAGTCTGCCGAAAATCGGCGGGGATGTCCAGCCGTGGGGGAACGCTGTTCGAGCGCGATCGCCCGGGAGCCGCGGGCTCAGCCCTGTCCGGTCGCCAGCCAGTCCAGCACACCCTCGAGGTGGCTGGCCAGCTGGGGGGCATCGACCTCGCCCTGAACTCTGGCATCGCGCAGCTCCTCGCCGCCGTTGAAGAACAGCAGGCTCGGCGGGCCGAACAGCTCGAAATGCTCGAGCACCTCGCGGCTGGCGGCGTCGCTTGCGGTCACGTCGACGTTGATGCGTCGAAACTGTCCCAGCGGACCGGCCACTTCCGGAGCCGGATAGACGCTGCGCTCCATGACCTTGCAGGAGATGCACCAGTCGGCGGTGACGTTGACGAAGGCCGGCGCGTCGCTCTGCGCCAGTGTAGTGCGCAGCGTCTCGAGGTCTTCAACGGTGGTGATGGGCTGCTGGGTGACGGGCTCGCTCGCCGTGGCGGCGGCCGAGCTCGTCGCGGTGACGGCCAGCGGGCGCAGCGGGTCGTCGCCGCCGCGGGAGGCACCGATCACCAGGGCGATGCCCCAGGCCAGCAGCATCAGGCCGCCGGCCTGGCGCACCCGCGGCCAGCCCTGGGCCTGGTTGACGGTCAGCGCCCCCAGCGCCAGGGCGCTGCCGATGGCGAGCCCGGCCCACAGCAGCAGGGCGACGCTGCCCGGCAGCAGACGCTCCACCAGCCAGATCGCGACCCCCAGCAGCAGGATACCGAAGGCGGCCTTGACGCCGTTCATCCAGGCACCGGAGCGCGGCAGCAGGGTGGTGCCGAAGGTGCCGACCAGCAGCAGTGGCACGCCCATGCCCAGCGCCAGGGCGAGCAGCGCCGCGCCGCCCATCAGGGCATCGCCGGTGGTGGAGATGAACACCAGGGCGCCGGCCAGCGGCGCCGAGACGCAGGGCGAGACCACCAGCACCGACAGGGCACCGGCCAGCGCCAGGCCGGCAGGGCCGCTCTGCTGGGCGCGCGCCTGCCAGGCATCGATGCGGCCGGACAGCGACGACGACAGGCGCAGGTTGAAGGCCCCGAACATGGCCAGGGCGAACAGCGTGAAGAGCAGGGCGAAGGTGATCAGCACCGGCGCCGACTGCAGGCGCGCCTGGAGGTTCAGGCCGGCGCCGAACAGCCCCATCAGCACGCCCACGGCGGCGTAGGTCAGCGCCATGCCGCCCACATAGCTCGCCGAGAGGGCGAAGGCCCGCGGGCGCGTTGGTTGCTGGCCGACGATGATCGAGGAGAGGATCGGCACCATGGGCAGCACGCAGGGCGTGAAGGTCAGGCCCAGGCCGGCGAGAAAGAAGAGCCCGAGGATCAGCGGCAGGCTGGCCTCGGCCATCAGTGAGCGGAAGCGGCCGTCCTCGCTCGTCGGGGCGGCGACCGATGCGCCCTCGGCACTACCCGGGGCAGGTCTATCGGCAGAGGCCGTGGCAGCAGGCTCGATGGCGGCCCCCTGCGCGTTGGCGACCGCGGTACGCTCAAGATCTTCCGCCGCGGGCGTCCAGCCGGCCAAGGAGGCCGGTGCCTCGCCCTCGCGGGCGGTGATCTCGAGCCGCTCCGGCGGGTAGCACAGGCCCGCATCGGCGCAGCCCTGGAAGGTCAGGATCAGGTCCAGCGGGCCCTGGTGACCGGGCGACAGCGCGCTCTGAAAGACCACGCTGTCGTAGAAGACGTTGACGTCGCCGAGGAACTCATCGCTCTTGGCCTGGCCGGGGGGCAGGTTCGGCTCCCCCAGTGACAGGCCCTCGGTGGCGGTCGCGACATCGAACTGGTGGCGGTAGAGATAGTAGCCGTCGGCATTCTCGAAGCCGACGTAGAGCGTCTCGCCGTCATGCCAGGCGCTGGGCTGGAAGGCTTCATGCACGGGCAGGAACTGCGCATCGTCGTCATTCTGGGAGAACCACTGGGCCTGGGCTCCCAGCGGCAGCAGCAGGGTGATCAGCAGGGCGAGTCGCAGGACGATCGGCACGGGACTTCCTTGGTGGCAGTGAGCGGTGGTCGTTTGGCGCGATTTGACCCCGGGCGGTGGTCCGGGTTCCCTCATCGGCGGCATGGCCGCCGGCCTGCTAGGATATCGCAGTATCAGGAGGGTGTTGATGGCATCCTCTCGTCGAGGCTGCGCCGTATTGTCGCGCCGCCGGAAGCTCTCTTCATCAAGGAAACTCGAACATGGCGTTGACGCAAAAGGGTGCCGCCAGGCGCCGCAAGCGGACCGAGGAACTGGAGCGTCCGGCCTATGGCTGGATCTACAAGCCGCTGCTGACGCTGCTGGTGATCTACCTGGCGGTGTGCGTGGGGCTCGGCATCTGGTGGAGCCGCACGCCGGCGGTCTTCGACGTGGAGCAGGCCGTGGCCGACCAGCGCGGCACGGCCGCCCAGGCACCGGCCTCCCGAGGGGCGGTGACCGCCGCCAGCCTGATGACGCTGATCGAGACCCTGCTCGAGAAGCCCGGGGGCTATCTGCGCAATGATATCGCCCCGCCCGGGGTGTGGCTCGACAACATGCCCGCCTGGGAGCTGGGCGTGCTCACCCAGGCGCGTCGGCTCTCGGTGGCGCTGCCGGCCATGGAGCAGGCCGCCATGCCGGCGCTCGAGAACGTTCAGCAGCGTCTGGCGGGAGACAGCGGCGACTGGCTCTATCCCTCCACCGAGCAGCGCCTGACCCAGGCCCTCGAGGCGCTCGACGGCTACCTGCAGGCCCTCGACGAGGACGGCGAGGCCGCCTTCGGCGCCGAGGGGCAGGGACTCGCCGCCTGGCTCGAGGCGGTCACCCGCTCGCTCGACGACCTGGGGCTGCGGCTGTCGGCCAGCATCGGCCCCCGCGCGGAGCTTCGCGACCTGGACATCGACGCCGAGGCCCTGCCGGCGCGCACCGCCTGGTACCGGGTCGATGACGTCTTCTTCGAGGCCCGCGGCCAGGCCTGGGCGATGATCCATCTGCTGCAGGCGGTGCAGCGCGATCAGGCCGATGTGCTTTCCGCGGCCGGCCTGACCTCGCGTTGGGAGGCGCTGATCGCCGAGCTCGAGCTCAGTCAGCGGCGGCTGTGGAGTCCGCTGGTGCTCAACGGCTCGGGCTTCGGCCTCTTCGCCAACCACTCGCTGGTGCTGGCCAACCACATGATTCGGGCCCGCGACCTGTCGCGGACGCTGTCCGAGCAGCTGGCGGCGACCTCGGCTCCCGATGGCGAGACGGGCGCCGAGGCTGCCAGCGAGTCGCCGTCATCCTCTGACGAGGCGTCGGAAGCGTCTCCGACCGCAGCGCCGGCGCCGGCCATGCCGGCGCCGGAAAGCGAGGACGCCGCGCCCTCCGAGGCTATGCCCTCCGAGCAGGCGCCGGCCGCGTCGGCGGAGAGCGAGGCATCCGCGACCGACGCCGAGGCCTCTGCCGTCGACGCCGAGGCGTCATCGGCGGCGGCAACCGCCGGCGACGCGACGGCCGCTGACGGGGCCGACAACGCGGCCGATGAAGGCGCCGTTGACGCAACCGAGCAGACAGACACCGCGTCCAGCGGGGACGCTGCCGCCGTCGAGGCCGAGCCCGAGAAAGAGGAAGCGTCCGAGGCGTCGCCGTCGGAGGACGCGGTTGAGTCCCCCGGCGACGAGGCGACCGCCGAGGCCGGCGATGACAGCGAGTCCGGCGCGAAACCGCAGGAGTAGGGTATAGCAAGAATCGGCGAGATCGCCGACATGCAGCAACGAAGACGGGCCGCCCCATGGGCGGCCCGTCTCGTTTTGCGGCGGCGCGTCGGCGCCACCAGGCATGACCGCTGCGGCAATCAGGCCTTGTCGTGGGCGGCCACGGCCTTCTCGATGGCCTTGCAGGCGGCCTCGGACCCTTCCCAGGACTCCACCTTGACCCACTTGCCCTTCTCGAGATCCTTGTAGTTCTCGAAGAAGTGGGCGATCTGCTGGCGCAGCAGCTCGGGCAGGTCGGTCACCTCCTGGACGTCGTCATAGAGGCTGGAGAGCTTGGGGTGGGGCACGCAGACCAGCTTGGCGTCCTCGCCGGCCTCGTCGGTCATGTTGAGGATGCCCACCGGGCGCGCGCGGATCACGGCGCCGGGCTGGACCGGGTAGGGGGTGACCACCAGGGCATCCAGGGCATCGCCGTCGTCGGCCAGGGTGTGCGGGATGAAGCCGTAGTTGGCCGGGTAGAACATCGGGGTGGCCATGAAGCGGTCGACCAGCAGGGCGCCCATGTCCTTGTCGATCTCGTACTTGATCGGCGCGTGGTTGGCCGGGATCTCGATCGCCACGTAGATGTCGTTGGGGAGATCCTTGCCGGCGGGGATGTTGTCGAAGTTCATCGTCGCTTCCTTGGGTTGGCAATTCTGCTAATGCGGGGCGAATCGGAATGGTGGAAAAAATCCGCCGAATTATACGAAGCTGAGGCGGTGATTACCAATCGGCCATAGGTGGCATGCCGCCTCATCCGCCGATGGGCCTGGCGTGGAAGCAGGGTGTATCATGGGTCCCCGATGGAAGGCGTCGGCCACCGGCCGGCGGATCGCGTCGTTTGCGAGGAGAACGCCTTGACCCCCCTGCACCTGTCGCTGAGCTACGGCCAGGCCTTCGTGGCGCCCGATCGGCGTCGGCATCGCAGCTCGATGTCGGTGCGACTGCCCGAGCCCCCGCTGCTCTCGGCCAAGGGCGCCTGCGCCCTGATCAGCGACTCCACCTCGCGCAACAACCTCGCCAAGCAAGCCGGCGATCTCAGCGTCAAGGGGTTTCTGGCCGACTACTTCTCCACGCCGGATCACTGGGACGTCAAGGCCTCGGCGACCCGGGTGCTGCGGGCGCTGAACACCTGGTGCTTCAGCCAGAACCACCGGATCTCGGACGGCAGCTACGTCTCCTCGCTCTCCGCCATGGTCTTCCACGGGCGGGAGGCGCACCTCTTCCATATGGGCGATACCCTGGTGTTCCGCCTGCGCGGCGCCGAGTTCGAGCAGCTCTCCCGGGATCACGTCACCGACCTGGGCGGCTATCGCTATCCCTCGCGCGCCATGGGCATGGACAGCGGCCTGGAGATCGATTACGCCAGCCTGCCCCTCAAGCAGGGCGATATCTTCCTGTTCACCACCCAGGCGGTGCAGGGCACCCTGATGCCCTCGGACTACGTGCGGCTGATCCGCGAGGATGCCAGCGACCTGGATGCCGCCTGTGAGCGGCTGGCCGGCGCGGCCCGCGAGCGGGCCCAGGAGCGGGGCTACGGCGGCGACCAGTTCTGCTTCCAGCTGGTGCGTATCGACGGCCTGCCCGACGCCTCGGAGGATCGGCCTGGCCGGGTCTACGGCGACCTGCCGATTCCCCCGGAGCTGGCGCCCGGAGAGCGCCTGGATGGCCTCGAGGTGCTGTCGGTGCTGTCGCGCACCGCCCAGTCGCGGGTCTATCACGTGCGCGACGTGCACAGCGGGCGCGAGATGGTGATGAAGGCCCCGAGCCCCGAGCTCTCCAGCCGCAACGCCTACCTGGAGCATTTCCTGCTGCAGCAGTGGGTGGTGGAGCGCGTCACCTCGCCCTTCGTGGTGCGGATCATGGAGTCCTCGCGCCCGCGGCGCTTCCTCTACTACCTGATGGCCCACGTGCAGGGCAGCACGCTGACCGAATGGGCCCGCCAGCATCCCCAGGCGAGCCTCGAGCAGCGCCTGGATATCGCCAATCAGCTGGGCAAGGCGGTGCAGGCGCTGCACCACCGCGACCTGCTGCACCAGCGCATTCATCCCGACAACGTGCTGATCGACCGGCACGGCCAGGTGGTACTGGCCGACTTCAGCGCCTGCCACCTGCGCGACGTGGACGGTCACCGTCGCTCGAGGGGCCTGGTGCGCCAGCTCGGCCTCACCGAGCACAGCGCCCCGGAGTATGCCCTGGACGACCAGGTCGGGCGGCGCAGCGACCAGTACTCGCTGGCCTCGACCGTCTACTGGCTGCTGACCGGTGAGCTGCCCTATGCCCTGGCGCCCCATCGGCTGCGCAGCCACACCGACCTCGAGCAGCTGGCCTACCGCAGCGCCCGCACCCTCAATCCCGAGGTGACGGTCGTGTTGGACGATGCCCTGCGCCGCGCCCTGGATCCCCAGCGCGCGCTGCGCTTCCGGCGCATGTCGGAGTTTCGTCGCGCCCTGCGCCCGCCCCGGGAGGCGGGAAGCGGTGGGCGAGGCCCGGGGGAGCGGGCGAGCTTCTGGCAGGGCGTAGCGGGGATCCTGCTGCTGCTGCTGGTGCTCTCCTGGCTGTTGAGATAAGGCTTCTCGGGCAATTCCAAGCGTCCAAGCAGCCAAGAAAAAACCTCCAGCAGAGGTGCCTGCTGGAGGTTTTCTTTCGTTGCTATCCTGCTCGGCGCCGAGCGCCGCCTAGATCGTGAAGTCGGGCAGCTTGCGCTCGACCTTGGCCAGCTTCAGGCGCGCGACCTTGGGCAGGCCGTTCTCGAAGGGCGGGAAGTCCTCGCCCTGGATCAGCGGCGACAGGTACTGGCGGCAGGCCGCGGTGATGCCGAAGCCGTCCTCGCGAATGAACTCGCCGGGCATGAACTTCTCGCGGTTGGCCACCTCGGCCAGCGGGGCGGCCTCGATGCACCACTCGTAGGGCGTCTCGCTGACCCGCTTGATGGCCGGCATCATGGAGTTCTTGCCCGCCACGGCGAGCTCCACGGCCTTGTCGCCCACCGCGTAGGCCTGGTCGACGTCGGTCTTGGAGGCGAGGTGGCGGGCGGCGCGCTGCAGGTAGTCGGCCACCGCCCAGTGGTACTTGTAGCCCAGGTCCTGCTTGACCATGCCGGCCAGCGTCGGCGCCACGCCGCCCAGCTGGCGGTGGCCGAAGGCGTCGGTGTTGCCGGAGTCGGCGAGGAAGGTGCCGTCCTCGTAGCGCGCCCCCTCGGAGACCACGATCACGCAGTAGCCGTACTCCTTGACGCAGGCGTCGACCCGGGCCATGACCGCGGCGCGGTCGAAGGCCACCTCGGGAAAGATCACCAGGTGGGGCGGCTCGCCCTCGCCCTCGCCGGCCAGGGCCCCGGCGGCGGCGATCCAGCCGGCGTGGCGACCCATCACTTCCAGCACGAACACCTTGGTGGAGGTGGCGCACATGGAGGCGATGTCCAGCGAGGCCTCCAGGGTCGAGGTGGCGATGTACTTGGCCACGCTGCCGAAGCCCGGCGAGTTGTCGGTGATCGGCAGGTCGTTGTCCACGGTCTTGGGCACGTGGATGGCGGTGAGCGGGTAGCCGAGTTTCTCGGAGAGCTGCGAGACCTTCAGGCAGGTGTCGGCGCTGTCGCCGCCGCCGTTATAGAAGAAGTAGCGGATGTCATGGGCCTTGAAGACCTCGATCAGCCGCTCGTACTGGGCGCGGTGCGTCTCGATGTCCTTGAGCTTGTAGCGGCAGGAGCCGAAGGCGCCGCCGGGCGTGTGGCGCAGCGCCGCGATCGCCTCGTCGCTCTCCTGGCTGACGTCGATCAGGTCCTCGGTGAGGGCGCCGATGATGCCGTTGTGGCCGGCATAGACCTTGCCGATCTGGTCCGGGTGGCGGCGGCAGGCTTCGATCACGCCGCAGGCGCTGGCGTTGATCACGGCGGTGACGCCGCCGGACTGGGCGTAGAAGGCGTTATGCTGGGCCATGGGGCTTACCTGTTCCTGATGCGTCGAGGAGTGCGAAAGCCGCAGAGTCTAGCCGAAAGCGGCTGTCACTGCATCCGCTCGCGCGGGCTCACGGGGCACTCACTGGAGCGCCCCGACGACGCCATGCTAGTCTCGCCCGGACCGCGCCGCGGCCAGCGGCGGCAAGACTTCCGGAGACTGCATGCACCTTCACATCCTCGGCATCTGCGGCACCTTCATGGGCAGCCTCGCGCTGCTCGCCCGCGAGAAGGGCCTGACCGTCAGCGGCTCGGATGCCAATGTCTACCCGCCCATGAGCACCCAGCTCGAGGAGGCGGGCATCGTCCTGTGCGAGGGGTACTCGCCCGACAACCTCAGGCCGCGCCCCGACCGGGTGGTGATCGGCAACGCCCTCTCGCGGGGCAACCCCGAGGTCGAGGCGGTACTCGACCTAGGGCTGCCCTACGTCTCCGGCCCGGAGTGGCTCGCCGAGCAGGTGCTGCCGGGGCGGCGGGTGATCGCCGTGGCCGGCACCCACGGCAAGACCACCACGGCG
Organism: Halomonas pelophila; assembly: GCF_040196315.1. Lineage (NCBI taxonomy): Bacteria > Pseudomonadati > Pseudomonadota > Gammaproteobacteria > Oceanospirillales > Halomonadaceae > Halomonas > Halomonas pelophila. The sequence goes on from NZ_JBEGCI010000016.1 coordinate 46,522, forward strand.
AGCCTGCTGGCCTGGCTGCTCGAGTCCGCCGGCCAGTCCCCGGGGTTTTTGATCGGCGGGGTGCCGCGCAACTTCGGCGTCTCGGCGCGCCTCGGCGCCCCTGATGCGCCCTTCGTGGTGGAGGCCGACGAGTACGACACCGCCTTCTTCGACAAGCGCTCCAAGTTCGTCCACTACCGCCCGGAGATCGCCATCCTGGGCAACCTGGAATTCGATCACGCCGACATCTTTCCCGACCTGGCCGCCATCGAGCGGCAGTTCCATCATCTGGTGCGCACCGTGCCGGGGCGCGGCCGGCTGCTGGTGGCCGACGGCGAGCCGGCGCTGGACCGGGTGATCGCGATGGGCGCCTGGACGCCGCTGGAGCACTTCGGCAGCGCGGCGGCGAGCCCCTGGCGGCTCGAGCTCGAGCGCGAGGACGCCTCGCGGTTCCGGGTGATCCACGAGGCCCGCGACGGGGCAGGGGAGGTGAACGAGGACGCCGTGGTCGACTGGTCGCTGACCGGCGCCTACAACGCCCGCAACGCCCTGGCGGCGCTCGCCGCCGCGAACGCCTGCGGGGTCGACCTGGTGCGCGGCGCCGCCGCGCTGTCGCGCTTCGCCACGCCCCGGCGGCGCCAGGAGCTGCGCGGCGAGGTGGCCGGCATCGAGGTGATCGACGACTTCGCCCATCACCCCACGGCGATCGCCGCCACCCTGGAGGGCCTGCGGGCCGCGACGCCGCGCGGCCGGCTGCTGGCGGTGATCGAGCCGCGTTCCAACACCATGCGGCTGGGCACGCTGCGCGATCGCCTGGCGGCGAGCGTGGCGGCCGCCGACGCCGCCTTCTGGTTCCAGCCGCCGGGACTCGACTGGTCGCTTTCGCCGGTGCTCGAGGCGAGCCCGGTCCCGGCCCGGCTCTGCCAGGACCTCGATGCCCTGGTCGAAGCCCTGGTGGCCGAGGCGCGGCCGATGGATCGCATCGTGGTGATGTCCAACGGCGGCTTCGGCGGCATCCACGAGAAGCTGCTGGCCGCCCTGGAGGTCGCTCATGCCGATTGAGCCGCTTGAGCGGAGCGAGGCGACCGAGCTGCGCGAGCCCGTCACGGTGGCGCTGACCGGGGCCTCGGGGGCCCAGTACGGCCTGCGCCTCATCGAGGCGCTGGTGGCGGCCGAGCATCGCGTCTGGGTAATGATCTCCAAGGCCGCCCACCTGGTGATCGCCACCGAGACCGACGAGGAGCTGCCGGCGCGGCCGGAGCGGCTCGCGGAGGCGTTGACCGAGCGCACCGGCGCCGCGCCGGGCCAGATTCGCTGCTTCGGCCGCGAGGACTGGATGGCTCCGGTGGCCTCCGGCTCCGGGGCGCCCTCGGCCATGGTGATCTGTCCCTGCTCCACCGGCACGCTCTCGTCGGTGGCCACGGGGGCCAGCAACAATCTCATCGAGCGGGCCGCCGACGTCGCCCTGAAGGAGCGCCGCCGGCTGATCCTGGTGCCCCGGGAGACGCCCTTCTCGGCGATCCACCTGGAGCACATGCTGTCGCTGACCCGCATGGGCGCCGTGATCCTGCCCGCCGCCCCGGGCTTCTATCACCAGCCGCAGCGCATCGAGGATCTGGTCGACTTCATCGTCGCGCGCATCCTCAACCAGCTGGGCATCGAGCACCGCCTGATGCCCCGCTGGGGAGAGTAGGCCGGTCCGGGCCACGGAGCCGCCCTTCACGCCGGCCGCATGTCGACCCGCCATGCCGGACGGCGCCCCGTTGGGCGGGTCACGACCACAAGGACGTATCCCCCATGATCACGCTGTCTGTCCTGTCGGTGTTCGTGCCGACCTTCCTGCTGGTCTCGCTGACGCCGGGCATGTGCATGACCCTGGCCATGGTGCTGGGCATGACCCAGGGCGTAAGGCGCACGCTGTGGATGATGGTCGGTGAGCTCGCGGGGGTGGGGCTGGTGGCCTTCGCCGCCGGCGCCGGCGTGGCCGCGCTGATGCTGCGCCAGCCCGAGCTCTTCGCGGTGTTCAAGTGGCTGGGCGGCGCCTACCTGGGTTACCTCGGCGTGATGATGTGGCGCTCCCGCGGGCGCATGGCCATCCCCGAGGCGCTCGAGGCGGGCCCGCCCGCCGCCCGGGGGCAGCTGGCCCTGCAGGGCCTGGTCACGGCGGTGGCCAACCCCAAGGGCTGGGCCTTCTTCGTGGCCCTGCTGCCGCCCTTCCTGGACGCCACCCGGCCCCTGACCCCCCAGCTCACGGCGCTGATCGCGATGATCCTCGCCATCGAGTTCCTCTGCCTGCTGCTCTATGCCACCGGCGGGCGCACCCTGCGTCGCCTGCTCGGCGAAGGCGACAACGTGCGCCTGCTCAACCGCGTCGCCGGCACGCTGATGGTCGGGGTGGGCCTGTGGCTGGCGCTGGGGTGAGGCGAGGCGAGGCTAGAACGGCGGCAGCCAGGCGATGCGGGCGGCGACCAGCGCCAGCGAGGCGACCCCTAGCCGCTGCCAGGGGCAGGGGCGCAGCGGCGCCCGCGGGTGGCGCTGCCAGGCGAGCTGCACCAGGGCGCAGACCACCAGGCCGAGCAGCGCGCCGCCGATCAGGTCGCTCAGCCAGTGCACTCCGACCACCAGGCGCGACAGCGCCATGGGCAGGATCGCGGCGATGGCCGCCCAGTAGGCCAGGTAGCGCCGGCCGGGAGGGAGCTCGCGGCTGACGAAGGCCGCGGCCATGCCGAACAGCACCACCGCGGTGGAGGTGTGGCCGCTGGGGTAGGAGAAGGAGTCGGCGAGGTGCTCCGGCGTCATGGGGCGGACGCGGCCGATCGCCGCCTTGCCCAGGGTGTTGAGCAGCGCGATGCCCAAGAGCCCGCCGGCGATGTGCCAGAAGGCCGCCCAGTGGCGTCGCCCAAGCAGCCAGATGCCCCAGGGCAGCGCCAGGGCCACCACGCCGAGCAGGTCGCCGGCCCGGTCCAGCGCCTGACCGATGGCGTCTAGACCGGGCAGCGCCAGGCCTCGCATCAGCGCCTCCAGGCGCATGTCCATGGCCAGCGGGGCATCGTGATGCATGACCACCAGCGTCCAGGCGGAGAGCGCAGTCAGCGAGAGGATCAGCAGCAGCCAGGAGGCGAGCGGCGGTTCGACGTCGTGGGGCGGCGAGAGCCACCGCCAGAGGCGTCGGCCGAAGGCGCTGCGCCGCGACCAGCCGATCAGCCCCCGGTAGGCCATGCCCTCGCGGGTCACCAGGTGGCGCACCCAGGAGAAGATCACCGCCAGCACCACCACCAGCGCGCCCAGGCCGACCAGCCAGGCCTCCAGCCCCTCGGGCAGCGCCACCAGCCGCTGCCAGGTGCGCCCCAGCAGATAGCCCGGCAGCACGTAGGCCGGCGCCCACAGCGCCGCCGAGATCAGGTTGGCCCACAGGAAGGCGCGGGGCGACATGCGCAGCATGCCGGCGATCAGCGGCACCACCGGCCTCACCGGGCCCACGAAACGCCCCAGCAGGACCGAAAGCGAGCCGTGTCGCTGGAAGAAGCGCGCGCCCCGGGCCAGCCACTCCGGATGACGCGACAGCGGCCACTGGGCGGTGACCCGTTCGCGCTGGTGATAGCCCAGCAGGAAGCTCAGGCCGTCGCCGATCACGGCGCCGATGAAGGCGGCGAGGATGGCCGTGATCACGGCGAGCTCCTGATGGCCGGCCAGAGAGGCGGCGGCCGTCATCAGTACCACGCCGGGTACCAGCAGCCCCACCAGGGCGAGGGATTCCACCAGGGCGATAGCGGCGATGATCAGCAGCAGCAGCCCCGGCGAGGGCGCCAGCTGGAAGAGGGTGTCGGCGATGTTCAAGTGACGCTCCATGGTCAGGCCGGGAATCGGCGCGTCCGCGCTCAGCCGTCGGCCAGCGAACGGCTACAGGTCTCCAGGCGCTGCTCGAAGCGCGGCCAGGACTCGCCCGCCCGCGGCCGGCACAGGCGCAGTCGCACGTCCATCGGGCCCGTATCCATCAGGGTGATCTGCTCCAGGGCCTGGTCGAGGCGGTGCTGGACCATCAGGGCGCCGCTCTCGCTGGTGTCCGGCATCACCAGCCAGAAGTCCGCCGGGCCCTCCCGGCCCAGGATGTCGTGGTCGCGACTGCGGCTGGAGACCGCCTGGCAGAGGGTGTCCAGCAGCGCCTGCTGCGCGCCGTGGCCGAACTGTTCGCCGGCCATGTCGAGCTGGGGCAGATGCATCAGCAGTACCCCCAGGGGCTGGCCGAGCATCCCGGCGCGCTCGACTTCGCTGGCCAGCAGCTCGTGCAGGGTCTCGCGGCCGGTGGCCGCGCACTCGGCGTCGCGCGGATCGGTGGCCCTGAGCAGGGCGTGCTGGCGGGCCTGCTCCCAGGGTACCAGGGCGGCCACGGCCACCAGGCTCAGGTACCCCAGCAGCATCTGGCCATCGAGCTGGCCGTTGCCGAGCAGCGCCAGCCATACCGGCGTCAGCGCGAGGTTAAGCAGCATGGCGGGGGCCAGCGGCAGCAGCAGCAGGGTCAGTACCGGCGGCAGGCCCACCCACAGTGCCGGCAGGCCGGACTGGCGGGGCAGCTCGACGGCGATCAGCAGATAGCCGCAGATCAGCGCCAGGTAGGCGGCCAGCCGCGAGTTCTCCTCGCGGGTCGCACTCAGCAGGGTGGCGACCACCATCAGCAGGGAGAGCGCGGCGGGCAGGGGGATGCGTTCGTACTCTCCCATCAGGTAAAGCCACAGGGCCATGCCCAGCAGCAGCAGCGCACCGCCGGCGTGCCACAAGGCGAACAGCCGCGAGGCGTGGCGGTCGCGGTCATGCATCACTCGCCCCCCCGATCACGCGCAGGCCGGCCGGCTGGCGAGCCAGGGCCCGGCGTTCGTCGTCCAGCGACCTCAGGTCGCGCAGGGGAATCGCCCGGCCCGGCCCGCGAGCCTCCAGGGAGCGCCACAAGAGCTCGCGACGCTCGTCGGCCTGGTCACGGTCACGGCTGGTCAGCATCGCCGCCAGCGTCGTCGGATCGAGCTGGTAGCAGTGCTCGAAGCGGTAGGTCAGGCGGCACAGGCGCTGCGCCAGCGGCCAGCAGCGGTGGCGCGGCGTATGCATCAGCAGCAGCTCGGCATGCACGCCCTCGCGCAGGCTGCGCTTGCGTTCGAGGGCCAGGTCGTCGGGCAGTCGCTCACCGGGCCACAGCGCCAGGCCCGGTACCAGGCGGGCGCGGCGCAGGGCGCTCTGGCGTCGCGCGCGCAGATCCAGGGCCCGGGACAGGCCCAGCAGCATCAGGGCGGCCAGCAGCAGGCCGCTCAGCACCCACTGCTCGAGGCCCAGCAGGTCCCTGAGCGGCCACCAGGTAGCGAGCGCCAGCAGGCTCCCCAGCAGCAGCACCCAGCGGGGCTGGGGCAGCATCAGCAGCATGGCCCAGGCCCACAGCCAGGTGACGTGGCGGCCGGGCTCCCCCCACAGCAGCGCCGCCAGCAGCAGGATCGGCAGCAGCTGCCAGGGCAGCGTGGCGGGTCGGCGATGGTCGAAGGTCAGCAGCAGCGCGGTGATGGCGAGCCAGGCCGCGGCCAGCCATATCAGCAGGGTGTCGGTCAGGGTCGGCGTGCGGGTGGCCAGCAGCGCCATCAGCACCGCCGCGATCAGCAGGTTGCCGCGCAGCAGGAGGCTTTTGTACTTGGTCTGCATGGTGGATTAGTATGAATCCCTTCCCGGTTTTCGGCACAGTATAACCCCGGCCCTGCCCTTGTCGCGGCGGCGCCGGCCCCAGGAGAAACGCAACGGCATGACAGCTCAAGCCTCCCGCTCGGATCGCGAGACCGCCACCCCGGAGATCGGGGACGTCGACACCTACATGGAGCGCCTCGGACAGGGCGCCCGCGAGGCGGCGACCCGCATGCGCCGGGTCGACACGGCGGCCAAGAATGCCGCCCTGCTGGCCATGGCCGAGGCCCTCGAGCAGGCCCGCGGCGAGGTGCTGGCGGCCAACGCCCGTGACCTGGCCCGGGGTCGCGAGAGCGGCCTGGACGAGGCCCTGCTCGATCGCCTGGCGCTGGACGATGCCCGCCTCGATGCGATGATCGAAGGGCTTTCCCAGGTGGTCGCGCTGCCGGACCCGGTCGGCGAGATCGACGGCCTGCGCTCGCGGCCCAGCGGCATTCAGGTCGGCCAGATGCGTGTCCCCCTGGGGGTCATCGGCATCGTCTATGAGTCGCGCCCCAACGTGACCATGGAGGCGGCGAGCCTGTGCCTGAAATCGGGCAACGCGGCCATCCTGCGCGGGGGCTCCGAGGCCCGCGAGTCCAACGCCGCCATCGCCGCCTGCATCCGTGCCGGTCTCGCCAAGGCCGGCCTTCCCGAGGGCGCCGTGCAGGTGGTGGCCACCACCGACCGCGCCGCCGTGGGCCGGCTGATCAGCATGCCCGAGTACGTCGACGTGATCATCCCGCGCGGCGGCAAGTCGCTGATCGAGCGCATCACCCGCGAGGCGCGGGTGCCGGTGATCAAGCACCTCGACGGTGTCTGCCACGTCTACCTCGACGCCAGCGCGGATACCGACAAGGCACTCGCCATCGCGGTCAACGCCAAGACCCAGCGCTACGGCACCTGCAACACCATGGAGACCCTGCTGGTCGATGCGCCGCTGGCCGAGCCCCTGCTGCCGCGGCTCGCCGCCGCCTACGCCGAGCATCGGGTCGAGCTGCGCGGCTGCGAGCGCACTCGGGCGATCCTCGGCGACATCGTGGAGGCCACCGAGGCGGACTGGCAGGCGGAGTACCTGGCGCCGGTGCTGGCGATCCGCGTGGTCGACGGCATCGACGCCGCCATGGCGCACATCGAGCGTTACAGCTCGCGGCATACCGACGCCATCGTCACCGAGAACTACACTCTGGCGCGACGCTTCTTGGCCGAGGTCGACTCCAGCTCGGTGATGGTCAACGCCTCCACCCGCTTCGCCGACGGCTTCGAGTACGGGCTGGGCGCGGAGATCGGTATCTCCACCGACCGGCTGCATGCCCGGGGCCCGGTGGGCCTCGAGGGCCTGACCACCCGCAAGTACGTGGTGCTCGGCGACGGCCAGGTGCGCCAGTGAGCGAGGCGGGGCTGCCGGCTCGCGTCGCCGAGGTGTCGACCCCGCCCCGCCTGGCGATGCTGGGCGGCACCTTCGATCCGGTCCACCTGGGGCACCTGCGCAGTGCCGTGGAGCTTCGCGAGGCGCTGGCGCTCGATCGCGTGCACATGATCCCCGCGGCCATGCCGCCGCTGCGCGGAGAGCCGCGGGTCTCGCCCGACGAGCGCCTGGCGCTGCTGCGCCTGGGCATCGGCGACACGCCGGGGCTGCTGGCCGATCCCCGGGAGCTCGAGCGCGACGGCCCCTCCTACAGCGCCGACACCCTGGCCTCGCTGCGCCGCGAGGTCGGCGACGAGGCGCGGCTGGTGATGGCGCTGGGGCACGACGCCTTCCTGCGCCTGGCCGACTGGCACGAGCCCGAGCGTCTCTTCGCGCTGGCCCACGTGGTGGTGATCGATCGCCCGGATCATGAGGCGGCGCTGCCGGCGGCGCTCGCAAGGCTGCTGGCCGGGCGCGAGGTCGAGTCGGGCGAGGCGCTGATGGCCGCGCCGGCCGGAAAGCTCTTGCGCCTGCGGCTGCCCTCGCGCATGGCCATCTCGGCCACCGAGGTGCGCCGGCGCCTGGCGGCCGGGCGCAGCATTCGCTACCTGCTGCCCGAGGCGGTGGAGGCACGCATCCTCGCACGCGGACTCTATCGGCCTCGCTGATGGCTGGCCCTGGTCCTTGGCATGGCTGAGTGCTGCCCACCGGCGCGTCGAGTCGGTACAATGGGGGTAACGATTTCTCGCTGACCAAGGGCAGATACGAAGGGCTATGCATATCGACGCACTCAAGACTCTGGTGATCGACGCACTGGAGGACCTCAAGGCCCAGGACGTCGCCGTCCTGGACGTCTCACGACTGACCAGCGTGACCGACCGCATGGTGCTGGCCACCGGCACCTCCACTCGCCACGTGTCGGCGCTGGCCAATACGGTGGTGCAGGCGGCCAAGGACGAGGGGCTGGCGCCGCTGGGCGTCGAGGGCGAGAACGGGGCCGACTGGGTGCTGGTCGACCTCGGCCAGCTGGTGGTTCACGTGATGCTCCCCGAGACGCGCCAGCTCTACGACCTCGAACGGCTCTGGGCCGACCTGCCGAGCGACGCCGAATCCCGGGCCGAGCAGGGCTCATGAGGGTCCGCCTGCTGGCGGTGGGCACGAAGATGCCCGACTGGGTCGATCGCGGCGTCGAGGAGTACCGCAAGCGCCTGCCCCGCGACTTTGCCCTGGAGGTGGAGGAGATCGCCCCGGGGCAGCGCGGCAAGAACGCCGACGTGGCGCGGGCCATGGCCGCGGAGGCTGAGCGCATCCGCGCCCGCCTGCGGGGCAGCGAGCACCTGGTGGCCCTCGAGGTGGGCGGCAAGCCCTGGAGCACCGAGCAGCTGGCCCGCGAGGCGGACGCCTGGCGCCTCGAGGGGCGCGACGTGGCGCTGCTGGTGGGCGGGCCCGACGGCCTCGAGCCCTCGCTCTCGGCCAGCGCCGACCAGCGCTGGTCGCTCTCGCCGCTGACCCTGCCCCATCCGCTGGTGCGCATCCTGCTCGCCGAGCAGCTCTATCGCGCCTGGACCCTGCTGGTCGGCCACCCCTATCACCGCTGACGGCGCGCCGCACCGGGCCGCGCTGAAGGTGCGATTCGTGAACACCGCCGAAGGCTCTATGCGTCATCATTCCGAGGGCATTACCTAGCATGCGTCGCCGCCGCGATACCCTGAAGAATCCGGAACAGGAGCTGCGCGTGTTCCGCATGCGCTCGCTGCTGGCCGTGCTGGTGGTGCTGGTCCTGACGGGGCTGCTGGGCGGGCGGCTCTTCTACCTGCAGGTGGTGCAGCACGAGGTCTACAGCACGCGCTCCGAGAAGAACCGGGTGCGGGTGGAGCCGCTGCCGCCGACCCGCGGCCTGATCTACGATCGCAACGGCAAGCTGCTGGCCGAGAACCGTCCCACGTACAACCTGACCCTGGTGCGCGAGCGGGTCGATGACCTGGATGCCACCCTGGCCCTGCTGGTGGAGCTGCTGGAGCTGCCCGAGGAGGAGGCCGAGGCCTTCCGGGTTCGTTCGCGCCAGCGCCAGCGGCCCTTCCAGCCGGCGCTGTTGATGAGCGACCTCGACGAGGCGCAGATCGCCCGCCTGGCGGTCAATCGCCACCGCCTGCCCGGCGTCGAGGTCGAGGCCCAGCTGCTGCGCTACTATCCCGACGCCGAGACCATGGTGCACGCCCTGGGGTACGTGGGCCGGATCAATGCCGAGGAGCTGGCGGGGCTGGACTCGGGCAACTATGCCGGCACGCACTTCATCGGCAAGAGCGGGGTGGAGCGCTTCTATGAGGACGAGCTGCACGGCCAGGCGGGGCTGCGCAAGGTCGAGACCAATGCGCGCGGGCGGGTGCTGCGCGAGCTTGGCCATAGCGACCCGGTGCCGGGGCGCGACCTCACCCTGACACTCGACAGCGAGCTGCAGAAGCTCGCCGTGGAGCTGCTCGACGGGCGCCGCGGCTCGATCGTCGCCATCGCCCCGGCCACCGGTGAGATCCTCGCCCTGGCCTCGGTGCCGGGCTTCGACAGCAACCAGTTCGTCACCGGTATTGACGTCGCCTCCTACCGGGCGCTGCAGCAGAATCTGGACCTGCCGCTCTACAATCGCGCCATCCGCGGCCACTATCCGCCGGGCTCGACGATCAAGCCGTTCATGGCCATCACCGGCCTCAAGGAGGGTGCGATCACGCCGGGCGAGGTGATCTACGACCCCGGCTACTTCCAGCTGCCCAACGACTCGCGGCGCTACCGCAACTGGCTGCGCTGGGGGCATGGCCGGGTCGATCTGGAGCGCGCCCTGGCCGTCTCCAACAATACCTATTTCTATTCGCTGGCCCATGAACTCGGGATCGATCGCATCCACGAGAACATGACCGCCTTCGGCTTCGGCGAGCGGGTCGCCCACGACGTTCAGGGGCAGAGCGATGCGCTGATGCCGTCGCGCACCTGGAAGCGCGGGCGCTTCAATCAGCCCTGGTATCCCGGCGAGACGCTCTCGGTGGGCATCGGTCAGGGGTACCTGCAGGTGACCCCGCTGCAGCTCGCCACCGCCACGGCGGTGCTGGCCAACCGTGGCGAGTGGGTCAAGCCGCGCCTCGCCGAGCGCATCGGCGAGCAGGAGGTGCCGATCGACCTGCCCGATACGCCCGCCGACATCGAACTCGGCAACGAGACGTGGTGGGACAGCGTCTACGCCGGCATGGAGAAGGTCGTCTCGGGGCGCGAGGGCACGGCGCGGCGGATCGGTGGCGATCTCGAGTACCGCATGGCCGGCAAGTCCGGCACCGCCCAGGTCTTCTCGCTGGGCCAGAACGAGAAATACAACGCCGACGAGCTCAAGGAGCGGCTGCGTGACCATGCGCTGTTCATGGCCTTCGCGCCGGTGGAGGCGCCCGAGATCGCCGTGGCGGTGATCGTCGAGAATGCCGGGGGCGGCAGCACCCATGCCGCGCACCTGGCCAAGGCGATGACCGATGCCTGGCTGCTCGACGACGAGGCCCCGGACAGCGACGAGGTGCGCGAGGCGCTGGAGCGTGAGGATGACCGCGTGGCGGGAGACTGATCGATGATCTGGAGCGAACTGACGCGTGGCCTACGCAGCCACCCCGTGAAACCCTCGCTGAGCGGCATCGCGCGGCGCCGCAGCCTGTGGGAGCGCATCCATCTCGACCCCTGGCTGCTCGGCATGCTGCTGGTGCTGATGCTGGCGGGCCTGGTGGTGCTCTACAGCGCCAGCGGCCAGCACTTCTCGGTGGTCACCGCCCAGGCCATCCGTTTCGGCGTCGCCCTGGTGGTGATGGTCGGGCTGGCCCAGCTCTCCACGACGACCCTGATGCGCTGGACCCCGCTGGTCTACGTGGCCGGGCTTGGCATGCTGGTGGCCGTGGAGCTGATCGGCGACATGGGCATGGGGGCCCAGCGCTGGCTGGTGATTCCCGGCGTGATCCGCTTCCAGCCCTCGGAGCTGATGAAGCTGGCCATGCCGATGATGGTGGCCGCCTGGCTGAGCCGCCAGGTGTTGCCGCCGCGCTGGCGCGACCTGGCCGTGTGTGCGCTGATCATCGGCCTGCCGGTGGCACTGATCGCCCGCCAGCCCGACCTCGGCACCTCCTTGCTGGTGGCGACGGCGGGGGTGCTGGTGGTGGTGCTGGCGGGGCTCTCCTGGCGCTTCATCTTCTTCTGCGGGGCGCTGGCGGCGGCGGCACTGCCGCTGCTGTGGATGAACCTCCACGACTATCAGCGCCAGCGTGTGCTGACCTTCCTCGACCCGGAGAGCGACCCGCTGGGCGCGGGCTGGAACATCATCCAGTCGACCACCGCCATCGGCAGTGGCGGCTTCTGGGGCAAGGGGTGGCTGCAGGGCACCCAGTCGCAGCTGGAGTTTCTTCCCGAGCGCCACACCGACTTCATCGTGGCGGTGCTGGGCGAGGAGTTCGGGCTGGTGGGGATGCTGGCCTTCCTGATGCTCTACCTGCTGATCGTCGGGCGCGGGCTGTGGCTCGCCGGAGCGGCCCAGGAGACCTTCGGCCGGCTGGTGGCGGGGAGCATTATCCTGACGTTCTTCATCTATGTCTTCGTCAACGTGGGCATGGTCAGCGGCATCCTGCCGGTGGTTGGCGTTCCCTTGCCGCTGGTCAGCTACGGCGGGACCTCCAGCGTGACCTTGATGGCGGGTTTCGGTATTCTCATGGCCGTGAATGCCCACCGCCGACTGCTGCCGCGCTAGGCAGCCGACACGACTCAGGGAGAGCTGCGATGACGGTGTCGTCTCTACAGGGAACACGCTGGAAGGCCTGGCTGGCGGGAGGGCTGCTGGCCCTGGGCGCCGCCGGCTCGCCGGCGGCCGACTTCGACCCGCAGCGCCACGCCGAGGCGCGCCGGCTGGTGGCGGAGCTCGCCGAGCGCGGCATCGACCGCGACTGGCTCGAGGCCGCCATGATATCGGCCGAGTACCGCCAGTCGGTGCTCGATGCCATGGGCGGCGCCGCCGAGCGTCGGCTGACCTGGCCCGAGTACCGCGCCATCTTCCTCGACGAGACGCGCATCGCCAACGGGGCGGCCTTCATCGAGGCCCATGAGGCGGCCTTCGCCCGGGCCCAGGCCGACTACGGCGTGCCCCCGGAGGTGATCGCCGCGATCCTCGGCGTCGAGACCCGCTACGGCGAGATCACCGGCCGCCATCGCGTGCTGGACTCGCTGTCGACGTTGGCCTTCCATCATCCGAGCCGTGGGCGCTTCTTCCGCGGCGAGCTGGCCGCCTTCCTGGAGATCGCCTTCGAGCAGCAGCGCGCGCCCGGCAGCCTGACCGGTTCCTACGCCGGGGCCATGGGCTATCCCCAGTTCATCCCAACCAGCTACCGCGCCTATGCGGTGGATTTCGACGACGATGGCCTGCGCGATCTCTGGACCAATCCGGTGGATGCCATCGGCAGCGTGGCGAACTACTTCGCCGAGCACGGCTGGCGCCCGGACGCCCCGATCTATCACGCGGTCGAGGGGCCTGCTACGCCGCCGGAGGGTATCGAGTTCAATCGCGCCGCGCGGCCCCCCGCGGTGCCGGCGGCGGCGCTCGCCGCAGCGGGCCTCGAGATTCCGGACGCGCTGAGCGATGAGCATCGCCTGCTGCCGGTGGCGCTGGAGGGCGGGGAGGACACCTGGCGCTACGTGCTCGGCGAGCAGAATTTCTACGTGATCACCCGGTATAACCACAGCCATCTCTATGCCATGGCGGTGACGGAGCTGGCCGAGGCGATCGCCGAGGCGCGCGGTCGCGAGGCCGGCTGGCTGGAGGCCGCCGACACCCTGCCCGAGGAAGCCTCATGAGACGCGCCCTGGTGATCCTGAGCCTGACGTCGCTACTAGTCGGCTGTGTCGGCAGCGGCGGCCCGCGGCCCGCCCCCGTCGCCCCGGCCGAGTCGACCGCGTCGGCCTCCGCGCCCACCCAGGGCGGAGAACGGTACGCGCTGTCCGGAGACGCCTATCCCGAGGATCCGCCCGACGTGGCCCAGGTGCCCGATGCCGTGCCGCAGCGCGAGCCGCGCTCCCGGGGCGGCAACAAGTCCCCCTACGAGGTGTGGGGCAAGCGCTACGAGGTGATGGCGGATGCCAGCGGCTACCGTCGCGAGGGGCGGGCCTCCTGGTACGGCGAGAAGTTCCACGGCTACGCGACCTCCAACGGCGAGATCTACGACATGTACAAGATGAGCGCCGCCCACCGTTCCTTGCCGCTGCCGAGCTTCGTGCGGGTCACCAGCCTCGATAATGGACGCTCGACGATCGTCCGCGTCAACGATCGCGGCCCCTTCCACAGCGAGCGCGAGATCGACCTCTCCTATGCCGCGGCCGCCCGTCTGGGCATCCTCGAGCAGGGCACCGGCCGGGTGAGGGTGGAGGCCATCGACGTGGAGCGCTGGCTCGCCAGGCGTGGCGGTGAGCCTAAGCCCGCGCCCACCGAGGACGCGGCGACGTCGCGTCCCGCGGGGGCAAGCGACGCGCCCCGGGTCGCTCGCCAGGAGCCGGCGGACGGCGTCTTCCTGCAGGTGGCCGCCCTGGGCTCCGAAGACGGCGCTCGGGCCCTTCAGGCCCGCCTCGAGGCAGAAATCGCCCGGCCCGTGCGCGTGGCCAGCGCTACGGGCCTTCACCGTGTTCAGGTCGGCCCATTGGATCCTTCGGGCCAGCTGGACCCGGTCCGTGAACAGTTGCGCCGGGCCGGCTTCGCCCAGGCCTTCATCGTCGACGATGCCGACTGAGTCGGCGTCTCCCTAGCGTATAACCCTGTGATGCACCCGATGAGAACCCTTGCCATGAGATTCACGCCTTTCCTTCGCCGTCACCGGCTCCTGCCGGTGCTGCTGGTCAGCCTGCTGCTGGTCACGTCACAGGCCGTTGCCCAGGCGGTGCCCAAGCCGCAGACCATGATTCCCTCGCCGCCGCAGCTGGCGGCGAGCTCGTGGATCCTGATGGATGCCGACAGCGGCCGGGTGCTGGCCGAGCACAATTCCCGCGAGCGCCTGCCGCCGGCCAGCCTGACCAAGCTGATGACCGCCTACCTGGTGGAGCGTGAGCTCAACCAGGGCAACATCAGCCCGGAGGGGCTGGTGCCGGTCAGCGAGAAGGCCTGGCGAACCGGCGGGTCGAAGATGTTCATCGAGGTCGGCGAGCAGGTGCCGGTCAGCGAGCTGCTGCACGGCATCATCATCGTCTCCGGCAACGACGCCAGCGTCGCCATGGCCGAGTACCTGGCGGGTGGCGAGCGTCCCTTCGCCGACCTGATGAACCAGCACGCGACGCGCCTGGGCATGCACGACACCAACTTCGTCAACCCCACGGGCCTGCCCCACGAGAACCACTACTCGTCGGCTCACGACCTGGCGCTGCTGTCCCAGCACATCATCAACGACTATCCGGAGCACTACCGGATGTATCGCCAGAAGGAGTTTACCTACGGCGGCATCGAGCAGCCCAACCGCAATCGTCTGCTGTGGCGCGATGCCAGCGTGGACGGCCTGAAGACCGGCTGGACCGAGGAAGCGGGCTACTGCCTGGTCGCCTCCGCCGAGCGTGACGACATGCGGCTCATCTCGGTGGTGATGGGCACGGCCTCCGAGGAGGCGCGAGCCCAGGAGTCCCAGAAGCTGCTGAGCTACGGCTTTCGCTACTACGAGACGCTGAACCTCTACGACGCCGGCGCCGTGCTCAACACGCCGCGGGTCTGGGGCGGCGACAAGAACGAGCTGCGCGTCGGCGTCGACAGCAGCGTGGTCATGACCGTGCCGCGAGCTCGCGACGACGAGCTCACCGCCAAGCTCGACATCCAGGCCGATCTGACCGCGCCGATCGCCGCCGGCGAGCGGGTGGGCACCATGGAGGTGCGTCAGGGCGAGGAACTGGTCGGCGAGCGTCCGCTGGTCGCCCTCGAGAGCATCGAGGAGGGCGGCTTCTTCAAGCGCCTGATCGATCAGGTGCAGCGCTTCTTCACCAACCTGACCCGCGGCTGGTTCGAATAAGCCAGCGGGCGGGTTTCGCCCGCTGACCTCCTCGCCGCCGCGGCGATGATCCACGGGTCGGCCCCCTCGGGCCGACCCGTGTTGCCGTCTGGTTCCTGACTCAGCCGAGCCGCTCCGGTTGGTCGCCGCCGCCGCGTTGCGTAGAATAGGGCCATACCCTCCATCCGGACGCGATCATGAGCGACAACTCCCTGCGCGACCTTCGCAAGCCCGCGCCCCGGGCGGGCGATGCGCCGCCGAAGATCACCTTTCCCTGCGACTATCCCATCAAGGTCGTCGGCGATGCCGCCGACGACTTCGCGGCGACGGTCTGTCAGATCGTCGTCCGCCACGACCCGGACTTCGACGCCGAGAACATCCAGGTGGTGCCGAGCCGCAACGGCCGCTTCGTCTCGGTGCGCCTGACCCTGCGCGCCACCGGCGAGGTGCAGATCAAGGCGCTGTTCGGCGAGCTCAAGGCCACCGGCCGCGTGCACATGGTGGTGTGATGGCGCTCGACAGCACGGCGCCGATCGCGCTGCACCGCCTCGGCCGGCGGCCCTACGGCCCCGTCTGGCAGGCCATGCGCACCCTGACCGACGAGCGCGACGCCGAGACGCCGGACCAGTTCTGGCTGGTGGAGCACGACCCGGTGTTCACCCAGGGCCAGGCCGGCAAGCCCGAGCACCTGCTGATGCCGGGCGACATCCCGGTGGTCGCCACCGATCGCGGCGGCCAGGTGACCTACCACGGCCCCGGCCAGGTGGTGCTCTATCCGCTGCTCGACGTGCGTCGCGCTCGCCTTGGCGTGCGCGAGCTGGTCAGCGCCCTGGAGCAGGCGGTGATCGCCCTGCTGGCCGAGCACGGCGTGACGGCCCATGCCCGGCCCGATGCCCCCGGCGTGTACGTGGGGGAGGCCAAGATCGCCTCCTTGGGGCTGCGGATTCGCCGCGGGGCCAGCTTCCACGGGGTGGCGCTCAACGTCGACGGCGACCTCTTGCCCTTCTCGCGGATCAATCCCTGCGGCTATGCCGGTATGGCCATGACGCGACTCGCCGATCTGGTCGACGACTGTCCCCCCGCGGCGGCGGTCGGCATGACTCTGGCGCGCTGCCTGGCACGGGAGCTCGGCCGCGAGCTCGCCGAGGGCGACGAGCACGCCCCCGCCATCGCCTAGCCGCCCGCCGCTCATATGACGCAACGAAAGACCCCCACCGCAGGCGGTGGGGGTCTAGGGCGTATGGGCGCGTCTCAGCGAGGGCGCCGTGGCGCTAACGTACCGACGCTCAGCCGACGTTAACGGCGTCGATGCGGTTCGGGTCCGCCTCCTGGCCCGGCACCTCGGCGGGCGCGGCCAGTCCGAGGTTGTTCTTCTCGAACACCCGGTCGGCGCGGTAGCTCGAGCGAACCAGCGGGCCGGACGGGACCTCCATGAAACCCTTCTCCAGGCCCAGCTCGCGGTAGCGATCGAACTCCTCCGGCGTGACCCAGCGCTCCACCGGCAGGTGGTTGCGGGTGGGGCGCAGGTACTGGCCCAGGGTGACGATGTCCACGCCGATCTCGCGCAGGTCATCGAAGGTCGCCAGTATCTCTTCCTCGGTCTCACCGAGGCCCAGCATCAGGCTGGTCTTGGTGATGACCGCGGGGCGATGGCGCTTGGCATGGGCCAGCACGTCGAGGGTCTTGCGGTAGCCGGCGCGGGGATCGCGCACCCGCGAGGTCAGTCGCTCGACGGTCTCGACGTTCTGGGCGAAGACCTCGAGCCCCGAGTCGACCACCCGCTCGATCGCCGTGGGCTCGGCGTCGAAGTCGGGCGTCAGTGCCTCGACGACCACCTCGGGGGTGCGCGCCTTGATGGCCCGGATGCAGTCGGCGTAGTGAGTCGCACCGCCGTCGGGCAGGTCGTCCCGATCCACCGAGGTCAGCACGATGTAGCGCAGCCCCATCAGCTCCACCGACTGGGCGGTATTCTGCGGCTCCTCGGCGTCCAGCCAGCCCTTGGGGTTGCCGGTATCCACCGCGCAGAAGCGGCAGGCGCGGGTGCACACCGAGCCCATCAGCATGATGGTTGCCGTGCCGTTGCTCCAGCACTCGCCCTGGTTGGGGCAGTGCGACTCGGCGCACACGGTGCTGAGCCGGTGGGTGGCCACGTTCTTCTTGACCGCCTCGAAGCGCTCGCCGCCGGGGATCTGTGCGCGCAGCCACTTCGGCTTGCGGCCCGCTGCGGCGCCGTCCTCGACCTCGCGACGCACCTTCATGCCGTCCTTGATGGCGGCCGTGCCATGGTCGTTGCGATACTTTTCGCCGCTGGAGACGCGTGGGGAGGGGGTGTCGCTCATAGCTGTGAGCCTCTCTGCTCGCCGGCTGTCTCACCGGGACGGCGCTTCGGAGCGCGTCGATCGGCGTTTCCAGTCAGCCTGGCACGTCGAATGATACGGGGATTCAGGGCCCATAACCTACCACAGCCGTCACCTTTCTGGACAGCGGGCGGGGCGTGCGGTGACGCCCGCGAGGGGTGGGTCAAGGGGTGGCGATCAAGCGCGGACGCTCAATAGGTGGTCATCGGCAGGCAGTCGACGCCGTGGCTCGGCAGCGGGGTCGGCGGCACGGCGAAGTGCTCGTGGAGCTCGGCGAGATGTTCGCGCACGAAACGTAGGAACAGCTCGGTGACCGGGGTCGGGAAGTGATCGCGGGGATGGACCGTGCACCAGGAGTGGCGCAGGGGGAAGCCGGGCAGGACGAGGGGGGTGAGCAGCCCCGCCTCGATCTCCAGGCGCACGGCGAGGCGGGGCAGCACGGCCACCCCCAGCTGAGCCATCACCCCGTGCTTGACCGCCTCGTTGGAGCCCAGCTCGATGGCGTGGGGCAGCCACACGTCCTGCTCGGCGGCCAGCTCCTCGAAGGCGCTGCGCACCCCGGAGCCGGGCTCGCGCATCAGCACGTAGTGGCGCGCGAAGTCCTCCAGGGTGGGGTGTTCGGCATCGAGCAGGGGATGGCCCGGCCAGACCACGGGAATCAGTTCGCTGTCGAGGATCGGCATGAAGGTCAGCTCGTCGCCCTCGGGGACCCGCGCCATGATCACCAGGTCGTCGCGTCGCTCGGCGAGTCGCTCCAGCGCCTGGCGCCGGCTGCAGACGCGCAGGCGCACCACGATGTCGGGATAGTGGGCGCGAAAGCGCGCCAGCAGGTGGGGCACCACGTACTGGGCGGTGGAGACCGCGGCGAGGTTGAGCTCGCCGTTCAGCGTCCCGGCCATGTCGGAGAGGGTCATCTGCAGACGCGAGACCTGCCCGAAGATCGAGCGGGTCGAGGCGGCCAGCGCATCGGCGGCGGGCAGCAGGTGCAGGGTGCGCCCGGCGTACTTGAACAGGGGCTGGCCGAGGGCCTGTTCGAGCTGGCGAATCTGGGCGCTCACGGCGGGCTGGGTCAGTCCCAGCGCCTCGGCCGCGCGGGAATAGGAGTGCTGGTCATAGACGGCACGGAACACCTGCAGCTGGCGAAAGGTCAGGCGGTTGAGCAGCTTGGGTGTGGTCATGTCGGTCTGTCCGCCGGCGCCATGCCGTGGGGTCTCTGGGAGTCTGGCGACATGCTAGCACCGCTCGCTCGCCGCCGGCCATCGATACCGGCGCTGCCGTCGGGCTGGTGCGGCGCCGTCCGGCGAGCGGCGTCAGCGGCCATAGCGGAAACTGGCCCCACGAATGCCCCGGGTGTGGCCCTGGTCAACCACAAGCCCCTCGCAGCGGCTGGCTTCATGCGCTATATTGCAATGCAGCAAAGCCCGTTTTCATGCATCGGGGTCACGAGCCGCGAATGGATGTGGCGTGAGCACCGAGCAACCCTGGAGCTGATAATGAACCCCCTGATACCGACTCCGGCAGCCGACGCGCTGCCCTTCATGGATCCGTTCGGTTTCGGACGCGCGGCCTGCGACTACTGGCGCGACACGATGGAGCGCAGCGTGCTCTTCATGGACGTCATGCGCCGGCGGGGCAACCAGTACCTCGAGCACATCGAGAAGACCAAGCCCAACGTGCTCGGCTTCGATGCCGAGGTGCTGATGGATGGTCGCGAGCTGGCGCGCCCGGTCAACTACGAGCTGCTGCGCATCCAGCCGCCCTTGGGCGTGGAGACCGATCTGCAGATGCGCCCCTTCGTGGTAGTCGACCCCCGCGCGGGCCACGGTCCGGGCATCGGCGGCTTCAAGCCCGACAGCGAGATCGGCGTCGCCCTGCGTGCCGGACATCCCTGCTATTTCATCGGCTTTCTGCCCTATCCCGTGCCGGGGCAGACCGTCGAGGACGTGGTCGAGGCCGAGGTCGAGTTCCTGCGCCACATCATCGCGCGTCATCCCGAGACCTCCGAGAAGCCCATGGTGGTCGGCAACTGCCAGGCCGGCTGGCAGATCATGATGGCCGCGGCCCTGGAGCCCGAGCTGTTCGGTCCGCTGCTGATCGCCGGCTCGCCGCTCTCCTACTGGGCCGGCGAGCGGGGCGGTGCCCCGATGCGCTACACCGGTGGCCTGGCCGGTGGCAGCTGGATGACCTCGCTGTTCAGCGACCTGGGGGCCGGACTCTTCGACGGCGCCTGGCTGGTGCAGAACTTCGAGCGCCTGAATCCGGCCAACACCTGGTGGAGCAAGCAGTACCGGCTCTATGCCCAGGTCGACACCGAGGCCGACCGCTACCTGGAGTTCGAGCGCTGGTGGGGCGGCCACGTGGTGCTCGGCGGCGACGAGATCCAGTACATCGTCGACAACCTCTTCGTCGGCAATCGCCTCTCCACCGCCCAGCTGGTGACCTCCGACGGGCGGCGCATCGACCTGCGCAACGTGCGCTCCCCGGTGGTGGTGTTCTGTTCGCGCGGCGACGACATCACGCCGCCGCCCCAGGCGCTCGGCTGGGTGCGCGACCTCTATGAGGGGGTCGATGACATCATCGCCAACGAGCAGACCATCGTCTACTGCGTGCATGACACCACCGGCCACCTGGGCATCTTCGTGTCCGGCAGCGTGTCTCGCAAGGAGCATACCGAGTTCACCGCCAACATGGACTATATCGACGTCCTGCCGCCCGGCCTCTACGAGACCACGGTCTCGAACGCCGCCGAGCGCGAGGATGCCGAGTTGATCGAGCGCGACTACCTGCTCGAGTTCACGCCGCGCACCATCGATGAGCTCGATCGTGAGGTCCAGCATCGCCCCGAGGACGATACCCGCTTCGCCGCCGTGGCGAGGATCTCCGAGATCAATCTGGGCCTCTACCGTAGCTTCGTGCAGCCTTGGGTGCAGGCGGTGGCCACGCCGGAGTCGGCCAAGTGGATGCGGCGCATGCACCCCAACCGCCTGGGCTATCGGCTGCTCTCCGACCGCAACCCTTTGATGACCGCCGTGCCGGTGCTGGCCGACCAGGTGCGGGCCGATCGCCATCCGGTGCATGAGGACAATGTCTTCCGGGCCGTGGAGGGCATCGTCTCCGACCAGGTCACGCGCAGCCTGAACGCCTGGCGCGACCTGCGCGACAGCGCCAGCGAGCGCTTCTTCCTGGACCTCTACGGCCAGCCGCTGCTGCAGGCCATGGTGGGGCTGGGTGGTGACGCCCACGTGCACCGCCGTCGCCCGGGCGCCGAGCCGGAACATCGCCGCTTCATCGAGCGCCGCCGCGAGGACGTCCATCGCGCGATCACCGATGGCGGCAGCCACGAGGCGGTCATGCGCTCGGTGATCCATGTGCTGGGGGGCGCCCCGGCCACCGACGAGCGCAACTTCAAGCGGCTGCGCGCCTCCCGGGCCGAGCTCGAGCCGGGCGCGGAGCTGGCCGACTTCAAGCACCTGGTACGTGAGCAGTTCTTCACCCTCCAGCAGGATCACGAGGCGGCCCTCGAGGCGATTCCGTCCCTGCTCAAGGGGCAGACGGCCGCGGAGATCGACGCTCACCTCGCGCATATCGAGCACGTGCTGGCCGCCAGCGGCGAGCTCAGCGAGCACGCGGCGGAGCGCTTCGAGCGCATCAAGGCGCTGTTCCACCAGGCCATCGATCACGCCCCTGAGCAGGAGCAGGAGGCGCGTCGCGACGCCGAGGCGAGCCTCGTCCGCGAGGCCGAGGCCGGAGAGCTCGCCCGCCGCGAGGTGGAAGGTCTGATGGAGGCGATGCCCGTCGCCGAGACGGTCCCGGCGAACGTGGCACCCCAGGCGCAGGGCGCCGAGGTGCAAAATGTCGCGGCACAGGACGTCGAGGCACAGGACGTCAAGACTCAGGACGTCAAGACTCAGGACGTCAAGACTCAGGACGTCGAGGCGCAGGACGTCAAGACTCAGGACGTCGAGGCGCAGGACGTCGAGGAGCAGGACGTTAAGACTCAGGATGTCGAGGCTCAGGATGTCCAGGCACAGGGCATCGAGGCGCCGGAGGCGGCCGCTCCGGCCGCTGAACCGGGCCCTCAGCCGACCGCTCAGCCCGCCGGCGTCAAGCGCAAGCCGGCGAGCCGCGCGGCACCGCGGCGCCGCACGTCGCGCAACTCTGGCAAGAAATGATGGGCAAGAAGTGATCGGCAAGAAGTGATCGGCAGGAATGACCATCGAGCCGTGAACACCGACGCTGGCTGAGCCCTGCGCGCCAGCGCCGTGAAACGCACGCCCCCGCCCCCTCGGCGGGGGCGTTGTCGTTGGCCCCGGACGTTCTGGGCTTGTCGTCTCGTGAGTTGGCGGTCTAGGTTCAAGGAGCCGCCCGCCGGGGGCGACTGGCGTGAAGCCGATCGCTGGGGTAGGGTAAGCGCATTTTTCACCCGTCGCAGAGGACGGGTCGATACCGTCTGGCGCGAGCCGTCACGCTGGCGCCATCAGCACAGTGGAGCACTATGGGCAAGTCACTGGTCATCGTCGAGTCGCCGGCCAAGGCGAAGACGATCAACAAGTATCTCGGCAACGACTTCATCGTAAAGTCGAGCGTGGGGCACATCCGTGACCTGCCGACCAGCGGCTCGGGCAAGACGGCGTCGGACCCCAAGGAGCGCGCTCGTCAGGCGGCGGCAACCCGCAAGATGTCGCCGGAGGAGAAGGCGGAGCATCGCAAGCGCAAGGCCCATGACCAGCTGATCCGGCGCATGGGCATCGACCCCGAACACGGCTGGAAGGCGCACTACGAGATCCTGCCGGGCAAGGAGAAGGTGGTGGCCGAGCTCCAGAAGCTCGCCGAGAAGGCCGACGCGGTCTATCTCGCCACCGATCTGGACCGCGAGGGGGAGGCCATCGCCTGGCACCTGCGCGAGACCATCGGCGGCGACGAGACGCGCTATCGGCGCGTGGTGTTCAACGAGATCACCAAGAACGCCATCCAGGAGGCCTTCCAGGATCCCGGCCAGCTGAACATCCCGCGGGTCGAGGCCCAGCAGGCGCGCCGCTTCCTCGACCGGGTGGTGGGCTTCATGCTCTCCCCGCTGCTGTGGGCCAAGATCGCCCGCGGCCTCTCCGCCGGTCGGGTGCAGTCGGTGGCGACGAGGCTGATCGCCGAGCGCGAACGCGAGATCCACGCCTTTACCCCCGAGGAGTTCTGGGACGTTCACGCCGATCTGGCCCCTCACGTCGACGGGGCCGGTGACGACGTGGCGCCGGTGCGTTTCGAGCTGGTGCGCCAGGATGGCAAGGCCTTCCGGCCCACCTCCGAGGCCGAGACCCTCGAGCGTATCGCGGCGCTCAAGCAGGCGAGCCTCGCGATCACCGCGCGGGAAGACAAGCCCACCCGCTCCAAGCCCAACGCCCCCTTCATCACCTCGACGCTGCAGCAGGCGGCCAGTGGCCGGCTGGGCTTCTCGGTGAAGAAGACCATGACCCTGGCCCAGCGCCTCTACGAGGCCGGCTACATCACCTACATGCGGACCGATTCCACCAATCTCTCCCGAGATGCGGTGGAGGGCGTGCGCGAGTTCATCAATGAGGAGTACGGCGCGCGTTACCTGCCCGAGGCGCCCAACCGCTACTCCAGCAAGGAAGGCGCCCAGGAGGCTCACGAGGCGATCCGTCCCTCCGAGGTCGCGCGGCGTGCCACCGATCTCGCCGGCATGGAGCGCGATGCCGAGCGGCTCTACGAGCTGATCTGGCGCCAGTTCGTCGCCTGCCAGATGACCCCCGCCGAGTATCTCTCCAGCACCCTGACCGTGGAGGTCGACGGCTATGAGCTGCGTGCCAAGGGACGGGTGCTGAAGTTCGACGGCTATACCCGGGTGATGAAACCGATGGGTCGCAAGGACGAGGACCAGTCCCTGCCGGACCTCGCCGAGGGGACCCCCATGACCCTCGAACACCTCGATCCTCAGCAGCACTTCACCAAGCCGCCGCCCCGTTATACCGAGGCCAGCCTGGTCAAGGAGCTGGAGAAGAAGGGCATCGGCCGGCCCTCGACCTACGCCGCGATCATCTCCACCATCCAGGACCGTGGCTACGTCAAGCTGGAGAACCGGCGTTTCTATGCCGAGAAGCTGGGCGACATCGTCACCGAGCGACTCAAGGAGTCGTTCCCTGACCTGATGGATTACTCCTTCACCGCGCGCATGGAGGACAGCCTCGACGAGGTGGCCGACGGCGAACGCAACTGGCAGGCGCTGCTCGATGCCTTCTACGCCGAGTTCCACAAGGAACTCGCCGTGGCCGAGAGCGAGGAGGGCATGCGCCCCAATCAGCCGGTGCCCACCGATATCGACTGCCCCAGCTGCGGGCGCAAGATGCAGATCCGCACTGCCTCCACCGGGGTCTTCCTGGGCTGCTCCGGCTACAATCTGCCGCCTAAGGAGCGCTGCAAGACCACCATCGACCTGCTGCCCGGCGACGAGGCCGTCGCGGCCGATGCCGGCGAGGATGCCGAGACCGACGCCCTGCGCGCCAAGCACCGCTGCCCCGAGTGCGGCACCGCCATGGACAGCTACCTGATCGACGAGACGCGCAAGCTGCACATCTGCGGCAACAGCCCGGATTGTGTCGGTCACGAGATCGAGCAGGGCAAGTTCCGCATCAAGGGCTACGACGGGCCGACCATCGAGTGCGACAAGTGCGGCAGAGAGATGCAGCTCAAGACCGGTCGTTTCGGCAAGTACTTCGGTTGCACCAATAGCGAGTGCAAGAACACCCGCAAGCTACTCAGAAGCGGCGAGGTGGCCCCGCCCAAGATGGATCCCATCCCCATGCCGGAGCTCGCCTGCCAGAAGGTCGAGGATCACTACGTGCTACGCGACGGCGCCAGCGGGCTGTTCCTGGCGGCCAGCAAGTTCCCCAAGAACCGCGAGACTCGACCGCCGCTGGTCGCCGAGCTCAAGGCTCACGCCGAGGAGCTGCCCGAGAAGTATCGCTATCTGCTCGAGGCGCCCAGTGAGGATCCCGATGGTCGTCCGGCGCAGATTCGCTTCTCGCGCAAGGCCAAGGAGCAGTACGTGATGACCGATGAGGGCGGCAAGGCCACCGGCTGGAAGGCCACCTTCGAGGGCGGCAAATGGCACGTGGAGGACAAGCGCAAGTGACCCCGCGAGCCCGCACCAATCAGCTGCTCTACCAGGCCGAGCTGTTGCTCGACCTGCCTGCCGGCGATGACGAGCACGCCGAGGCGCGCCGCATGGCGGCCGAGGAGGGCGGCCTCGCCCTGCTCGAGCTGACGCTGGAGTCGCTGCTGCGCGAGGTCACCGAACACGCTCACCTCGAGCGCCACGACTGGCGCGAACTGCTCGGCCCCGAGGGGGCCGGCATCGCCGAGCTGCATCGCCTGCGGGAGCTGGCCGCCCGGCCCGACAGCTGGCTGTCGGGTCTGCTCGCCAGGCTCGAGGCGCTGCACGGCACCGACGGAGTGGCCCGGCGCCGGCCCGGCAATCCCGGGTTGATCGCCGTCGGCGGCGGTGCATCGCTGAATGCGGAGCTCACCGACTGCGTGCGCGAGGCCAAGCGCGAGATCGCCGCGCTGCGCGAGACCAGCGAGGAGTGGTAGCGGCCTTGGCAGCCTCGTCGGAGCGCGTCGCGCTGCTGGTCGACGTGCAGAACGTCTACTACACCACGCGCCAGGCCTTCGGTCGCCACTTCAACTACCACGTCTTCTGGCGCCGCTTCGCCGCCGGCCGCGACGTGGTAGTGGCCAATGCCTACGCGGTCGACCGCGGCGACCCCAAACAGCGCCAGTTCCAGGACATCCTGCGCGGCATCGGCTTCACGGTGAAGCTCAAGCCCTATATCCAGCGCAGCGACGGCTCCGCCAAGGGCGACTGGGACGTGGGCATCGCCCTGGATGCCATGGAGGCCGCGCCGCGGGTCGACCGGGTGGTGCTGGTCTCCGGCGACGGCGACTTCGACCTGCTGGTCGAGCGGATGCGCGAGCGCCACGGCGTGACGGTGGAGGTGGTCGGCGTGGAGCGGCTCAGTGCCGATTCGCTGATCCGCGCGGCGAGCCGCTTTGTGCCCATCGAGGGGGAGCTGCTGCTTTAGGCCAGGGCTATCGGAGGTGCTAGCGATTTGGGACTGATCCGGCGGCAGTCCCCGAAGTGTCGGACCATCGAGGAGGCGCTTTGAATACATCCATGTACGCTTCCGACGCCATCCCTGGCGTAGGACCTTGTGTCTCTCCAGTGAGAGGTGATTAGCTACCACCGCTCACAGCCTGGGTGTATCCCGAGTAGGACCGAATGGCCTCGAGCCTGTAAAGGAGATAGG
>NZ_JBEGCI010000017.1:0-70078 GCF_040196315.1 Halomonas pelophila
CAAGCTGGTGCCATCGTGCAAACACTGCTGCGCCACCTGCAGTTTGAACCACTCGTCGTATCGTTTGCTCATAAAAACACCCCGAAGGTTGGATTGGGGGTCCAACTTTCGGGGTGCAGTTCACACCGCCGGGGCCTTTCTGTGGTGGCATCGCCCTCGGGGCGTTGGTTTAGGGTTTTATATAACAACAAAAATTGATTTACGTCAGGTGACGGCACCGCCCAATCCCGACAATGGGGCAGTGTGCGGCGGCGACGCGCCAGCCACTATCGTGTCCCAGAGAGACCCAACAATGAACAACACTTCCTCCGGCGCGGCCCCCCGGTTTCGGTGGCTGCGGTGCGTGACCGACAGCCTGCAGGTGAAGATCCTGCTGCTGGTCCTCATGCCGCTGATCCTCTCCTCCTCCTGCCTTCTGCTCCTCGAGGGGGTCGGCAGCAGTCAGGCCAACCGGGCCCAGGTCGAACAGCAGCGCCAGCTGCTGCTCGAGGCGCGCCAGCGCGGCGTGCGGGGCCACGTCGAGCTCGCCACGTCCATGGTGGAACGGATCGCTGCCACGGTGCCCGACACCGAAGAGGCGAAACGGCGCGCCCTGGCGATGCTGGAGAAGCTGCGCTTCGAGGGCGACAACTACATCTTCGCCTTCGCGTCGGACGGCCAGATGCTGGTGCAGCCGGCGGCGCCCGACACGGTGGGCACCAACATGCTCGGGGCCTCCGACGCCAACGGTATTCACATGATCCGCGACATGGCCCAGCTGGCCGAGCTGGGTGGCGGCTCCTATCGCTATGAGTGGCCGGATCCCGACACCGGCCAGCCCGAGCCCAAGCACTCCTACGTCACCGCCTTTGAGCCCTGGGGCTGGGTGATCGGGGCCGGGGTCTACGTCCACGACATCGATGCGGCCATGGCCGAGATCGAGGCGGCGGCCGAGGCGTCGCTCATCGCCTCCCTGGTCCGGCTCTGGAGCCTGGGCACCGTGGCCAACCTGATCATCGCGGCCTTCGCGATGTGGCTGGCGCGCCGCACGGTTCACCAGGTGCGCGACACGGCTTCCGCCATCAAGGAGATCGCCAGCGAGGTGGCGGCCGGCCGGGGTGACCTGACACGGCGCCTGACGGTTCGCAGTCGCGATGAGATCGGTCAGCTGGGCGAGCAGTTCAACGCCTTCCTCGAGCGCATGCAGTCGATGCTGCGCGACGTGCGCCACGGCGCCAACGCGGTCTCCTGGGCGGCCAATGATATCGCCCAGGGCAGCGAGGAGCTGGCGGCACGCACCGACCAGGCCGCGGCCAGCCTGCAGCAGACCTCCTCGGCCATGGAGGAGATTACGTCCACGGTGGAGAATAACGCCAGCCACACCGAGCAGGCCGACCAGCTGGTCACCGCCACCTCCGGCGTCGCCCAGCGGGGCCAGGCGGCCATGCAGGGCGTCGAGAAGACGATGGACGACATCCATTGCTCGTCGTCGCAGATCGGCGATATTGTGTCGATGATCGATTCCATCGCCTTCCAGACCAACATCCTGGCGCTCAACGCCTCGGTCGAGGCGGCGCGTGCCGGCGAGCACGGTCGCGGCTTCGCCGTGGTGGCCCAGGAGGTGCGCAAGCTTGCCCAGCGCTCGGCGGAGGCGGCCAGCGAGATCAAGGGCCTGATCGAGTCGTCGGTGGCGCTCTCCCAGGACGGTACCAAGATCGTGCAGCAGGCCGGTGAGACGATGCGCGAGATCTTCGACCGCGTGGGGCAGGTGACCGCCGTGATCTCCGAGATCAACGCCGGGTCGCGAGAGCAGAGCGCCGGCATCGCGGAGGTCAACACAGCCGTCAATCAGCTCGATACCATGACCCAGCAGAATGCCACCATGGTCGAGCAGAGCTCCGACACGGCCGCCCAGATGCGCCGTCAGGCCGAGCAGCTCAGCGGTTTGATCAGCGGCTTCGTGCTGGGCGATGAGCGCGAGGGCGGCGCCCTTCACGTCAGCCACCATGCCGGATCGGCGTCGTCGCCCGGTGAGGCGTCGTCGCGGCCGCGCTCGTCCAGGGCCGTGGAGCATGAACCCGAGTGGGAGGCCTTCTAGCGGCAGCTGGCCCGGTCGGCAGTGACGACCGGGCCAGAGCAGAGCGTGGCGAGAGAGCGCTGTGTCCGGCCCGGGGTGTCTGCCCCGGGCCGGATGCGTTTCAGCCGTGGTGCTTGACCTTCTCCGGCAGCAGTCCCTTGGGCGCGAAGCGCAGCACCAGGGTGATCAGCAGCCCGATCACGAATACCCGCGCCTGCAGCGCTCGGCTGTCCATGTTGGTGGGCGCCTCCCAGCCGAAGGCGCCCTCGCCGAAGGTGACGGCCAGCTCCATCAAGAACAGCGCCAGCGGCTCGGACATGATCCAGATGATGTAGACCGCCACGGCGCCGAAGATGGTGCCCAGGTTGTTGCCGGGACCGCCCAGGATGACCATCACCAGCACCAGGAAGGTGTGATTGAGCGGCAGGTAGCCCTGGGGGTCGAACATGCTGTTGAAGCTGCCCAGCGCGGCGCCGCCGATGCCCATCAGGATGCAGCCCAGCACGAAGATCTCCAGGCGACGCCGGTTGATGTCCTTGCCCATGGCGGCGGCCGAGAGCTCGTTGTCGCGGATGGCGCGGATCATCCGCCCCCAGGGGGCGTGGTAGGCGCGGCTCAGCAGGAAGAAGATCACCGCGATCATCACCGCGGTCACCGACAGGTACATCGCCCGGGCCAGGGTGAAGCCGACGGCCTCGGGCCCCGGCACCGGCCAGGGCAGCGGCGAGACGGTGGCGGTGCCGCGGGTCAGCCAGTCGGAGTTCTTGAGGAAGGCCTTGATGATCTCGGCGATGCCGAGCGTCGCGATCGCCAGGTAGTCGCTGCGCAGCCCCAGACAGACCCGGCCGATGAAGAAGCCCACGCCGCCGGCCAGTGCGCCGCCGACGATCCAGCCGACGCCGACCGGCAGCCCCAGGCCGCCGATGAAACCGGCCCGGGATTCGATCTCGTCGGTCACGCCGCGCAGCGCATTGATCACCACCAGGTAGAGCACCACCCCGAGCACCACGGCGATCACGGTGCGCAGCTTCTTGGGCACGCCGAGCCGGTCGAGCCGTGTGGCGCCAAGCACCACCAGGACGGCGGCGATCATGGAGACAAACACCAGGCCGAGTTCGCCGGGCAGCTCGCTGTCCCAGAAGGCCTCGTTGACCGGGATGCTGAAGAACATGGCGCTGAAGCCGCCCAGGGCCACGAAGCCCATCACCCCGGCATTGAACTGGCCCGCGTAGCCCCACTGGATGGTCAGGCCGAGGGCCAGGATGGCGTAGCAGGCGGCCTCCACCAGCATGCGGGTGCTGTAGGCACTGCCCATCGCGGCGTAGACGCCGAGCACGGCCGCCAGCAGGGCGACGAAGAGCAGCATTTCCCGCAGCGGCAGGCGGCTGGGGGCGGCGACGGTATCGGCGCGTTTGGTATCCATCAGATCACCTTGCCCTTGAAGATGCCGGTGGGGCGCCACACCAGGATGACGACCAGGATGAAGAAGGGCACCACGATCTTGTACTCGGTGCCGACGAAGGCGAGGTTGCCGGCCTGGGTCAGCCACTCCGGCAGGCTGTCGCGGAAGGGCCGGAGCAGCACGCTCCAGTTGAACACCGCCAGGGTCTCGGCGAAGCCCACCACGAAGCCACCGGCCACGGCCCCGAAGGGGTGGCCCACGCCGCCGACGATGGCGGCGGCGAAGATCGGCAGCAGCAGGAAGAAGCTGAGGTCGGGCTTGAAGGTCACGTCCAGCGACAGCAGGGTGCCGGCGATGGCGGCGAGCCCGCCGGCGATCACCCAGGTCACGGCGACGATGGTGTTGGTGTTGATACCCGAGGCCTGGGCCAGGTCGGGGTTGTCGGACATGGCGCGCATCGCCTTGCCGAGCCGCGAGCGGGTCAGGAAGAAGTGCAGCCCCACCACGGCGACGAGGGTGATCACGAAGAGCCAGAGCTGCGGCTCGGTGATCACCACCGGCGCCCGCACGCCTTCGAAGGGCAGGGCGAGGCGGAAGATCTCCTTGCGATCATCGACGTAGAGGCTCGCACCGCCGGTGCCCGAGAACAGCCGGATCAGGCCCTGGAGCATCAGGGTCACCCCCAGCGAGCCGATCACCAGCACGATGGGCTTGACCCCGTGGGCGCGCAGCGGCTTGTAGAAGGCGCGGTCGATGCCCACCGCGAGCAGCGCGGTGAGGGCCATGGCCACCGGCAGCAGCACCAGCGCGGCGGGCACGCCGAAGGCCGCCCCGGCGCCCGGGAAGGCGCTGGCCAGCAGCAGCACCATGAAGGCGCCGAAGGTCATCATGTCGCCATGGGCGAAGTGGGCGAAGCGCATGATGCTGAAGATCAGCGTCACGCCCACCGCGCCGATGGCGTAGATCGATCCGGTCACGCTGCCGGCGATCACCACGTTGTTGATGAAGAAGACGAGTTCGTTCACGGATGGATTCTCCAGGTCGGGCGCCGGGACTAGCCGCCGAGGAAGCTCTTGGCGACGTCCGGGTCGGCCAGCAGGGCGGCCCCGGTATCGGTGAAGCGATTCTGGCCGGCGGCCAGCACGAAGCCCTTGTCGGCGATGCCGAGCGCCTGCTTGGCGTTCTGCTCGACCATCAGGATGCCCACGCCGGCCGAGTTGACCAGCTTCACCTGCTCGAAGATCTCGTTCATGTAGAGCGGCGAGAGGCCGGCGGTGGGCTCGTCGAGCAGCAGCAGGCTGGGTTCGGCCATCAGCGCCCGGCCCATGGCCACCATCTGGCGCTGGCCGCCGGAGAGCTCGCCGGCCGGCTGGTGGCGCTTCTCACGGAGCGGTGGGAAGAAGTCGTAGACCTGGGCCAGCATGCGCTTGACGTTGCCCGGTTTGAGGAAGGCGCCCATCTCCAGGTTCTCCTTCACCGTGAGGCTCGGGAAGACGTTGTTCTCCTGGGGCACGAAGCCCATCCCCTTCTGCACCAGCTGGTTGGGGGGCAGGTTGTGGATCGGCTCGCCGCGCAGCAGGATCTCGCCCTGGCTGACGTGGAGCAGGCCGAAGACGGCCTTGAGCATGGTGGACTTGCCGGCCCCGTTGGGACCGACGATCACGCCGATCTGGTCGGACTCGATGGCCATGTCCACCCCGTTGAGGATGTTCATGCCGCCGTAGCCACCGTGCACGTTGCGTGCGTCGAGTAATGGCATGGTCAGTCGTTCTCTGCGTTCGTTATCGTTATTGGAGGCGTCCCGCCTCGGGACCCCTGGCCGTCCCGGTCAGCTGGCGGCGCCGAAGTAGGCCTCGATGACCTCGGGGTTGTTCTGGATCTCCTCGATGCTGCCCTCGACCATCACGCTGCCCTGGGCCAGCACGATCACCGGGTCGCAGAGCCGGGCGATCATGTCCATGTCGTGCTCGATGACCAGGAAGGTGTAGCCCATCTCGCGATTGAGCCGCTCGATGTTGGTGACCAGGTCGCCGAGCAGGGTGCGGTTGACCCCGGCGGCGATCTCGTCGAGCAGCACCACCCGGGCGTCGGTCATCATGGTGCGGCCGAGCTCGAGGAGCTTCTTCTGGCCGCCGGAGAGGTTGCCAGCGAGCTCGTTGCGCACGTGGTGCAGGCCGATGAAATCGATCACCTCCAGCGCCCTACGGCGCACCTCGGTCTCCTCGCGGTGCACCAGGCCCGGCGTGAACCAGGCGGCGAACAGGCTCTCGCCGGACTGCGCCGGCGGCACCATCATCAGGTTCTCCAGCGCCGTCAGTTGGGAGAACTCGTGGGCGATCTGGAAGGTGCGCAGCAGGCCGCGGTGGAACAGCGCGTTGGCCGGCTGGTTGGTGATGTCGTCGCCGTCGAGCAGGACCCGGCCGCTGTCCAGCGGCAGGGCGCCGGCGATGATGTTGAACAGCGTCGACTTGCCGGCCCCGTTGGGGCCGATCAGGCCGGTGATCGAGCCCTTCTCCACCTGGATCGAGCAGTCATTGATGACCTTGAGGCCCCCGAAGGCCTTGTTGACGTGCTGTACCTCGATGATGGCAGCCATGGCGGATTCCGTTGGTTGTTGTTGTGGCTGTGCTGCGCTGACGTGGCGGTCCTGACGTTCCCTTCGGCGGCGCCGGCGCCTACTGCTGCTGGCTGTCGTCGGCGAGGAAGGTGCGCCCCGCGGCGAAGGCGCCGACGATCACCACGGCGCCGATGGCCGGGATCAGGTAGCCCTCCACCTGGGGAATGCTGCGCAGGAAGACGAAGGCCACCGCCGCCGGCGCCACGAAGCGCACCAGGAAGCGCCAGATGCGGAACCAGCGCTCGTTGGTGTGCATCTCCTTCATCACCTCGGAGTGGGTCAGCGCCCAGCCGGCGAACAACGCGATCATCAGGCCGCCCAGCGGCATGAAGATGTTGGTCAGCATCTCGATGAAGCCGAAAGCGCTGCGTCCGAACAGGGTATGGAAGAGGGTGCCCTCGGCCCACAGGTTGAAGCTGACCACGGTGAGCAGCCCCAGCGCCCAGCTGGCGATGACCATCAGCGTCACCGCCTGAGGGCGGGTCAGGTCGAAGCGCTCGACCAGGAAGGCCGCCACCGGCTCGATCAGCGAGATCGACGAGCTGATTGCCGCGCCCAGCACCAGGATGAAGAAGACCCCGCCGACCAGGGCGCCGCCCGGCATCTCGGCGAAGGCCAGCGGCAGGGTGACGAACATCAGGCCGGGGCCCTCGCCGGGGTTCAGGCCGGAGCCGAAGACCAGCGAGAAGATCGCCAGGCCGGCCACCATGGCCACCGCGGTATCCACGATGGCGATGGCGAAGGCGGTGCGGGTCAGCGACGACTCGCCCGGCATGTAGGCGCCGTAGGCCATGATCGCGCCCATGCCGAGGCTCAGGGTGAAGAACGACTGCCCCATCGCCTCGAGCCAGCCCTCGAGGCTCAAGTCGGCCAGGTTGAAGGTGAACAGGAAGTTCGCCGCGGCGCCGATGTCGCCGACCACGGCACCATAGCCCAGCACCACCAGCAGGATCACGAACAGCGACGGCATCAGCAGGCGCAGGCCCGCCTCGATGCCCTTGTGGATGCCGAGGCCCACGATCAGCGCCGAGGCGGCGATGAACAGGGTGTGATAGAGCGTCAGCAGCATCGGCGAGGCGAGCAGCGCATCGAAGCTCTGGCCGGCGCCGGCGGCGTCGATCTCGGCCATCCCGCCGGTCAGCATCAGCCCGGTGTAGTGGATCGCCCAGCCGGCGATCACCGAGTAGAAACTCAGGATCAGGAAGGCGGAGACGGCCCCCAGCCAGCCGATGGACTCCCAGGCGCGGGAGGTCTGATGGGTGCGGGTGAGAAAGCGCATGCCCATGATCGGGCTGCGCCGGCTGTTGCGGCCGAGCATGATCTCGGCGATCAGGATGGGGATGCCCACGGCGAAGATGGTCAGGGCGTAGACCAGGATGAAGGCGCCGCCGCCGTTCTCGCCGGTCAGGTAGGGAAAGCGCCAGAGGTTGCCGAGTCCGACGGCCGAGCCGACTGCGGCCAGCAGGAAGGTGCCCTTGTGGGTCCAGACGTTGTGCGTGCTCATGGAAATCCAGGATTGCCTAAGTGGGCCTTGTGAGCCTGTGCCGCCAACTTTGCGGCACGAGGGCCTTGCTGGCTAGTGGGCCAGCGTTTAGCAGGCGTTGGCGGCACCCGGTGGTCACCGCCGCCGGGATCAGTCTTCGGGCTCTTCTGGCTCTTCTGGCTCTTCCGACTCCTCTGGGTGACGAGGTTCGAGGGCCCGGTAAGCGTCGGGCAGGCGCACCGTGTCGCCCAGCGAGAGATCCCCGGCGGCCTGCTGGCGCCGCCCGTTGTCGTCGGCGATCAGCGCCACCACCTCGCCGATGCTGGTCTCCTCGACCCGGGCCGCGACCTTCACCCTGACAGTGAACCCCCGGTAGCTGGCCGAGAGAATGCTGCCGCGCTCGGGCGGGCGGTAGTCGTCGGGATGGTCGGCATAGTAACGCAGGACGCTCCGCTCGCCGGGATCGTCCCATTCCACGTGCTTGTGCATGACGGTACTCCTTGGGTGGGTGATTCAGCCTCCAGCATAGCCGTCGCCGGGGCACAGGGCCGTGAGCGGCGGCCACAAACGACAGAGCCCGCCGAATAGGCGGGCTCTGGGCGGAGGCGGGCCGACTTACTTCTTGCTGGCGCGCTTGCGCTCGTTCTCGGTCAGGTGCTTCTTGCGCAGGCGGATGTGGCTGGGGGTGACTTCCACCAGCTCATCGGAATCGAGGAATTCGATGGCCTGCTCGAGGGTGAAGTTGATCGGCGGGGTCAGCACGATGTTCTCGTCGTTGCCCGTGGAGCGCATGTTGTCGAGCTTCTTGCCCTTGGTGGGGTTGACCACCATGTCGTTGGCGCGGTTGTTGATACCGATCAGCATGCCCTCGTAGACCTCGGTGGCATGGTCGATGATCAGCTTGCCGCGGTCCTGCAGGGCGTAGAGCGCGTAGGCCAGCGCCTTGCCGGGGACCATGGAGACCAGCACGCCGTTGCGCCGCTCGATGGAGGCGTCGGGCTTGAGCGGGCCGTAGTGATCGAAGCGGCTGGTGAGGATGCCGGTGCCGGAGGTCAGGGTCAGGAACTGGCCACGGAAGCCGATCAGCCCGCGGGCGGGGATGATGAAGTCCAGGCGCACGCGGCCCTTGCCATCCGGGTTCATGTTGACCAGCTCACCCTTGCGGTAGCCGAGCTCTTCCATGACGGAGCCCTGGTGCTGCTCCTCACAGTCGATGATCACTTCCTCGTAGGGCTCCTGCTTCTCCCCGTCGATCTCGCGGATGATCACCTCGGGACGGCCCACGGCCAGCTCGAAGCCCTCGCGGCGCATGCTCTCGATCAGCACCGAGAGGTGCAGCTCGCCGCGACCGGAGACGATGAACTTCTCCGGGCTGTCGCCCTGCTCGACGCGCAGCGCCACGTTATGGATCAGCTCCTGGTCGAGGCGATCCTTGATGTTGCGGCTGGTGACGAACTTGCCTTCCTTGCCGGCGAAGGGCGAGTCGTTGACCTGGAAGGTCATCGAGACGGTCGGCTCATCGACGGTCAGCGCCGGCAGCGCCTCGACGGCGGCCGGGTCGCACAGGGTGTCGGAGATCGCCAGGTTGTCGATACCGGTGATGCAGATGATGTCGCCGGCGGTGGCCTCGTCGGTCTGCACCCGCTCCAGGCCCAGGTGCGTCATGACCTGGCCGATCTTGCCCTTGCGCTCCTTGCCTTCCTTGCTGATCACGGTGATCTGCTGGTTCGGCTTGACCGAGCCGCGCCTGATGCGGCCCAGGCCGATGACGCCGACGTAGCTGGAGTAGTCCAGCGCCGAGATCTGCATCTGGAAGGGACCGTCGAGCTCGACCTTTGGCGGCTCGACGATGTCGACGATGGACTGGAACATCGGCGTCATGTCGTCGGCCAGCTGCTCCGGCTCCGGCCCGGCGATGCCGTTCAGGGCCGAGCAGTAGATGATCGGGAAGTCGAGCTGGTCATCAGAGGCGCCGAGGTTGTCGAACAGGTCGAAAATCTGGTCGATGACGTAGTCGGGGCGCGCGCCGGGACGATCGATCTTGTTGACCACGACGATCGGCTTGAGGCCCTGATCGAAGGCCTTCTGGGTCACGAAGCGGGTCTGCGGCATGGGGCCGTCGACCGCGTCGACCAGCAGCAGCACGGAGTCGACCATCGACATCACACGCTCGACTTCGCCGCCGAAGTCGGCGTGTCCGGGGGTGTCGACGATGTTAATGTGGTAGTCCTGGCCGTCGGGGGCCTGCCAGCGGATCGCCGTGTTCTTGGCCAGGATCGTGATGCCACGCTCCTTCTCCTGGTCATTGGAGTCCATGATGCGCTCCTGCCCCTCGGCCTTGCGGTCGAGAGTGCCGGACTGGCTGAGCAGTTTGTCGACCAGGGTGGTCTTGCCGTGGTCGACGTGAGCGATGATGGCGATGTTGCGAAGATTCTCGATCACGACGGGATCCTGCTGACAAAATTGGGGACGTATTATAGGGGCAGGGGGATCACGGCTACCAGCTTTGTCGCCGTGAATCTTCCGTCACGACCAGATATCAGTGGCTTGGGAGCTGCCGAAGGGGGCGTGAGCGAGCCATTCAGGCCTCGACGGCGGTGACGCGCGCCTGGCAGGCATGCAGGCGGGTGATCAGGTCGGACAGGGCCCCGTAGTCCAGCGACGGGTCGCAGCCGCCGATGCGCTCGAACCAGGCGCGCGAGACGCAGAGGGTGTCGGTGAGGGTCTGGTGGCGCAGGCGCTGCCAGAGCAGCGTCAGTCGGCTGGGGTGCGCGGTGGTCAGCACCACGGCGTCCCGGCGGTGGTGCTCGATGTCGGCCAGGGTATCTACCAGCCAGCCCGGAGAGATGGGTCGTCCCGAGGCCGGGAACAGCAGCACCTGCCCCTGGCTGTGGGCCACCGCCGTGTTGAGCCGGTCGCCAAGCGGGGTGCCCTCGGTGGCGACACGGCGGACATCGTGGCGACTGGCCAGGCGCAACAGGCGTGAATCGCCGGTATCGTCGGACAACAGCACCTCGAGCCGCAGGTCGCGGCGCTGTCTCAGGGGCCTCAGCGCCGCCAGGCGGCGCGGCAGGCCGGCACCCGAGGCGCGGGCATCGAGGAGGATGCTGCAGACGATCATGCTCGGGTCGGCTCCCATGGTAGGGCGCGGGTCACACGGAGATGGCCCACACTCCAGAACCCGCGCCACCTCTCCGGAGCCAGCGCCATCCCGGTCGGCGCCGCCATGTAAACGAGTGTAGTTTTTGGTGTTAACACGTATCAACGGATGCCGGACTGATATTTCTGTGTTGCGGATATGACCTTCCGACTGTTCCAGGCATGAGGGAGATCATCGCTTTTCGGCAGGCCATCACATTTCGGCCGGCGGCGTGCGATCCAATCTGGTGCGGCAGGCGTTCTTTATGCACTTTTATGGTGCGAAGATGCGGCCGAGCCGACACCCTGTCGAGAGGAATGGCGATCCTGGTGCATGGGTTGGAGAAGGTGGTTCGAATAAAGCCTTTCTTCATCAATGGCTTGTCATTGTCATGCCGCTCGGTGGTGCAAGATTGGCACGTTGCCTGCATTCCCCTTGGCAAGGCCATGTTGCGGCAGGGTGGCCGTGGGCACCGGCCCGACGGCATGCTACAACGTCGTGGGCACCAGCCCCGCCATCGCCCTGCAACCGTTCAAGCTTTTCAGCCCAGCTCACTGTGGAGGACCTTATGTCCGAGAAGACGCTCGCCCTGATTGAAGAACACGACGTGAAGTGGATCGACCTGCGCTTTACTGACACGCGCGGCAAGGAACAGCACGTGACCATCCCGGCCCGTGACGTCGATGAGGAGTTCTTCGAGAACGGTCAGATGTTCGATGGCTCCTCCATCTCCGGCTGGAAGGGCATCAACGAGTCCGACATGATCCTGCGTCCGGAGGACGGCTCCGGCTTCCTCGACCCCTTCACCGAAGACGCCACCCTGGTGCTGCGCTGCGACATCATCGAGCCGGCCACCATGCAGGGCTACGAGCGCGACCCGCGCTCTATCGCCAAGCGCGCCGAGGCCTTCCTGCAGTCCTCTGGCCTGGGCGACACCGCCTTCTTCGGCCCGGAGCCCGAGTTCTTCATCTTCGACGAGGTGCACTGGAAGTCCGATATCGAGGGCTCCATGTACAAGATCTCCTCCGAAGAGGGCGCCTGGTCCACGGATCGTCCGGTAGAGGGCGGCAACCTGGCTCACCGCCCGCGCGTCAAGGGCGGCTACTTCCCGGTTCCGCCGGTGGACAGCTTCCACGACATCCGCGGCGCGATGTGTAACACCCTGGAGGCCATCGGCCAGTCGGTCGAGGTGCACCACCACGAGGTGGCCAACGCCGGCCAGAACGAGATCGGCGTGAAGTTCAACACCCTGGTCAAGAAGGCCGACGAGGTCCAGGAGATGAAGTACGTGATCCACAACGTGGCTCACGCTTATGGCAAGACCGCGACCTTCATGCCCAAGCCGCTGGTCGGCGACAACGGCAGCGGCATGCACGTGCACCAGTCGTTCTGGAAGGACGGCACCAACCAGTTCGCCGGCGACGAGTACGCGGGTCTCTCCGAGATGGCGCTCTACTACATCGGCGGCATCATCAAGCACGCGCGCGCCCTGAACGCCTTCGCCAACGCCTCCACCAACTCCTACAAGCGTCTGGTGCCGGGCTTCGAGGCGCCGGTGATGCTGGCCTACAGCGCCCGCAACCGCTCCGCCTCCATCCGCATCCCCTACACCGCCAGCCCCAAGGGCAAGCGCGTCGAGACCCGTTTCCCGGACCCGACCGCCAACCCCTACCTGTGCTTCGCGGCGATGCTGATGGCCGGCATCGACGGCATCCGCAACAAGATCCACCCCGGCGATGCCATGGACAAGAACCTCTATGACCTGCCGCCGGAAGAAGGCAAGTCGATCCCGACCGTGGCCGAGAGCCTGGACCAGGCCCTCGAGGCGCTGGACGCCGACCGCAGCTTCCTCACCGAGGGTGGCGTCTTCACCGACGACATGATCGATGCCTACATCGAGCTGCTCAGCGAGGACGTGGAGCGCATCCGCATGACCACGCATCCGATCGAGTTCGACATGTACTACAGCTGCTGATCCCGCGGCGCCTGGCGCCGCGTTCAGCATCGCAAGAGGCACGCCCCCGGGCGTGCCTCTTTTTGTGCGTGGCGGATGGCGAGGGCGATGTGACAGGGCCTCATGAAGGGGCCTGGCGGCGGCCGCTAGACCAGCAGCATATGGCCGATGAGGCCCAGCGCGAAGCCCAGCACCGCGCCCAGGGGCGGTCCCCAGTGGCGCTCGAGCCTGGCCTGGGGCGCGAGGTCCTGGAACACCGAATAGAGGATGCCGCCGGCGGCGAACAGCATGATCATCGCCACTGCCGTGGGGTACGGCGCCAGCCACAGGAAGCCGCCGAGCCCCGCCAGCGGTCCCAGCCAGGCCATGGCGAAGAAGAGCCCGATCAGCCGGCGGCTCGAGTAGGGGGTGGTGCTGCGCAGTTCGTGGTAGGCGTTGAAGCCCTCGGGCAGGTTCTGCAGCGCCATCAGGCCGGCGAGCAGCAGGCTGCCGCTGCTGCCATGGGCGAAGGCCGCCCCCAGGGCCAGGGCCTCGGGCACGAAGTCCGCGAGCATGGCCGCGAGCTGGCTGGCCGAGGTGCCGCTGCGGTTCAGGGCGATGTCCAGGGCCATGAACGCCAGCCCGCCGGCCACGAAGCAGCCCGTGGCGGTGGCGATGCCGAGGGCCGGCAGGCTGTCCGGCACCAGCACCAGCGCCACCGCGGAGAGCAGGGCGCCGCCGCCGAAGGCGATGATGCCGTGGCGCAGCTCGTTCTCGAGCCAGTCGATCGGAATGCACTCCACTCGCGCCAGCCAGGCGCCCATCGGCATCGCCATGCCGGCCATCAGCGTGAGGACGATCACCGTCTGCCAGGCGTCCATGCGTCGTCTCCTCTGTCCATCGGGACCGGTCGTCTTTCCGGCGTTGGCGTCGATCTCACTCCGGAGGCGTCATCCGCGTTCCTCGTGGGGTCGCTTCTGCGCTAGTCTTGCATCATAAAGGGAAACCCATTGGCAACGCAGGAATCGGCGCATGAACAAGGCACTGGCAGTGGTGGCGCTGGGGCTGTCGTTGAGCCTGGCGGCTCACGCCCAGACCATCTACCGCACCACCGACGCCCAGGGCAACGTGGTGTTCACCGACAATCCCGAGGGCGGCGGCCAGGAGGTGACGCTCGATCCGCTCACCGTGGTGCCCAGCCCCGGCGAGACGGCGAGCATGGCACCCGTGGTCCAGGGCGGACAGGGCGAGCCCGACACGGCAGCGCCGGGGCAGCCGTTCATGCCCTACGATCGCTTCGGCATCCTCTCGCCCGGCCAGGAGGAGACCCTGCCCACCGGGGCGGCCGGCAACGTCCAGGTGACCCTGGGCATCCAGCCGGAACTGCGCGAGGACCATCGGGTGCGCCTGCTGGTGGACGGGCGGGTCAGCCAGTCGGCCATGCACACCGATACCTTCCTGCTCAACAACCTGGAGCGCGGCGAGCACGTGCTGCAGGCCGAGCTGCTGGATGGCGGCGGGGCGGTGCGTCATCGCAGCTCGCCGGTGACCCTCTATGTGCAGCGGGCCAGCGTCAACCTGCCCAGCAACCCCAATAACCCGAGCGGTTAGCTCGCCCCTCGCCGGATACATCGGCCGCTGTGTCCGGACGGCACCTACCGGCCCTGTCGCGAGCCCCCGCCCCGCGACGACGGCCGCTTCGATGCCTTCGATCATGCCGACCGGGTGAAGGAGGGGCGCGCCTTCGAGCACCTCGACCGGCTGCGTGACGGGCGAAGGGGGGAGCCCTCCTCTCGCCCGCCCCATCATCCGCCGACTCATCATCCGCCGACCCATCCCCCCAAGCCCCATTACCCGCCGCCCCGGCATCCCTTGCCCCACTATCCGCCTCCCCCGCATCACCGGCGCGATCCCTCGACGCGCGAGCACTTCTCGATCGATCGGCGTGTGCACCGCCCGGCGCCTCGCGATGCCCCCTGACCGGTCGCGCTCCGGTGGTCCAGGTCGGGGGCGGTACCGGGCGGCGCCCCTTGGTTGCAAGTAATGGGCTGCACGCAAACGGGCGTTCGACGGTCGTATGCACTAAAGTGGTGCGCCAAGGTGGGACGGTCCTGCCCCTGAAAGGCGCCGCCAGCCGCCTCATGAGGTGGCGCGCTTCTTGCAGGTCCTCTCCCATGCAGGCTCACGGCGCTTCTCCGGGAGGCGCTCACCGGATCGGGCAGGACGGCTTCATGTATCGACGCTTGATGGAACATCTCACCACCGCGGTGCTGCTGCTCGATGGCGAGCTGCGCCTGCGCTGGATGAACCCGGCCGCGGAGGCGCTGCTGGCGATCAGCCTCAGCCGCCTCAAGGGCCAGCCCCTGCCCGCCCTGGTAGACGGGGAGGAGGATATCGGCGGACTGCTGGCCAAGGCCCGTGATGAATTCCACCCCTTCACCCAGCGCGAGGCGCGCCTGACGCTGACCACCGGCGAGGTCCTGACCGTCGACTACACGGTGTCGCCGCTCGGCGCCGACGAGCTGCTGCTCGAGGTGGAGCCCCGCGACCGGCTGCTGCGGATCTCCCGGGAGGAGGCGCTGCAGACCCGCCAGGAGACCATCAAGGTGCTGGCCCGCGGGTTGGCCCACGAGGTCAAGAACCCCCTGGGCGGCATCCGTGGGGCGGCCCAGCTGCTGGAGCGGGATCTCGACGATCCCGGCCTGCAGGAATTCACCCGCATCATCATCGAGGAGGTTGATCGCCTGCGCGATCTCGTCGATTCGATGCTGGGACCCAACCGCATGATCCGCCACGAGCCGCTGAATATTCACAAGGTGCTTGAGCGGGTCCGCGCGCTGCTGATCGTCGAGCACCCGGCCGTGTGGATCGAGCGCGACTACGACCCCAGCCTGCCGGAGCTCTCCGGCGACGAGGCGCAGATGATCCAGGCCCTGCTCAACGTGGCGCGCAACGCCGTGGAGGCGATGACCGAGGCCGGCACCGTCTCGCCGCGGCTCACGCTGCGCACCCGCGCCCGGCGCCAGTTCACCCTGGGCGCCGAACGCCATCGGCTGGTCTGCGAGGTGGCGATCATCGACAACGGCCCGGGGATCCCCGAATCGCTGCGCGAGACGCTCTTCTACCCCATGGTCTCCGGTCGCGCCGAGGGCAGCGGCCTGGGACTCTCGATCGCCCAGTCGATCCTGCACCAGCACCAGGGGCTGATCGAGTGCGATTCGATCCCCGGCCACACCCAATTCCGACTGCTGATTCCGCTGGAGAAGCGCCATGACTGATGTCGCCCGCGTCGTGGTCGTCGACGACGACCGCGCCATTCGCTGGGTGCTGGAGCGTGCCCTGGCCCAGCCCGACCTCCAGGTCGAGGCGCACGAACGCGCCGATCACGCCCTCGAGCGCCTGCTCGAGGACCCGCCCGAGGTGCTGGTCACCGATATCCGCATGCCGGGGATCGACGGCCTGGACCTGATGGCCCGAGTGCGCGAGGCCCACCCGGAGCTGCCGGTGATCGTGATGACCGCCCACTCCGACCTGGACAGCGCCGTGGCCTCCTATCAGGGCGGCGCCTTCGAGTACCTGCCCAAGCCCTTCGATGTCGACGAGGCGCTGGCCCTGGTGCGCCGGGCGGTGGCCCATGCCCGCGAGCGTAAGCGCCCGGTCAGCGTGCCCGAGGGGCTGGATGCCGAGATCATCGGCGAGGCGCCGGCCATGCAGGAGGTGTTTCGCGCCATCGGCCGACTGTCGCACTCGCATATCACGGTGCTGATCAACGGCGAGTCAGGTACCGGCAAGGAGCGCGTCGCCCGGGCCCTGCACCAGCACAGCCCGCGCGCCGGCAAGCCCTTCATCGCGTTGAACATGGCGGCGATCCCCAAGGACCTGATCGAGTCGGAGCTGTTCGGCCACGAGAAGGGCGCCTTCACCGGCGCCACGGCCCAGCGCCAGGGGCGCTTCGAGCAGGCCAACGGCGGCACCCTGTTCCTCGACGAGATCGGTGACATGCCTGCCGAGACCCAGACCCGCCTGCTGCGGGTGCTGGCCGACGGCGAGTTCTATCGGGTGGGCGGCCACACCTCGGTGAAGGTGGATGTGCGCATCATCGCCGCCACCCACCAGAACCTCGAGACCCTGGTGGAGGACGGGCGCTTCCGTGAGGATCTGTTCCATCGCCTCAACGTGATACGCGTCCACCTGCCCACCCTGTCCCAGCGCCGCGAGGATATTCCGCGGCTGGCGCGCCACTTCCTCTCCGAGGCGGCCAAGGAGCTCGCCACCGACATCAAGGTGCTCACCCCCGAGGCCGAGGCTCACATCACCCGGCTTCCCTGGCCGGGCAACGTCCGCCAGCTCGAGAACACCTGCCGCTGGCTGACCGTGATGGCCTCCGGCCGCGAGGTGCTGGTCGAGGACCTGCCGCCGGAGCTGCGCGAGCCCGGCGCCACCGAGGGTAGCGTGGGCGACTGGCGCACCGCCTTCCGCGACTGGGCCGACCGGGCGCTGAGCGACGGCCACACCCACCTGCTCGAGGAGGCCGTGCCGGACTTCGAGCGTATCCTGATCGAGACCGCCCTAAAGCACACCGGCGGGCGCAAGGGCGAGGCCGCCGAGCTGCTGGGCTGGGGGCGCAACACCCTCACCCGGAAATTGAAGACCCTGTTGCCGGCGCTGGCGGAGGATTGACGGCGAAGGGCGAGCATCAAGTAAGCCTGCATAGGAAAGGGGCGCCGGCATGCCGGCGCCCCTTGTCGTCTCGGGCGGTGCTTTATGGGCGTCGCTCAGCGGGTGGGCGACGTCCGATCAGCCGCGGTCGAGCGGCCGGGTGCGTTTCTCGAGCCAGGCCAGGGCGTCGCCCTCGAGCCGCGGCGCGAGGCATTCACGCACCTCGGCATGGTAGGCGTCGAGCCAGTCGGCCTCGGCGGGGTCGAGCAGCGCGACGTCGATGGGCCGGGTGTCGATGGGGCACAGGGTCAGCGTCTCGAAGCGCAGGAAGTCGCCGAAGTCGCTCGCCGCGGCGGGGCGGTTGGCGACCAGGTTCTCGATGCGGATGCCCCACTCGCCCGGGCGATACACGCCGGGCTCGATGGAGGTGATCATGCCCGGCTGCATGGCGGTGTGCGGCGCCGCCGGCGCGGACCAGGCGATCACCTGGGGCCCCTCGTGGACATTCAGGAAGTAGCCCACGCCGTGGCCGGTGCCGTGGCCGTAGTCGCGGCCGCCGGCCCACAGCGGCGCCCGGGCGATGGCGTCCAGGTGCGGCGAGGGGATGCCGCAGGGGAAGTGTGCCCGGGAGAGCGCGATGGTGCCCTTGAGCACCCGGGTGTAGTCCTCGCGCTGAAGATCGGAGATCTCGCCCACCGGCACCACTCGGGTGATGTCGGTGGTGCCGCCGTGGTACTGGCCGCCGGAGTCGATCAGCAGCAGGCCGTCGCCCGCGATGGTGGCGTGGGCCGCCGGGGTGGCGTGGTAGTGGGGCAGGGCGCCGTTGGCGTTGAAGGCGGCGATGGTGGAGAAGCTGCGGCTGATGAAGCCGGGGCGCCGGGCGCGGGCGGCGGTCAGCCGCTCGTCCACGGTCAGCTCGGTGACCGTCTCGCCGCGCTCGATGGCCGCCTCCAGCCAGGCGAAGAACTCGCACAGCGCGGCGCCGTCTTCCGCCATGGCCTCGCGCACGTGGTCGAGATCGGCGTCGCTCTTGCGGCTCTTGGCCAGGGTGCTGGGCTGGCTGGCTTCCACCAGGGGCACGCCCGCCGGCAGCGCCTGGCGGGTGCCCAGGGTCAGCTTGGCCGGGTCGAGCAGCACCCGGGCCTCACCGGGCAGCGCATTGAGGCTGCGCGGCCAGTCGGCGTAGTCCGCCACCGCGATGCCGTCGGCGGCC
The DNA here is from genome assembly GCF_040196315.1 of Halomonas pelophila. Taxonomy (NCBI): domain Bacteria; kingdom Pseudomonadati; phylum Pseudomonadota; class Gammaproteobacteria; order Oceanospirillales; family Halomonadaceae; genus Halomonas; species Halomonas pelophila. The sequence goes on from NZ_JBEGCI010000017.1 coordinate 18,503, forward strand.
AGCCCCGCGGTCAGCTCGTCGTCGAGCTTGCCCGGAGCGACGAACAGGGTGGCCGTCTCGGTGCCCACCAGCAGGTGGGCCAGGAACACCGGGTTGAACGCGACGTCATCGCCGCGCAGCTGGGTCAGCCAGGCGATGTCGTCCAGCGTCGAGATCGGATGCCAGTCGGCGCCGTGTTCGGCCATGGCCGCTCTCACGCGAGCCAGGCGCTCGCCGCGGCGCTCGTCGAGGTAGGCGGCGGGGTGGGCGTAGAGCGGCGCCTCGGGCAGCGCCGGGCGATCGGGCCAGACGGCGTCGAGCAGGTCCAGGTCGCCGCGCAGGCGGATGCCCTTGGGCGCGAGCGCGTCCTCGAGTCGGCGCGCGTTGGCGAGCGACACCACGTCGGCATCGAAGCCCAGCGTCGCACCCTCGTCGAGCCGCTCGGCCAGCCAGCGCATCGGCGCCTCGGCCTGGCCGGGCTGCAGCTTCATCAGCTCGATGCCGCTGCCCGCCAGCTGCTCCTCGGCCTGCACCCAGTAGCGGCTGTCGACCCAGACGCCGGCGGCGTCGTGGGTGACCACCAGGGTGCCCACCGAACCGTCGAAGCCGGAGAGCCAGGCGCGGCCGGCCCAGTGCTCGGGGAGGTACTCGGAGTTGTGGGGGTCGGAAGAGGGCAGCCACCAGGCGTCGATGGCGTGCTCGCGCATGGCGTCGCGCAGGGCGGCGAGACGGGCCGCGGGGGTCGAGGGGGCGTGGCTCATGTCAGGCTCCGGTGGTGGAAGAAGAGGGAGAGGAGACGGCGGTATCGCGCTGGCTGCCCTTGAGCATGCGTCCGATCAGCGGCGTCAGCAGCGCCAGCACCAGGGCACAGAGTACCAGTGCCACCGCCGAGCGGCCGAACAGCGCCGGCAGCTCGGTGAGCTTGTCGGCGCTGACGTTGCCGCCGATCAGGCCGGCCACCAGGTTGCCCAGCGCCAGCGAGGTGAACCATAGGCCCATCAGCTGCCCGCGGATGCGCTGCGGTGCCAGGGTGCTCATGGTGGAGAGACCCACCGGGCTCAGGCACATCTCGCCGAGGGTCAGCAGCAGCAGGCTGGCGCTGATCCACAGCGGCGAGACCAGGCCGTCGCCGACCAGCACCTGGCGCGCGGCGAGCATCATCAGGCCGAAGCCGGCGGCGGCGAACAAGAGGCCCATCACGAACTTGGTGGCGCTGCTCGGCTCCAGGCCGCGGCGGCCCAGGGCGGGCCACAGCCAGCCGAACAGCGGGCCGAGCAGGATGATGAAGACCGCGTTGAGCGACTGGAACCAGACCGTGGGGACTTCCCAGCCGCCGAATAGCGCGCGGTCGGTGTAGTCGTTGGCGAAGAGGTTGTAGGAGGTGGGCTGCTGCTCGAAGGAGGCCCAGAAGAAGGCCGAGGCGACGATCAGCAGGAAGGCCACCACCACTCGGGCGCGCTCCCGGGCGTCGAGGCCGGCGAAGGCCATCAGGTAGACGAAGAAGCCCAGCGCGCAGACGATGATCACGCTGGTCATGGCCTCGGCGATCGCCACCGGCTGCAGCTGGATCATGCCGCTGGCCGTGAGGCCGACCAGGGCGGCGGCGAGGAGCGACAGCCCCGAGACCGCCAGGCCCACGCCGCGGCGCTGCACGGCCGGGGCGTCCCAACTGGAGTCGCGGCCCTGCTGGCGGTCGGCGCGGCGCATGGCGGGAATCGCCCAGAGGCGGAAGATCAGCAGCGCGGCCAGCATGCCCAGGCCGCCGATGCCGAAGCCCCAGTGCCAGCCGCCGCTCTCGATCAGCAGCCCGGTCATCAGCGGGGCCAGCAGGGCGCCCAGGTTGATGCCCATGTAGAAGATCGCGAAGCCGCCGTCGCGGCGCGCATCGCCCTCGTCGTAGAGGCTACCCACCATCACGGTGATGCAGGTCTTGAACAGCCCCGAGCCCAGCACGATCAGCAGCAGGCCGACGAAGAAGGCGGTGGCGCCCCACAGCGCCGAGAGGGCGATGGCCAGGTGGCCCAGGGCGATCAGGATCGAGCCGTACCAGACGGCGCGGCGCTGGCCGAGCCAGTTGTCGGCCAGCCAGCCGCCGGGCAGGGCGGAAAGGTAGATGGCGCCGGCGTAGATGCCGACGATGGCCGCGGCGTCCTCGCGGCTGAAGCCCAGGCCGCCCTCGGCGAGGCCGGCGGCCATGAACAGCACCAGCAGCGGGCGAATGCCGTAGTAGGAGAAGCGCTCCCACATCTCGGTGAAGAACAGCGAACCCAGCGGACGGGGGTGGCCGAAGAAGCCGTGATCCCGTCGGGACGTCGCGTCGGGGGCATCGAAGGTTGAGGACATGAATCGTCTGCCTTGTGAGGTGGTGGTGGCGTCACGGACCGTGCCGATTCGGATAATGTCAGGCGACCCTGTGGCCTAACCCGCTTTTATCTGATTTTTTTTACTGAAAGGCACGGCGTATGCAGGCGATTCTATGGAAATTTGTTAGTCGGCGAAACGATATGGCGATCGAGCGTCGCTATCCGGCAAGCCTGCGGTGCGGCGATGGCAATGTCGCGCGTCCCGGTGCCAGAATGGAGCCTCCAAGGAGAGATTGCCCATGACGCAGATGAGCTGGGAGCGGCTGCTCGACCCGGGGCGGCTGCACGACCGCCGCGGCTTACGCCCCGGAAGCGGGCGCGGCGAGATCGGCCGCAGCCCCTTCCACAAGGATCACGACCGGATCGTCTTCGCCGGCTCCTTCCGCCGCCTTGGGCGCAAGACCCAGGTGCACCCGCTGACCGACAACGATCATATCCACACCCGCCTGACCCATTCGCTGGAGGTAGGCTGCGTGGGGCGCTCGCTCGGCATGATCGTCGGCGAGCGGCTCAGCGAGCGCCTGCCGGCCTGGATCACCCCGGCCGACCTGGGGGTGATCGTCCAGGCGGCGTGCCTGGGGCACGACATCGGCAACCCGCCCTTCGGCCACGCCGGCGAGTACGCCATCCGCGACTGGTTCGCCCGCGCCGAGGTCGATGGCAGCGGGCTGCTCGACGGGCTGTCGGCGCGCGAGCGCGAGGACCTGCTCACCTACGAGGGCAACGCCCAGGGTTTTCGCATCGTCACCCAGGTCGAGTACAACCAGTTCCGCGGCGGCATGCGCCTGACCACCGCGACGCTAGGCACCCTGCTCAAGTATCCCTGGACCGTCGAGCACGGCGGGGCGGCCGGCAAGTTCGGCTGCTACCAGAGCGAACGCGCGCTGCTCGAGGAGGTGGCCGACCGGCTCGGCCTGCTGCCCCGCGGCCAGGATCGCTGGTGTCGCCACCCGCTGGCCTGGCTGGTCGAGGCGGCCGATGACATCTGCTACGCGCTGCTCGACCTCGAGGATGGCCTGGAGATGGGCATCCTCGGCTTCGACGAGGTGGCCGAGATCCTTACCCAGATCGCCGGCGGCGTGCCGCCGGACTACGCCGAGATGCAGCAGAGCGGCGTCTCCCAGCGCCGGCGCATCGCCGCCCTGCGCGGGGCCGCCATGGAGCGCGCGGTGAGCGACGTCGGCGCGGTCTTCGTGCAGCACGAGGCGGAACTCCTGGGCGGTCGCCTCCAGGAGGACCTGCTGGAGCTGTGTCACCCGGACCTCGGCTGGGGGGTGAATACGGCCAAGCAGCTGGCCCGCCAGCGGATCTTCCAGAACGAGCGCAAGGCCAAGCTGGAGATCGGCGCCTACACCACCCTCGGCATCCTGCTCGAGGCTTTCATCGGCGCCGCCCACGAGCTGCACTACCAGGGGCGCTCCACCTTCAAGCATCAGCGGGTGCTGGCGCTGATCGGCGAGAACACCCCGCGCCCCTCCTGGAGCCTCTACGACAGCTACCGGCGCATGCTCGACTTCATCGGTGGCATGACCGACCACTACGCGGTGGACCTGGCCCAGGAGATGGGCGGCCGACTGAGAGGGGATCGATGAGCTTGCGAGCCTGGCATCGCCCATGGCAGAGGCTGGCGATGGCGCTGCTGGTCAGCGTCGCGGCGGCTTTTGTCGCGCAGGGGGCGGGCGCGGAGAATGCTCAGGCCTCGCGCGTTGAGGGGGCGCAGGCATCGGGCGCGAAAGAAACAGCCCCGCTCGCGGGGCTATCGGGCGAGGGCTTCGAGCACTACACCCTGGCGCTGACCTGGCATCCCGGCTTCTGCGCGAGCCGCTCGCGTCCACCGCAGGAGTGCCGCGACCCGGCCCTGCGCGAGGGCACCGATCGCGGTTTCGTGCTGCACGGCCTGTGGCCCTCGCTGCCCGAGCGCTTCGTAGAGCGGGGCGTCGACCGGCGCCGCTGGTGGCGCGACGGCTGCTTTCTCGAGACGCCCCGAGCCGATGGAAGCTTCTGTCGCGCCCACCCGCCGCTGAACCTGCCGGCGGAGCTGGACCGGCGCCTCGAGGCGGCGATGCCGGGGCGTGCCAGCTGCCTGGATCGCTATCAGTACGCCAAGCATGCCGCTTGCCTGGCACTGCCCGAGGCCGCCTACTTCGCGGCCTCTGTGGCGATGGTCGAGGCGGTCAACGAGAGCGCCTTCGGTGCCTTCGTGACCCTGAATCAAGGCGGCGAGGTGGCGCGCAACGCGCTGATCGATGCCTTCGAGGCGGCCTTCGGCGAGCAGAGCGGGCGGACGCTGCGGCTGACCTGCGGCGGGCGGGGCAATCGCCTGCTCACTGAGGTGCGCATCGGCATCGCCGCCGACCGGCTGGCGGACTTCCCGGCGGCCGATAGCCTGGTGCGTCAGGCGCGCGGTCGCTGCGCGACGCGGGTGCGCATCGCCCGGTTCGAGTGAATGGATGGCCTGCGATGGAGCGAAGGGTCGTCAGCGGCTCAGGCCGCGGGAGGTGGGCTCGCCAGGCTGGCGCGCTGGCGCAGGGCGACGAGGCAGGCGTCGTGCAGGGCGGTATCGATCTCCCCCTGCGAGCTCTCGCTGAGGCGCCGCGCCAGATCCTCGCCGTTGACCACCAGCAGGTCATCCATCGCGCTATCCTCCTCGACCCGCCAGCCGGGTAGGGCCAGCACCCCCTTGACCGGCACCGCCTCGCCCACCTGGCCCTCCAGCCATGTCGAAAGCCACTGCGCGGCCTCGCGCGTCTTGCGCATCGGCAGGCGCTCGCTCCATCCGGGAAAGCGCAGCCGCTCGGCCTCGACGACGACGTGGTTGTCCTCCTGGCCGCCGGGCGAGAGGGCCGGCGGGCGGGCGCGCGTCTCGACCACGAAGATGCCGTGGGGGGTGACCGCCACGTGATCGAGGGACCGGCCGTCGCCCGGCACGTCGTGGAACACGAAGTAGGGATGCTCCTCGGGGCGGATCAGCCGCTCGAGCTCCTGACCCACGGCGAGCTCGCAGGCGAGCCCCAGCTTGAGCCGGCGGATGCGCTGGAAGTCGCGGATCAGCAGCAAGCAGAATACCAGCACCAGCACGGTGCTCAGCGCGCCGTAGAGCGCCCACTCGATCCAGTTCTGCTCGTTGGCGAAGAGCATGCGGCCCATGCCGTAGACCAGCGGCGCCAGGACGACGATGGGGCCCAGGGCGCCGTCGAGGAACAGGCCGGCGAAGGCGCGATCGAGGCGGTCGCGCAGGCCCTGGCCGGGCTCCTTCAGCGGATGGGCGTCGAAGGGCGAGTGCACCCGGGCATCGTGCAGGTTGCGCAGCGCCAGCACGATGACGGCGGTGGCCGCCAGCGGAAACAGGAAGATCAGCGGCAGCAGGTATTCCAGCCAGGCCATCGGGTGTCCTTGCCCTGAGGGAGAGGCTCCATTCTAGACAACCTGCCCCCCGGGGGGCCATGCTCATTTGGCGTGTTCGGCGAGGCGCGGGACATGGGCGCGAGGAGGCAGACGTGAGACACCGCAGCGTGAGGAAGAGCAGCGTGGCAGGCAACGACCCTGACCTCGAGGCCCTGGCGGCCTTCGTCCATCGGCATCCGCGGCTCGCCGTGCTCACGGGCGCCGGCATCAGCACGGCCAGCGGCATCCCCGACTACCGCGACGATCAGGGCGACTGGAAGCGTCCGCCGCCGATGCAGCACCAGGCCTTCATGGGCAGTCACGCGGCCCGCCAGCGCTACTGGGCGCGGGCGCTGATCGGCTTTCGCACCCTGCAGGAGGCGACGCCCAACGTCGCCCACGCGGCGCTGGCCCGGCTCGAGGCGCTGGGCCACGTGAACGGCGTGATCACCCAGAACGTCGACGGCCTGCACCAGCGGGCCGGGTCGCGGCGGGTGATCGACCTGCACGGCCGGGCCGATCGGGTACGCTGCATGGGCTGCGGCGCCCGGCGCATGCGCCACGATCTGCACGCCGAACTGGCCGAGCGCAATCCCCACTGGCGAGAGGTCGGCGCCCGGGCGGGGCCCGACGGCGACGCGGACCTCGAGACCGACTTCGCCGATTTCCGGGTGCCGGACTGCACGCGCTGCGGCGACGGCATCTACAAGCCCGACGTGGTGTTCTTCGGCGACAGCGTGCCGCGCGCCACCGTGGAGTCCGCCTTCGATCTGGTTGGCGAGAGCGATGCTCTGCTGGTGGTGGGCTCGTCGCTGATGGTCTTCTCCGGGTTCCGCTTCGCCCGGGCCGCGGCCAAGGAGGGGCGGCCCATCGCCTGCCTCAACCTGGGCCGCACCCGTGCCGACGACCTCTATGCCCTGAAGGTAGAGGCCTCCGCCGACGCCTTGGTCGGGCTCTGCGAGGTGCTGGACGCCGGCCCGCTTGGCTCGGTCACCCGCCGGCCAGCTTGACCCGGTAGCCGCGCTGCTCGAGCTCGGCCTTGAGTACCTCGCGCTGGTCGCCCTGGATCTCGATGACGCCCTCCTTGACGGCGCCGCCCGTGCCGCAGCGCTTCTTGAGCGCCTTGGCCAGGGTCTTGAGCTCGTCGGCCGGCAGCGGGATGCCCTCCAGGGTGGTCACGCCCTTGCCCTTGCGGCCGCTGGTCTCGCGGCGAATGCGCACCGTGCCGTCGAGCTCGGCCAGACGCTTGGCCTCGGCCTGCTCGGCACAGGCGCACTCGGCCAGGGGGCGGCGGCACTCCGGGCAGGTATCGCCATGTTCGGTGGAATAGACCAGCCCGCCGAGCTGCTCCTTCAGGGATGCCATGGGGCCTCCTCGCGCTGTCGTGTGTCGCTGCGATGATAGCCATCCCGGCGGCGCGCTGCATCCGCCAGACTGTCCACAGCCGCATGCAAGACACGGGAGGCATCGCAGGCTGTGGATAGCAAGTGTGATCCGGGGGTGTGGACAGGCGGTGTGGATGGACGTGCTGACCCGCGGGTCGCGGCGATCAGGCGTGGGCGGCCAGGGCGCGGCTCGTTTCCAGGTGGGCGATGACGGTGGGCAGCTGGAACATGTTGCTGATCATGATCGCCCCGGCGGGGGTCTGCTCGACGTCGGGGAAGCGGTTGAGGTGGATCACCGTCATGCCGGCCGCCAGGGCGCCGCGCACGCCGACCATGGCGTCGTCGATGACCACGCACTCCTCCGCGGCGAAGCCCATCCGGCTCGCGGCATGGTGGAAGAGGCAGGGGTCGGGCTTCCAGCACTGGGCGGTATAGGCGCTGAACAGGTGGTCGCCGAACATCGCGGAGAGGCCGGTGGCATCCAGCGACGTGCGGATCTTGTTCTCCGGGCCGTTGGAGACCACGCCCATGGGGTGATGGGAGAGGGCGGCCAGCGCCTCGGCGGCGCCGTCGATGGCGATCAGTTCGCTGGCCAGGCGCCGGTTGAGGTTGGCGCGCATGCGGCACTCGAGGGCATCGAGTCGCTCGGGGTCGACGCTGCCGTAGCGCTGCTCCAGCGCGGCGACGATGCGGCGAAAGCGGGCGCCGCGAAACTCACCCATGTAGTCGCTGGTGCGAAACGGCAGGCCGGCCTCGGTGAGGCTCGAGGACATCTCGTCGGCGAGCAGCGGTTCGCTGTCGACCAGGGTGCCGTCACAATCGAAGAGCAGGCAGAGGGGGCGTGGCATCACCGGGCCTCATGGGGAATCAAAAAGTTATAACGTCATTGTTACAGATATCGCGGCGTCCTGCCCAATAGTAAAGCCCAGTTTCCGTATTTTGTGAACAGTGTTCTCGAATTCTTGGCATCCGTCTGTGCCGGTCGCGCTATATAAGCACTCATGCCTATACTGACGGCGCGCCCCGGTCTGGAGCAGGTTCATGAATCTCGAACGCGTCGTTTTCGGTTTCTTCGTCATCCTCACCCTGAGCCTCAATGCCGCCTTCGTGGCGGGGGGCGTCGAGACGGCCGCCCACCATAATGTCTGGATCCTCACCTTCACCATCATCGTCAACCTGGTCGCCATCGGCCTGAAACTGGGGGACCGCTCCCAGACCGGGGCCCTGCTGCTGGCGTCCGGCCTGGTGGCCGGCCTGCTGCTGATCACGGCGCGCATTGTCTGGATCGTCGCAGACCCCGAGGGCGGTAGTGGACCGGGGCCGGGCGAGATGGCCGATATCGTCTCGATCGCCACGGGGGCGCTGGTCGCGAACATCATCGCGACGGTGATCCTGGTCGGCGATACGCTGCTCTCGCGGCGATGACACGGCGCGGCAGATACGGTGCTTGAGATCGGCACATGAGTCGGTCCAGCGTGTCCGCCGCTATCCGGGACAGGCACAGGGAGGGTTGACCCCATGACGCCGACCTCCGATCTCGACCGGGTGGCGATGATCGTCCTGCGCTACATGCGCCGGCCGCTGTTCGTGCTGCTGTTCGTCTATTCGGTGGGCATCATGGGCATGGCCCTGATGCCAGGAAAGGTCGTCGAGGGTGAGGCGACCCACATGAACCTCTTCCATGCGTTCTATTTCTTCACCTACACGGCGACCACGACCGGCTTCGGCGAACTGCCGAACGGCTTCAGCGAGGAGCAGCGGCTGTGGACGATCTTCTGCCTCTATACCGGCGTCATCGCCTGGTTCTATGCGATCGGCTCGCTGATCAAGCTGGTGCAGAATCCGCATTTCATCCAGGCCATGGACGGGTTTCGGTTCGCCCGCAAGGTCAAGGGCAACGCGGAACCCTTCGTCATCCTCTGCGGGTTTGGCGATGCCGGCAGCCTGCTGGCCCGGGGCTTGAGCGATCACCGGATGCGCGCGGTGATCCTCGATGCCGACCCGGAGCGCATCAAGGCCCTGGGCGTGCGCGACTATACGGTCCCGATGCCGGGCCTCCACGCGGACGCCAGTGCACCGAAACACCTGCTGGCCGCAGGGGTGGAACACTCGGCCTGCCGGGCCCTGGTCGCCCTGACCAACGATGACGATATCAACCTCAAGATCGCGGTGATGGCACGTCACCTCAACCCGCGGCTGCGGGTCATCTGTCGTTCGACCTCGGCCCGTCACGAGGCCAATCTGCGGGCGCTGGACAATGTCACGGTCGTCGATCCGTTCGAGATCTTCGCCCAGCTCGTCTCCCGGGCGATCGCGCGCTCCGAGCTGCATAACCTCAACGCCTGGTTCGTGGGGACACGCGGTGTCGAACTCGGCGCACCGGTCCAGGTGCCGCGGGGCAACTGGATCCTCTGCGGGTACGGACGGATGGGGCGCTGGATCCATCGCAATCTCCAGGCTCACGGCCTCGACGTGCGCATCATCGATCCGGAGGTGGACGCCAACCAGGTCGACCAGGGGACGGTCATCGTCCGGGCGCATGCCGATCATGCGGCCCTGATGACCGCGGGGATCGATGACGCCGCCGGGGTCATCGCCGCGACGAATCGCGATGCCGACAACCTCAGCACCCTGCTCTCGGTCACGGAGCTCAATCCCCAGGCGTTTCGCATCGTGCGCCAGAACAGTCACGAGAATCAGGTCGCCTTCGATGCCGCGCGGGCCGATCTGGTCCTCCAGCACAGCCTGACCACGGCGCGCCGGATATTGAAGCTTTTGATCTCGCCCCTCGTTCAGGAACTGATCGACTGGCTCGCGGAGCGCGACCCGGCCCAGACGCGAGCCCTGGTAGCCCGGCTCAAGGCGGCCGTAGGCAAGGAGCCCCCCCACCTGTGGTCGATCGGGCTGGTCCCGAGCGAAGCGCCGGCGGTGATCGACTATCTGGAGGCCGGGGGGAGCCTGGCCCTGGGGCCGCTGTGCGGCGACGCGCGTGCGTTCCCGGCAAGGCTGCCGTGTGAAGCGCTGGCCGTTCACCGAGCCGGGGAGTCGATCATGTTGCCGGATACGGACTTTTCGCTCGGCGTCGGCGACGAGATCCTCCTCTGCGGTACCCCCTGGTCGGAGTCGATGCTCCAGGCGACCCTCCATAACCCCTACACGCTTCGCTATGTCGTCACGGGCGTCGATGAGACGCGTGGCTATCTGTTCGCCTGGCTCGACGCGCGTCGGCGGCGTCGCGGCGCTGACTCCTAGCCCCGTCGTCGGCCTCCGCCATGAGCGGCCCTGCGAGCATCGGCCGGGGAGGCGACGCAAGCCGGCTCGCTCGGAGCGCCTGGCCCTTCAGGGTGAGAGCAGCAGGGTGAGCGCCCCGGCCAGGTAGCAGGCGATGATGCCGACGCTCTCGAAGCCGATGCGCGCCGGGCCCTGGCGCTCGCGATGGAGCATCCCGACCATCAGGATGGCGGTCATCAGCATCGCCAGGGCGACCCACAGCGAGACCGCGTCGGGCATGGCGTGGTAGATCGAGCCGCCGCGGTAGGCGATGTCCGAGGCCGCCACGAACAGGGTGTCGAAGGCGTTGCCGCCGATGATCCCCGCCACGGCCAGGGTCAGGGCGCCGCGGCGCACCGCCGCGATCGAGGTGACCAGCTCCGGCAGCGAGGTCACCACCGCGGTCATCAGCGCACCTACCACCGACTGCCCGAGGCCGGTCTGTTCGGCGATCACCGCCGCGCAGCGCTCCAGCAGCCAGCCGCTCACGCCGAGCAGCGCCGCCAGCCCCGCGAAGGCGAGCCACAGTCGTGTCGCCGAGCGGCCCATGGCCTGCTCGTCGGGCACGTCGGGCGCGGTGTCGCGGGTCTGGGCGGGGCGCCACATGGGGTTGTCGCGGCTGAGGGCCACCAGGCGCAGGCCGAACAGGTAGCCAAGCAGCAGCAGCGGGGTAACGGGATGCACCTGCCAGAGCGTCCAGTCGGGGGCGAAGCGACCGACCAGCACCAGCGACAGCAGGCACAGCAGCAGCCCCCCCTGCAGCAGGTTGCTGAGCGAGGCGGCGGCGTGCTCCAGGTTGGCGCGCCGGTGCGTGATGTCGGCGACGGTCAGGAACAGCGTCTGCACGGCGATGCCGCCCAGCGCATTGCTCATCGCCAGGGTCGGCCGATCGGCCAACGCCGCCGAGGCCGAGACCATCAGCCCCGACAGCGAGGTGGCCATGCCCAGCAGTAGCGTGCCGGCGATGGCCTCGCCGAGGCCGGTGCGATCCGCCAGGTCATCGACGATGCCGGTCAGCCGGGTGCCCACCACGCCGATCACCAGGGCGCAGCCGGCGAACAGCGCCAGGGCCATGCCGAGAGAGAGATCGTTCAGCAGCGCGCTCATGGGTGGCGCGTCCCGGTTCTGGCCGTCGGGTGGGGCGAGCGTGGCGCGCGTTCCATGGCAGGCTCCTTGGGGTAGGGCGTAGGGCGTAGGGCGTAGGGCGTAGGGCGTAGGGCGTAACGAGCGTAACGAGCGTAACGTGGAATGCCCCGCGTGGGCAGGGAGGAGCACTGCCCCGTCGCGGGAGGGGCCTTGCGTCGATGGGCGGCGCGATGGGCTAGTCTGAACGGGTCACCGCGCTGTCGGTCTTCGCCATCGCCCACGAGGTCACTATGCCCCGAGTTCACTGGATACCGACGCGGCTGCTCCTGCTACTGCTGGTCACGGCCTTGATCGCATCTCGCCCGGCCATGGCGCAGGGGCAGGATGGCGACGCCGCCTGGGCGGCGCTAGCCCGGGGCGGCCATGTCGCGCTGATGCGTCACGCCCTGGCCCCCGGCATCGGAGACCCGGCCGACTTCCGCCTCGGCGACTGCACGACCCAGCGCAACCTGTCGGAGGCCGGGCGTGAGCAGGCGCGACGGATCGGTGAGCGGTTTCGCGAACGGGGGATCGAGGTCGGCGAGGTTCGCTCCAGCCGCTGGTGCCGATGCCGGGAGACCGCCCGGCTACTCGGGCTCGGCGACGTCATCCCCACCCCGGCGCTGGACTCCTTCTTCCGCGATCGCGCGACGGCTGAGCGCCAGACCGACGCGACCCGCGCCCTGATTCGCGGCTGGAGCGGCGAGGGCACCCTGGTGCTGGTCACCCATCAGGTGAACATCACCGCCCTGGTGGGGGGCGGCGTCGGCTCCGGGGAGATCATCGTGGTCCGGGCGGACGACGCCGGCCTGGTCCGCGTCGGCAGCCTGCGCTGAGCGAGAGCGATGCCGGAAACGACAGGGGCGGCCCGTGGCCGCCCCTTTTCGATCAATCCGCCCTGATCACTTCACCCGCGGATTGAGCTCGCCGCGCTCGTAGCGCAGGAACATCTCCTCGAGGTTGATCGGCTTGATCTTGCTGGCGTTGCCGGCGGTGCCGAAGGCCTCGTAGCGGGCCTTGCAGACCTCCTTCATGGCCGCGGTGCTGACCTTGAGGAACTTGCGCGGGTCGAACTCGGCCGGGTTCTCGGCCAGGAAGCGACGCACGGCGCCGGTGGAGGCCAGGCGCAGGTCGGTGTCGATGTTGACCTTGCGCACGCCGTGCTTGATGCCCTCGACGATCTCCTCGACCGGCACGCCGTAGGTCTCGGGGATGGCGCCGCCGAACTCGTTGATGATCGCCAGCCACTCCTGGGGCACCGAGGAGGAGCCGTGCATCACCAGGTGGGTCTCGGGGATGCGGGCGTGGATCTCCTTGATGCGCTGGATGGAGAGGGTGTCGCCGGTGGGCGGCTGGGTGAACTTGTAGGCGCCGTGGCTGGTGCCGATGGCGATGGCCAGGGCGTCGACGTGGGTCGCCTTGACGAACTCGGCAGCCTCTTCCGGGTCGGTGAGCAGCTGCTCCATGTCGAGCTTGCCCTCGGCGCCGACGCCGTCTTCCTCGCCGGCCATGCCGGTCTCGAGGCTGCCCAGGCAGCCCAGCTCACCCTCGACGGAGACGCCGCAGGCGTGGGCCATCTCGACGGTGCGACGGGTGACGTCGACGTTGTAGGCGTAGTCGGCCGGGGTCTTGCCGTCTTCCTTGAGCGAGCCGTCCATCATCACCGAGGAGAAGCCCAGCTGGATGGAGCGCTGGCACACCGCGGGGCTGGTGCCGTGGTCCTGGTGCATGACCACCGGGATATGCGGGAACTCCTCGACGGCGGCCAGGATCAGGTGGCGCAGGAAGGGTGCGCCGGCGTACTTGCGGGCGCCGGCGGAGGCCTGGACGATCACCGGGGAGTCGGTCTCGTCGGCGGCCTCCATGATGGCGCGCATCTGCTCGAGGTTGTTGACGTTGAAGGCCGGCACGCCGTAGCCGTATTCGGCGGCGTGGTCCAGCATCTGGCGCATGCTGATCAGTGCCATGGGGGCTCCTGTTGTCTGTCGGGTCGTGACGGCGCGGCGGCTTGGGCCGCGCCGGATAGCGGGGGGCGGGCCTCAGCGGGCGGCGTCTTCCAGGGCGGCCACCGCGGGCAGGGTCTTGCCTTCCACGTACTCGAGGAAGGCGCCGCCGCCGGTGGAGATGTAGGAGACGCGGTCCTCGATGCCGTACTTGTCGATGGCCGCGAGGGTGTCGCCGCCGCCGGCGATGGAGAAGCCGGCGCTCTCGGCGATGGCCCGGGACAGCGCCTCGGTGCCGTGGCCGAACTGGTCGATCTCGAACACCCCGACCGGGCCGTTCCAGAGGATGGTGCCGGCGTCCTTGAGCAGGCCGCCCAGGCGCCCGGCGGTCTCGGGGCCGATGTCGAGGATCATCTCGTCATCGCCCACCTGGTCGACGGGCTTGACCACCGCCTCGGCGTGCTCGGAGAATTCGGTGGCCACCACCACGTCGGTGGGCAGCGGGATCTCGACCTTGGCCATCAGCGCCTTGGCCGTCTCGATCAGGTCGGCCTCGTGGAGCGACTTGCCGACGTTGTAGCCGGCCGCGGCGATGAAGGTGTTGGCGATGCCGCCGCCGACGATCAGCTGGTCGCACTTCTCGGAGAGGGCGTTGAGCACCTCGAGCTTGGTGGAAACCTTGGAGCCGCCGACGATCGCCGCCATCGGCCGCTTCGGGGTGGCCAGCGCCTTCTCGAGGGCGTCGAGCTCGGCGGCCAGCAGCGGGCCGGCGCAGGCGGTCGGCGCGAAGCGCGCCACGCCGTGGGTGGAGGCCTGGGCGCGGTGGGCGGTGCCGAAGGCGTCCATCACGAAGACGTCGCACAGCGCGGCGTAGCGCTTGGCCAGGGCCTCGTCGTCCTTCTTCTCGCCGCGGTTGAAGCGCACGTTCTCGAGCAGCACCACCTCGCCGTCGGCCACCTCGAGCCCGCCGTCCAGGTAGTCCGCGACCAGGCGCACCGGGCGACCCAGCAGCTCGCCCAGGTGGTCGGCCACCGGGGCCAGGGAGAACTCCTCGGCGGGCTCGCCCTCGGTGGGGCGGCCCAGGTGGCTCATCAGCATCACCCGGGCGCCGGCCTCGAGCGCCGCCTGGATGGTCGGCAGGCTGGCCCGCAGGCGGGCATCGCTGGTCACCTTGCCGTGCTTGACGGGCACGTTCAGGTCCTCGCGGATCAGCACTCGCTGGCCGCTGAGGTCGAGGTCGGTCATCTTGCGCACGTTCATGGAAGCAGGTTCCTCGTCTGGAAAAGCCGAAGGGATGTCATCTGTCGGGGGAACCGGTCGGGGCCGGGGGAAGGCGGGCCAGCCGCCGGGTGACATCGAGCATGCGGCTGGCGAAGCCCCACTCGTTGTCGAACCAGCACAGCAGCTTGATCAGGTGGCCGCCGGCCACCCGGGTCTGGGTGGCGTCCACGATACCGGAGCGCGGATCGTGGTTGAAGTCGACCGAGGCCACCGGCTCCTCGGTGTAGCCGAGCAGCCCCGAGAGCCGCCCGCGACTCGCCTCGCGCAGCAGGGCGTTGACCACCTCGGCCGAGGTGTCGCGGCGCACGCAGATCGACAGGTCCATGGTCGAGACGTTGATCGTCGGCACGCGCACGTGCAGGCACTCGAAGCGTCCCGCCAGGTGGGGCATCAGGCGATTGATACCGCGTGCGAGGCCCGTGTCGACCGGCACGATGGAGTGCATCGCCGAGCGGGTCAGGCGCAGGTCGGTCTGGTGGTAGGCGTCGATCACCGGCTGGTCGTTCATCGCCGAGTGGATGGTGGTAGTGACGCCGTGCTCGATGCCCAGCGCCTCGTCGAGCACGGTGAGCACCGGCACCAGGCAGTTGGTGGTGCAGGAGGCCGCCGAGACGATGCGGCACGCGGCCGTCAGGTCGGCATCGTTGATGCCGGTGACGATGGTGGCGTCGACGTCGCTCTCGGCGGGCTGCGAGAACAGCAGCCGCCCGGCGCCGGCGGCCAGGTGGGCCTCGGCGGTGGCGCGATCCTTGAAGCTGCCGGAACACTCCAGCACCAGGTCGATGCCGAGTTCGCCCCAGGGCAGCCGCGTCGGGTCGGGCTCGCAGAGCACGCGGATCGACCGGCCGTTGATCACCAGCCGGTCGCCGTCGACCTCGACGCTGCCCGGGAAGCGGCCGTGGGTGGTGTCGTAGCGGGTCAGATAGGCGATGGTGGCGAGGTCCGAGAGCTCGTTGATCGCCACGATCTCCAGGGCCGGGCCGTCGTGGCGGACCGCCTCCCCCTCGATCAGGGCGCGCAGCACGCACTGGCCGATGCGGCCGTAACCGTTGATGGCGATGCGAAGGGCCATGAGGGGGCGAGGGACTCCGTAGCCGGGAAACAGAAACGGCGATTCTAGCGCATCTCGCCCCCGAGCGTCTGCTGCATGGGCCGAGAGCCGCTCAGCCGCCCATCAGCCGCCAGGCCAGCGGCAGGAAGAGTGCGCTCAACAGGCCGGTCAGGCTCATGCCCAGCGAGGCGAAGGCGCCGGCGACCGGGCCGATCTCGAAGGCGCGCACCGTGCCGATGGCGTGGCCGTTGAGCCCTAGGGCCAGACCGATGAGGCGCTCGTCGCGGATGCTGAGCAGCCGCGCGCCCAGGCTCACGAAGCCGACGGCCGCCACCCCGGTGATCAGCAGGCCGCCCATCATCAGCGAGACCGGGCCGCCGATCTGGGCGTTGATGCCCAGCGCGATGGGCGCGGTGACCGGCTTGGGGGCGAGCGCGGAGAGGATCTCGGGCGGGGCGCCCAGCCACCAGGCGATGCCCACGGCGTAGGCCGCGGCGAGCGCCACCGCCGCCGGCAGGCAGGCCAGCAGCGGGCGCCACAGGGCGAGGATGCGGGGCATCTGCTGGTGCAGCGGCAGGCCCAGCGCCACGGTGGCCGGCCCCAGCAGGAGCATCAGCCAGGCGGCGCCGCGGCGGTAGTCCGCGTAGTCGATGGAGAGCAGCGCCAGCACACCGCGAGCAGCAGCGCGGCGGCGAGGATCGACGGGCACCAGGCGGGCGCACCGAGGGCCCGGAGCAGCCGGGCGCCAGCCGCCTGGGCGGCGAGGGTCAGGGCGATGGCCAGCAGCGGCGTGGTGAGCAGGTGATCGAGCAGCGCCGTCATGCGTCGCCCTCCTTGGCAGCGGGCGGCTCGCCCATCAGGCGGCGCATCAGCGCGAGGGTCGTCATCACGCTGAGCAGGGTGCCGCCGATCAGGGCGGCGAGGATCGCCGTCCACTGGCCCTCGAGCGCGTCGAGTAGGAAGAAGACCCCCACCACCCCGGGCAGGATCAGCAGCGCCAGCACCGCGATCAGCGGCTGGGCGGCGGCGATGTCGTCCAGGCCCCCGCCGTGGAACCGCAGCCAGGCGGTGAGCAGCAGCAGGCCGACCACCCCGGCGGAGACCGGCAGGCCGGTAAGGGTGACCAGGGACTCGCCGAGCAGCAGAAAGCCGAGCAGCCACAGGAAGCCGCGCAGAGCGGGCATGGCAGGTCCTTGTCTTGGTGCGCGTTGGCAACGCGGGTGGCGGGCGCCTCGCGCCCCCTTGAAAAGCGTCGAAGCGCTCCTATTGTGCAGATTATCGGGGCGATGTCAGCCGTCATGGCGCTTCCCCCGATCATCGACACGAGGTCACTCAGCGTAGGAGGTGTTCGTGATGTTCGGAGATCTCAGGCGTTTCGATACCCGCCGGCCCCAGGGCGAGGACTGGTTCCGGCAATGGCTGGACGGGATGCTGCCCGAGGCGGGGGCCGCGCATATCCGCTCGGTGCCCCGCGGCAGCTTCCCGATGATCAACGTGGGGCGCACCGACGATGCGGTTCGGGTCTACGTGTTCGCTCCCGGCCTCACCGCCGAGGCGCTCGAGGTGAGCGTGCAGGACAACGTGCTGACCGTCTCGGGCCGGCGCGAGTCGGCGGTCGCGGATGCGGGCGAAGGCTCGCGTACCGACTTTCGCCGGGAGCGCTTCCAGGGCGAGTTCAGCCGTTCCCTGGCGCTGCCGGAGGGCCTGGACGTCGAGCGGGCCGAGGCGCGCTTCCGCGACGGGGTGTGCGAGGTGCTGCTGCCCAAGCGCGAGGAGCTCAAGCCGCGGCGCATCGAGATCCAGGCGTCGTAGACGGGTCGTGTGATCACTTAGTCCTAGGAGGTGAACGAGATGAACGATGTGACTCGCCATGAGGCTTCCCAGGCGCCGGCCGAGGAAGCCCTGCTGCCCCCGGTGGATATCTTCGAGGAGGACGACGCGCTGCACTTGGTGGCCGACATGCCTGGCGTGACCCTTGAGTCGCTGCGGGTTGAGGTGGACAACGACGTGCTGAGCCTGGAGGGCGAGGTGCGCCTCGAGATGCCCGAGGGGCTGAGCGCGATCTACGCCGAGCTGCGCGCCCAGCGCTACGCGCGCCGCTTCACCCTGAGCCATGAGATCGATGCCGAGGCCATCCAGGCGCGCATCGACAACGGCGTGGTGACGCTGGTGCTGCCGCGCAAGCGCACCCATCGCCGGCGTCGCATCGAGGTCACGGCGGCTTGAGCGGGCGCTAACCCGGGAGCCGTCGGGGGCCTGGTCAGAGCGGTCAGGTGCCCGTCGGCTCTCCTTGCGCGATGGTTTTCTCCTAGGCTGGAAAGGGCGACGTCGCACACCAGAACGTCACGCACCACGGAGAGGACCACCATGAGCGATATCATCACGCGGCTCGGCGACGAGGCCGACGACCTGCTGGGGCACGTCTGCCGCGGCGTGCCCGCCGAGACGATCCACCCGCCCGGCCCGGACTTCGTCGACCGGGTGATGGCCCAGAGCGACCGCCGTCCCCACGTGCTGCGCAACATGCAGGCGCTGTTCGACCACGGCCGCCTGGCCGGTACCGGCTACCTCAGCATCCTGCCGGTGGATCAGGGCATCGAGCACTCGGCAGGGGCCTCCTTCGCGCCGAATCCGCGCTACTTCGACCCGGCCAACATCGTTGAGCTAGCCCTCGAGGGCGGCTGCAACGCCGTGGCCTCGACCCTTGGTGGGCTGGCCTCGGTGGCGCGCCGCTATGCCCACCGGATCCCGATGATCCTCAAGCTCAACCACAACGAGACGCTGAGCTATCCGGCGATCTACGACCAGACGCCATTCGCCCAGGTCGATCAGGCCTTCGAGATGGGCTGTGTGGCGGTGGGGGCGACCATCTACTTCGGCTCCCACGAGAGCCGCCGCCAGATCCAGGAGGTCAGCGAGGCCTTCGAGCGCGCCCATGAGCTGGGCCTGGTCACCGTGCTGTGGGCCTACCTGCGCAATCCCGCCTTCAAGCACGAGGGCACCGACTACCACCTGGCCGCCGACCTCACCGGCCAGGCCAATCATCTGGCCGCCACGCTCAAGGCGGACATCGTCAAGCAGAAGCTGCCCGAGACCAACGCCGGCTATCGGGAGATCGGCTTCGGGCACACCCACGAGCGGGTCTACAGCGACCTGACCTCGGATCACCCCATCGACCTGGCCCGCTACCAGGTGGCCAACTGCTATCTGGGGCGCGCCGGCCTGATCAATTCCGGCGGCGGCTCCAAGGGCGCCTCCGATCTCGGCGAGGCGGTGCGCACCGCGGTGATCAACAAGCGCGCCGGCGGCATGGGGCTGATCTCCGGGCGCAAGGCCTTCCAGAAGCCCACCGCCGAGGGCATCGCGCTGCTCAACGCCATCCAGGACGTCTACCTGGACGAGGCCATCACCCTCGCCTGAGGGCGCCGGTTCGGAGGGGCCGGGCATCCGCTTTCAGGCTCAAGGGCAGAGGCCCACGAAAAAGGGCACGGCGTGTGCCGTGCCCTTTTTTCGCTCTGCGCTGGCGCCGCGATCAGTCCTCGGCGTCGTCCAGCAGCTGCTCGGCCTCGTTCACCAGGTTCTCCACGGTGAAGCCGAAGTGCTGGAACAGGTCGCCGGCCGGCGCGGACTCGCCGAAGGTGTCCATGCCGAGGATGCGACCCTCGAGGCCCACGTACTTGTACCAGAAGTCGCGGTGGCCGGCCTCGATGGCGATGCGGTTGCCCACCTCGGCCGGCAGCACCTGCTGGCGGTAGGCGGCGTCCTGGCGATCGAAGGCGTCGGTGGAGGGCATGGAGACCACGCGCACCGCGCGACCCTGCGCCTCGAGCCGCTCCGCGGCGTCCATGGCCAGGCCGATCTCGGAGCCGGTGGCGATCAGGATCAGCTCCGGCGTGCCTTCGCTGTCCTTCAGGACATAGCCGCCGCGCTGGATGTCGGCCAGCTGCTGCTTGCTGCGCGCCTGGTGGGGCAGGCCCTGGCGCGAGAAGATCAGCGCGGTGGGGCCGGAGCGACGCTTGAGGGCGGCGTTCCACGCCGCAGCGGTCTCCACGGCGTCACAGGGACGCCAGGTGGCCAGGTTGGGCGTGGAGCGCAGGGCGGTCAGCTGCTCGATCGGCTGGTGGGTGGGGCCGTCCTCGCCCAGGCCGATGGAGTCATGGGTGAAGACGTGGATGGCCTGCTGCTTCATCAGCGCGGCCATGCGCACGGCGTTGCGCATGTACTCGGAGAAGATCAGGAAGGTCGCGCCGTAGGGCACGAAGCCGCCGTGCAGGGCGATGCCGTTCATGATCGCGGCCATGCCGAACTCGCGCACGCCGTAGTGCAGGTAGTTGCCGTCGGGGGCCTCGGCGCTGATCGCCTGGGCACCCTTCCAGAAGGTCAGGTTGGAGGGCGCCAGGTCGGCGCTGCCGCCGAGCAGCTCAGGCAGCTGCGGGCCGAGCTCGTTGAGGCAGGCGAGCGATGCCTTGCGGCTGGCGACGCTCTCGCCCTTGGCCTGGGCCTCCTCGACCATCGCCTCGCTGGTCAGCGCCGCCGGCAGCTCGCCCTTGAGGCGGCGCTGCAGCTCGCGAGCCTCCTCGGGGAAGGCCTCGGCGTAGCGCGCGAAACGCTCGTCCCAGGCGTCCTGGCGGGCCTGGCCGCTTTCGGTGGCGTCCCAGCCCCGGTAGATCTCCTCGGGCACGTGGAAGGGGGCGTGGGGCCAGTCGAGCCGCTTGCGGGCGGCGGCCACTTCCTCCTCGCCCAGCGCGGCGCCGTGGCACTCCTCCTTGCCCTGCTTGTTGGGCGCGCCGAAGCCGATAATGGTCTTGCAGATGATCAGGCTCGGCTTGTCGTCGTGGCTCTTGGCCAGCTCGATGGCGGCCTTGATCTCCTCGGGCTTGTGGCCGTCGACGTTGGGCACCACGTGCCAGCCGTAGGCCTCGAAGCGCTTGGCGGTGTCGTCGGTGAACCAGCCTTCCACCTCGCCGTCGATGGAGATGCCGTTGTCGTCATAGAAGGTGATCAGCTTGCCCAGCTTCTGGGTGCCGGCCAGCGAAGCGACCTCGTGGGAGATGCCTTCCATCAGGCAGCCGTCGCCGACGAAGCACCAGGTGTGGTGATCGACGACGCTGTGACCGGGGCGGTTGAACTGCGCCGCCAGGGTGCGCTCGGCGAGCGCCATGCCCACGGCGTTGGCCAGGCCCTGGCCAAGCGGGCCGGTGGTGGTCTCGACGCCCGGCGCGTAGCCGTACTCCGGGTGGCCGGCGGTCTTGGCATGCAACTGGCGGAAATTCTGCAGCTCCTCGAGGCCCAGCTCGTAGCCGGTCAGGTGCAGCAGCGAGTAGAGCAGCATCGAGCCGTGGCCGTTGGAGAGCACGAAACGGTCGCGGTTGGGCCACTGCGGATCGGCCGGGTTGTGGACGAGATAGTCGTTCCACAGCACCTCGGCGATGTCGGCCATGCCCATGGGCGCGCCGGGATGGCCGGAATTGGCCTTCTGGACGGCATCCATGGACAGGGCACGTACGGCATTGGCCAGTTCGAAACGGGACGGCATGGGAAGCTCCTCGCCTGCGGCAGAATGAAGGCCACGACACGGTCGGGCCAGGGGGAGTGGCCGGACGTGGCTTCTGGCTGGGTGACGCCGCGGGACGGGGCGGCGCGGTCAAATTCGGGCGGCTATTGTCGCCGACTTGCCGCCCTGCATCAAATCGCGGATGCCCGGGGGGGCCGCAGCGTGTAGACTTCGCGACTGCCTATTGCCGATATAAAGAGGGCCGAGGACGCCATGAGCGAATACTCCCTGTTCACCTCCGAATCCGTGTCCGAGGGACATCCGGACAAGATCGCGGACCAGATTTCCGATGCGGTGCTCGATGCCATCATCGCCCGGGACAAGAACGCCCGGGTGGCCTGCGAGACGCTGGTCAAGACCGGCGTGGCAATCGTCGCCGGCGAGATCACCACCTCGGCCTGGGTCGACCTCGAGGCGCTGGTGCGCGAGGTGATCACCGGCATCGGCTATACCTCCTCGGACGTCGGCTTCGACGGCATGACCTGTGGCGTGCTCAACCTGATCGGCAAGCAGAGCGTGGACATCGCCCAGGGCGTCGACCGCGCCAAGCCCGAGGATCAGGGCGCCGGCGATCAGGGCCTGATGTTCGGCTATGCCACCAACGAGACCGACTCCTACATGCCGGCGCCGATCCACTACGCGCATCGGCTGGTGGAGCGTCAGGCCGAGCTGCGCCGCCACGGCCTGCTGCCCTGGCTGCGCCCGGACGCCAAGAGCCAGCTCACCTTCCGCTACGACGAGCAGGGCAAGCCCTGCGCCGTGGACGCGGTGGTGCTCTCCACCCAGCACGACCCCGAGGTCGACCAGGAGGAGCTGCGTGAGATGGTCAAGCGCGAGATCATCGAGGAGGTGATCCCCGCCGAGTGGCTGACCGAGGCCACCCGCTACCATATCAATCCCACCGGCACCTTCGTGATCGGCGGGCCGGTGGGCGACTGCGGCCTGACCGGGCGCAAGATCATCGTCGACACCTACGGCGGCATGGCCCGCCACGGCGGCGGCGCCTTCTCCGGCAAGGACCCCTCCAAGGTCGACCGTAGCGCCGCCTATGCCGGTCGCTACGTGGCCAAGAACCTGGTCGCCGCCGGGCTCGCCGACAAGTGCGAGATCCAGGTCTCCTACGCCATCGGCGTGGCCGAGCCCACCTCGGTCTCCGTCAACACCTTTGGCACCGGCAAGGTCGACGACGCCCGGATCATCGAGCTGGTGCGCCAGCACTTCGATCTGCGCCCCAACGCCATCACCCGCATGCTCGACCTGCTGCACCCCATGTATCAGCTGACCGCGGCCTACGGCCACTTCGGTCGCGAGCCCTTCGAGGCGAGCTACCGCTGGATCGATACCCAGGGTGAGGAGCACATCGAGACCTTCATGGCCTTCCCTTGGGAGAAGACCGACCGGGCCGCCGCCCTGCGTCAGGCCGCCGGCCTCTAGGCGATCGCCCGAGACGATGACGGGCCCCGCTGGCACTGCCGGCGGGGCCCGTTTCGTTGGTCGAGTGCTATGGTCAAGGCAGTCCATTAGCAGGAGCCGCCATGGCCTCCCGAGTCCCGGCCGGTCGTTTGCTGGCCTTTTCTCTGATTCTGTCCCTGGTACTTGCCTTCGTCCTGGCGAGCCTTCCGGCGCGGGCCGCGACCTGCCCGGGCGGTGCCGGGGCGGAGGCGCCGGCCGAGGCCGAGGTCGTCGCCCTGGCGGAGCGGCTGGCCGAGTGGGACGACGCCTACTATCGCCGCGGCGAGTCCCCGGTCAGCGACGCCCTCTATGACCAGGCCCGTCGGCAGTTCGAGGCCTGGCGGCGCTGCTTTCCCGACCGGGCAACCGAGGCGTCGGTGCCGAGCCACCTCGAGGGTGAGGCGCGCCATCCCGTCGCCCAGACCGGGCTCGCCAAGCTCGAGGACGCGGCCGCGGTGCGCCGCTGGCTGGCGCGCCGCGACGACGTCTGGCTGCAGCCCAAGGTGGACGGTGTGGCGGTGACCCTGGTCTATCGCGACGGCCGGCTGGTCCGGGCGATCAGCCGCGGCGATGGCCGCCACGGCCAGGACTGGACGGCGGCGGCACGGCGCATTCCCACCGTGCCCGCGCGGCTGCCGGAGGCGGTCGATGCGCTGCTGCAGGGCGAGCTCTATCGGCGCCTCGAGGATCATGTCCAGGCCGAGGCGGGCGGCGTCGGGGCGCGCAGCGAGGTGACCGGGTGGCTGGCCCGCGAAGCGCTGTCCAATAAGGCGGCGGCGCGCATCGGGCTCTTCGTCTGGGACTGGCCGGACGGTCCGTCCGCCATGCGCGAGCGTCTCGCGGGGCTCGAGCGCCTGGGTTTCGCCGAGAGCGTCGCGCTAACACATCGGGTCACGACCTTTGAGGAGGTGAGCCGCTGGCGGGAGCGCTGGTATCGCGGCCCGCTGCCCTTCGCCACCGACGGCGTGGTGCTGCGCCGGGGCAGCCGCCCGGCCGGAAAGGAGTGGCAGGCCGAGTCGCCGGACTGGGCCGCGGCCTGGAAGCATCCGCCGCGGGAGGCCTTGGCCGAGGTGCGCGGGGTGGAATTTCGCATCGGTCGCACCGGGCGCATCACGCCGCTGCTGCACCTGATGCCCGTCGCCCTGGACGGCCGCACGATCCGCCGAGTCAGCGCCGGCTCGCTGGAGCGCTGGCGCGAGCTCGACATCCGCCCCGGGGATCGGGTGGTCATCGCCCTGGCCGGCCTGACCATCCCCCGACTCGACGGCGTGGTGTGGCGCGCCACCACACGCCCGAGCCTCTCGCCGCCCGCGGCGGCGGACTACCATGCGCTGAGCTGCTGGCGGCACGCGCCCGGCTGCGAGGCGCAGTTCCTCGAGCGCCTCGCCTGGCTCGGCGGCCCCGAGGGGCTCGACCTGCGAGGCGTTGGCCCCGGCACCTGGTCCGCCCTGATCGAGGCGGGGCTGATCACCAACCTGCTGGACTGGCGGGCCCTGGACGCGCCGGCGTTGCGCCGCGCCCACGGCATCGGCGAGGCGCGAGCCGCGGCCCTGGTGGCGGCCTTCACGGGCACGCGTGCGGCGCCGTTTTCTCGCTGGCTGCAGGCGCTGGGCGCTCCGCCCGGCGTCGAGGCCGCCCTGCCGGCGGACTGGACGACGCTGACGGCATGGCGCCGTCGTGACTGGCGGGCGCTGCCCGGTGTGGGACCCGATCGCGCCGCGACGCTGGTCGACTTCTTCGCCCATCCCGAGGTGCGGGCGCTGGCGCGGCGACTGGGCGAGGCGGGTACTGACGGTTTCTAAGGCGGGACGGTTTCTAGGGCGGAAGGGCTTTTAGCCGGGTCCCTTTTTGGGGCGCCAGGAGGAAGCCCTGCGTTGGTTGTCCGGGATTCCGCTCACTGCCTATAGTGAAGGTCACGCTCTTCACCGGGAAAGAGGTGACGCATGAACCACCCCGCCGTATCCGCCCCCCTCACCAACGACTGCAAGGTCGCCGACCTTGCGCTCGCCGACTGGGGCCGCCGCGAGATCCGCATCGCCGAGACCGAGATGCCCGCGCTGATGACCCTGCGCGAGCAGTACCGCGACCAGCAGCCGCTGGCCGAGGCGCGCATCGCCGGCTGCATCCACATGACCATCCAGACCGCGGTGCTGATCGAGACCCTGGTGGACCTGGGCGCCACGGTGCGCTGGTCGTCGTGCAACATCTTCTCCACCCAGGACCACGCCGCCGCCGCCATCGCCGCCGCGGGCATCCCGGTGTTCGCCTGGAAGGGCGAGAGCGAGGAGGAGTTCTGGTGGTGCATCGAGCAGACCGTGGAGGGCCCCGATGGCTGGACGCCCAACCTGGTGCTCGACGACGGCGGTGACCTGACGGCGCTGCTCCACGAGAAGCGCCCGGAGCTCCTGGATGCCATCCACGGCATCAGCGAGGAGACCACCACCGGCGTGCATCGCCTGCAGGAGATGCTGCGCGACGGCCTGCTCAGGGTGCCGGCGATCAACGTCAACGATGCCGTCACCAAGTCCAAGAACGACAACAAGTACGGCTGTCGCCACTCGCTGAACGACGCCATCAAGCGCGCCACCGACCATCTGCTGGCCGGCAAGCAGGCGCTGGTGGTGGGCTATGGCGACGTGGGCAAGGGCTCGGCCGCCTCGCTGCGCCAGGAGGGCATGATCGTGCGCATCGTCGAGATCGACCCGATCTGCGCCATGCAGGCCTGCATGGATGGCTTCGAGGTGGTCTCGCCCTACCGGGAGGGGATCAACCGGGGCGAGGCGAGCATCGATGGCGAGCTGCTCGCGCGCATCGACCTGGTGGTGACCGCCACCGGCAATATCCACGCCTGCGACGCGGCCATGCTCCGGGCCCTGAAGCGGGGCGCGGTGGTCTGCAACATCGGCCACTTCGACAGCGAGATCGATACCGCCTACATGCGTCGCCATTGGCACTGGGAGGAGGTGAAGCCCCAGGTGCACCAGATCTATCGCGACGCCAAGCCGGGCCAGTTCGACCCCGACAGCCGCGACTATCTGATCCTGCTCGCCGAGGGGCGCCTGGTGAACCTCGGTAACGCCACCGGCCACCCCTCGCGGGTGATGGACGGCTCCTTCGCCAACCAGGTGCTGGCGCAGATCCACCTCTATGACGGGCGCTTCGCCGAGCTGCCCGAAGGGGATCGCCGCGATGCCCTCGGCGTCTCGGTGCTGCCGCGTCACCTCGACGAGGAGGTGGCGCGCTACATGGTCGAGGGCTTCGGTGGGGTGGTCACGCGCCTCACCGAGGAGCAGGCCGACTACACCGGCGTGGCCGTCGACGGCCCCTACAAGCCCGACGCCTACCGCTACTGATGGCGCGCGGTCGCCAGGCGAATCACGAGAGCCCGGCGACGCGCATCATCAGCGTCAGGTAGAACGGGATCAGCAGCGGCGCGGCCAGGGTGGTGATCAGCACCGCCAGGGCCCCCTTCTCCGGTGCGATGCCGAGCTCCATGGCCACCACCACCACGTTGGCGGCCATGGGGACCACCCCGATCAGCAGCAGCGCCAGAGCCAGCTCGCCCGGCAGCGGGACGAACGCCTGGAGCCCCATCACCCCGGCGAGCGCCAGCAGTGGCCAGAAGCCGTAGCGGATCGCCAGGCAGGCGCCGATGAAGCGCCAGTCGAGCTGGCGAATGCTCACCCGTCCCAGCGTCATGCCGATGATCATCATGCCGAGCAGGGTGTAGGTGGCGGGGAAGGCCGCCAGTCCCTCCAGCACCGCGTCGGGCAGGGTGATGTCCGCCCCGCTGACCAGCAGCGCGGCGAGGAAGGCGTAGATCAGCGGCAGCCGGGCGATCTTGGTCAGGCTCTGGCGCACCGAGAACTGCCCCCGGGCGCTCAGGTAGAAGCCCACCGTGAACTCGTAGAGGGTCACCCCCAGCACGCCGAAGAGATAGAGCGTCACTCCCTGGGGCGGCAGCAGCACCAGCGCCACCGGCAGGCCGAAGTAGCCGGTGTTGCCGGTGCCGGAGGAGAAGGCCAGCAGGGCGCTCTCCTGGGCGGCGAAGCCGTGTCTCGCCAGCCGGTGGACGACCACCGCGATCAGGCTCGCCACCGCGAACAGCGCGGCGGTCAGCAGCAGGTAGCCGGGCGTGGGGCCGCCCAGCACCAGACCGCGGAAGAAAGTCAGCGGGGCGATCAGGTAGATCAGCAGGGTGGCGACGGGGCGCGGGTCCACCGCCAGGCGGCGGGCGGCCAGCCAGCCCAGGCCGATGTAGGCGAGCAGCGTCCAGAGGGGGCCCATCAGGGTGCCGGGGTCGATCGAGGTCATGTCCTTCCTTGGCTCATGGCGGTCGCGTGCGCGTCTCTGTATGAAAAGGATTGATGTTGCGTCGCGTATCTTTCATTAGTCGGCGGATCGGCCAGGGGTCAGAATAGCCTCAATATGCACCGTTTTCATGAGGTCAGCCGATGAGCACGCAGGAACACCCGCTGGGGATCAGCTTCGAGTTCTTCCCGCCCAACACCGACGCCGGGCGCGAGAAGCTCCTCGGCGTCCGCGATGCCCTGGCCGAGCGCGCGCCGCGCTTCTTCTCGGTCACCTACGGCGCCGGGGGCTCCACCCAGGCGCGCACCCTGGATACCGTGCGCAGGGTGCGCGAGTCGGGCTTCACCACCGCGCCGCACCTCTCCTGCATCGGCAGCGACAAGGGCGCACTGCGCGAGCTGCTGGCGCACTACCGGGAGGACGGCATCGACAGCCTGGTGGCGCTGCGCGGCGACCTGCCCTCCGGCATGGGCGGAAGCGGCGTCGGCCAGCTGCGCTATGCCAACGAGCTGGTCGAGTTCATCCGTGAGGAGACCGGCGACCACTTCGAGATCGCCGTGGCCGCCTACCCCGAGTCCCACCCCCAGGCGCCGAACTTCGAACGCGACCTGGAGAACTTCGCCCGCAAGGTGAAGGCCGGCGCCAACCTCGCCATCACCCAGTACTTCTTCAGCGCCGAGGCCTACTTCCACTTCGTCGAGCGGGCCCGCGCCCTGGGCGTCGAGGCGCCCATCGTGCCGGGCATCATGCCGATCACCAACTACGCCAAGCTGGCGCGCTTCTCGGACGCCTGCGGGGCCGAGATCCCGCGCTGGATCCGCAAACAGCTCGAGGCCTACGGCGACGACGGCGAGGCGATCGCGGCCTTCGGCGAGGAGGTGATCTCGCGGCTCTGCCAGCGCCTGCTCGACGGCGGTGCCCCGGGCCTGCACTTCTATACCCTCAACCAGGCGACCCCCTGCCTGCGCATCCTCGACAACATCACCGGCTGAGGGAGTCATGGCCGGGCGTGGAGGCCGGCTGCACTTCCCTTTCTACGTCGGCCTCAACCAGGCGGCCCCTTGCCTGCGCATCCTCGATAACATCACAGGTTGAGGGAGTCATGGCCGGGCGTGCAGGCCGGCTGCACTTCCCTTTCTACGTCGGCCTCAACCAGGCGAAGCCGGTGCTGGGTATCCTCGACAACATCACCGGCTGACGCTGCTATGTCGCAACGCAACGGGCCCCGCCAGTGGCGGGGCCCGTTGCGTTCAAGGGCGCTGCGTTTCAGCGCTCACCGCCCTCAGCCGGGCTGCGCTCAGCCGGTGGCGACGGCCTTGTCGCCCCCGCCGTGGCGGCCGCGCTGCAGGAAGAACATCAGCGCGCCGATGGCCAGCCCAGCGACGTCCGAGTAGATGCCGCCGTAGATCATGCATACGGCGCCGATCAGCATCACCAGCCGCTGCCAGGCCTTGACCGGCCCGAAGAACCAGGCCTGCACGGTGGCGGCCAGCATCACGATGCCGAGCGTCGCAGTCACGCCCACGCGCAGGATCTGCATCCAGGAGCCCTCCATCAGCATCGCCGGGCTGTAGAAGAACATGAAGGGCACGATGAAGGCCGCCAGGCCGATCTTGAACGAGGCCACCGAGGTGCCCATGGCGTTGTCGCCGGAGATGCCCGCCGCCGCGTAGGAGGCCAGCGCCACCGGCGGGGTGATCGCCGAGACCACCGCGAAGTAGAACACGAAGAAGTGCGCCACCAGCGGCTGGATGCCGATGTTGATCAGGCCCGGGGCGACCACCGAGGCGGCCACCGCGTAGGCGGCGGTGGTCGGCATACCCATGCCCAGCAGGATCGAGATGCACATGGCGAAGATCAGCGCCAGCAGCTGGCTGACGCCGGCGAGGCCGAGCAGCAGCGAGGAGAAGCGCGCGCCGACCCCGGTCAGCGAGATCACGCCGACGATCAGCCCGGCGCAGGCGCACACGGCGATGATCTGGATGGCCATGGTGCCGGCCAGCTGCAGCGCGCGCAGAATCGCCGGGATGCCCATCTTGTGGGGCGAGAACCAGCTCACCACGGCGGCCGAGGCGGTGGCCAGGGTGCCGGCGCGGATCACCGAGTAGCCCATGAACAGCGCGGCGATCAGGATGATGATCGGCGCGAACAGGTAGACCTGCTTGATGAGCCTGGAGAACAGCGGGATCTCCTCCTTGCGCATGCCGCGCATGCCCTTGCGGGCCGCCTCGAAGTCGACCATGCAGTAGATCGACAGGAAGTAGAGGATGGCGGGAATCAGCGCCGCCACGGCGATCTCGGTGTAGGGAATGCCGGTGATCTCGGCCATGATGAAGGCGCCGGCGCCCATGATCGGCGGCATGATCTGCCCGCCGGTGGAGGCGGCGGCCTCGATGGCCCCGGCGCTTCTGGCCGGGTAGCCGACCTTCTTCATCAGCGGGATGGTCAGCGAGCCGGTGGAGACCACGTTGCCGGCGCTGGTGCCGTTGATCATGCCCATCAGGCCCGAGGCGAAGATCGACACCTTGGCGGGGCCGCCACGGGCCCGGCCGGCGGCGGCAAAGGCGAAGTTGACGAAGTAGTCACCGACCTTCGAGGCCTGCAGGAAGGCGGCGAAGATGATGAACAGGATGATGTAGGTCGAGGAGACCGCGGTGGTCGGCCCGAGAATGCCGGCGTCGGTGTAGACCTGGCTGAAGAAACGGCCCACCGAGAGCCCAGGGTAGCCGAGGAAACCCGGCAGGTAGGGGCCGGCGAAGACGTAGATCAGGAAGATGGCGGAGATCACCACCAGTGCCAGGCCGGCGACGCGGCGGGTCAGCTCGAGGATCAGCAGCGAGCCGGCGATGGCGGCGTAGGAGATGCCCATCGGCGCGAAGGAGGTGCCGGTGGCGGCGCGCAGGGGGCTGTTGAACATCACCAGCAGGTAGCCGGCCACGGCCAGCGCACAGACCATCAGCACCAGGTCGGCCGGCGACAGGCGGTGGCGGAACTGGCGATAGCTCCAGGAGAGCAGGATGCCGGCCACGGTGGCGAGGATCAGCGGGTAGCCGAAGTGCCAGGCCTCGATCGCCGGATCGATGCGCATGGCACCGCCGCTCATCGCCTGGTACATCATCACCACCCGCACCAGGGCATAGACGGCCGGGATCAGCAGCGCATAGCTCACCCAGGAGAGCCAGGCGGGCGAGGGGCGGTGCTCCTCGTCGGCGAAGCGCGTGCCGGCGTAGAGGCCGTAGCCGAGGATCAGCGCGCCGGCGATGTGCACGATGCGAAACGACCAGGTCTCCAGCGGATAGACGTTCAGCGAGATCAGGTGAAAGCTGGAGTAGGCGATGGCCAGGGCACCGAAGAGCAGCCACTGCCAGCCGGTATAGAGTCGCCTGTTGGACTCCACGGCGGCGTCGTCGACGCCCTCGGCGTTGACCGTCTCGACGACGTCGTCATGCGGGGCGTCGTCACGGGATTCGGGGGTATGGGACATGGATGGCACCCTTGAGGGGTTGTCGGAGGAGCAAGGGAACGGTGCCCCGCCGCGCTCGTGGCGCGACGGGGCCGGTCGGGTCAGCAGATCAGAGCTTCAGGTCGGCCGGGATCTCGTAACCGTTCTCCTCGTACCAGCGCACGGCGCCCGGGTGGAAGGGCAGTACCTTGTTGTACTTGATGTTCTCCGGGATGCTGGTCGCGGCGCTGCGGTGGACGTCGCGCATGCGGTCGTTGTTCTCCATGCTCAGCTTGGTGACCTCGTAGACGAAGTCCTCCGGCAGGCCGCAGTTGGCGATGGTGAAGTTCCACATGGACACGGCGCGGGCATCCTCTCCGAGGGTCTGGTAGGTGCTGGCCGGGATCTGGAACTCGGAGACCGGGAAGGCCTCGAGCACCGTCTGCTGCTCCTCCTCGGTGAACTCGATGATGTTGACGTCGGTCTGCACTTCGAGCTGGCTGACGGCCGGGATCGGGATGCCGGCGGCGAAGGCGATGACGTCGATCAGGCCGTCCTGCAGCTGGCCGCCGAGGTCGGACCAGCCGCCGTTGCGGCGATCGAACTCCACGCCCAGGGTCTCGAGCATGGCCGGGAAGTAGGTGTCGGAGGTGGAGGCCGCCGGGCCGAAGCCGATGCGCGCGCCGTCCGGGATGTCGTCGATCGAGGTGATGCCGCTGTCGGCCAGCGCGGTGATCGAGAAGGGCGTCTCATACATCGGGAAGAGCGCACAGACGTTGTCCATGGACAGGCCGGGGGCGAGCGGGCTCTCGCCGGCCAGTGCCTCGGCGGCCGGCCCCATGGTAGTCAGGCCCAGGGCGACGTCGCCGCCATGCACCAGCGCCATGTTCTGGGTCGGGCCGCCGGTGACCTCGCCGCCGCCGGAGATGCCGAGCTCGTCGGCGATCAGGTTGGCCCAGCCGGAGCCGTAGACGAAGTAGGTGCCGCCCTGGCTGGCGGTGCCCACGGTGAAGCTCTCCGGCCAGTCGCTGCGATCCGACTGGGCCGAGGCCGAGGCGGTCACCAGCAGGGTGCCGGCCAGCGTTCCGGCCAGGGTGCCGACGAGGATCCGTGAGGTTGCGTTGCGCATGGCGTATCTCCTGTTAGGCGTTGCTCTTGTTGAGTGCCCGGGCGTTCGGTCCCGGTGCTGCATGCCGTCGGCCCCAGTATGGTCACCGGGTGGGTGACCTGCCGTGATCCAGGCCGGTGTGGCATCAACGCCCCTACAGCAGCAATCGCCGTGCCCGAGTGGTTTTATTATTTTATATTCAGTGATTTAAGAAGATGTCGTTCGACCTTGGTCGAAGCGAGGCAGGCGCGTCGGGGCCGGGATCCCGCACGGGGCGGGCCTCGAAGTGTGCGGATATCCGCACGGCAGGGCGGGGCGCAATGGAGGTCAGGCCGCGATGGCGGGGGGCGAGGCCAGCGCGGCGGTCAGGCGGCTGGCCTGATGGAGGTCGTTCATCAGCGAGGAGGCGAGCCAGGGATCCAGGCGCTGGTGGCGCAGCCGCTCGGCCAGCTCGTGCTGCCAGTGGCGGCGGACCTCCTCGAGGGGCGCGCCGATATCGGCGGCGGTCGGGTCGTTGGCCAGCCGGGTGAGGCCCTCGGCGACGGCCAGGCGCAAGTCGTCATGGGCCTCGCGCAGGGGGCTCGACGCCGCGGCATGGCGCAGCAGGCTGCGCTGCAGCACCTCGCCGAAGCGCACCGCCTCGACCAGGCGCAGCGTGCGGGCATAGAGGGCCTCGAGGCGTGCCTCTTGGGCCTCGGTGAGGGGCATGTCGATGCGCGAGTAGAAGTCGAGGATCTCCGCCATCAGCGGCTTGATGCGCTCGTGGTAGCGCGTGTTCACCGGCGACCAGGCCTCGGGATCGATGGGCGCCTCGATCACGGCACGGCTGGGCGGATGGCCGATCACCTCGCCGCTCGGTACCAGCAGGGCCGAACCGAGCAGGTGGTAGGTGCGTCGCTCCAGGCGCCGGCACTCCTGCTCGATGGCCGCCAGCGCCGTATCGGCGTGCTGCAGGGCGGTGGCGTCCAGGTAGCGCGCCTGGGACGGCGAGAGCCGCGCCGGCTCGGGAAAGAGGCGCTCCAGGCGCGCCGCGAGCCTTGGAATGAAGGGCAGCATCAGCACGATGCCCAGCCCATTGAAGAGGGTGTGAAAGAGCGCCAGTTTCAGCGGCCAGGCGTCGGGGGCGAGCCCGATCAGCTCGGCGATCCGGTCCACCAGCCCGGCCATCGGCAGCAGCAGCGCCAGGGCCACGGCCGCCGTGACCAGATTGAAGATCACGTGGGCCCCGGCCAGGCGGCGGCCGGCCGTGCTGGCACCGAAGGCGCCGATTACTGCGGTCACGGTGGTGCCGATGTTGGCGCCGATGGCGATGGCCAGCGCCGGCAGGTAGGGCAGCTGGCCGGAGGCCAGCGCGGTGAGGGTGATCAGCAGGGTGGCGTGGCTGGACTGCATGACCACGGTGGCCGTGACGCCGAACAGCACCAGCAGCGGCCAGTGCCAGAGGCGCTCGCCGGCCAGGCCGTCGAGCGACAGGCCGTCCTGCCAGGTCTCGAAGCCGAGCTTCATGAAGTCGATGCCGAGCAGCAGCAGGCCCACGCCGAGCAGCAGGCCGGCGAGGCCGGCGCGACTGCCCTGCAGCAGCCGCGAGCCCAGCAGCCCCAGGGCCAGTAACGGCATGGCGTACTGGGCGAGGCTCGCCTTCAGGCCGAGGCCGGCGATCAGCCAGGCGCCAGTGGTGGTGCCGAGATTGGCGCCGAACAGCAGGGCGATGCCGGCCGGCAGCGCCACCAGGCCGGCGCCGACGAAGGACATCGCCAGCAGGGTGACCAGCGAGCTGGACTGCACCAGGGCGGTGGCCAGGGCGCCCACGGCGATGGCCCGCGAAGTGCGCCGGGTGGCGGCATGGAGCCAGCGATCCAGGGTGCCGCCGGAGAGGCGCTTGATGGCCTGCTCCAGGTGGGTCATGCCCCACAGGAAGAGCCCCAGCCCGGCGGCCAGGGTGGCGATGTCCAGTCGCGCGACCAGCAGGGCCGCCGCGGTGGCGAGCCCGAGCAGTTCCAGCATCGGGCGCCGGGCGGTGAGGGCCGCGCTCGCTCCCTGGCCCATGTGCGCCTCAGCGTCCCTTGGGGTCGAGGATCTTGACGGTCTGCAGGTCGGAGGTCTGCTGCTCCTCGCGCTCGCGATTGACCCGGGTCTCGAGCTCGGGGGGCGCCTCGTCCTCGATGGGCAGCTGCTCGAAGAAGTCGCAGCTGACGCAGTCGCGGTAGCGCACGCCGTTCTGCTCCCAGGCGCGGATGCGATCCATCTCGGCGCAGCGCGGGCAGATGGCGCCGGCGATAAAGCGTTTCTGGACGGTCATGAAGGGCTCCGGTCGATGGGGGATGGCGCGTTCAGGCGGCGCGGATGTGCTGCCATTCTGCCTCGGCGCAGATCGGGCAGAAAGCGCGGGTAGATGGCGCCGGTAAAAAGCGGGAGACGACACTTGTGTCGTCTCCATGGGGATGACCGCCGGGAGGCCCCGGCGGTCGGGTCGCTCAGGCTGCCGTCTCAGGCAGCTCTGATGCCGCTGTGGCGAAGCAGCGGCTCGACGCTGGGCTCGCGGCCGCGGAAGGCGCGGAACAGCTCGGCGGCGTCGCGGGAGCCGCCGCGCTCGAGGATCTCGGTGCGAAAGCGCCGCCCGGTCTCGGGGTCGAAGATGCCGGCCTCCTCGAAGGCGCTCCAGGCATCCGCCGAGAGCACCTCGGCCCACTTGTAGCTGTAGTAGCCCGCCGCATAGCCGCCGGCGAAGATGTGCCCGAAGCCGTTCTGGAAGCGGTTGAAGTCGGCCCGCGGCACCACCGAGATGGCGTCGCGCACCGCGTCGAGCAGCGCCTGGATCTCGGCGGCCGAGGGCGCGGCCTTGTCCCGGTGCAGGCGGAAGTCGAACAGCGAGAACTCCAGCTGGCGCACCATGCCCATGGCGGACTGGAAGTTCTTGGCCGCAATCAGCTTCTTGAACAGTGCCTCGGGCAGCGGCTCGCCGGTGTCGACGTGGGCGGCGATCAGGTCCAGGCCCTCGCGCTCCCAGCAGAAGTTCTCCATGAACTGGCTGGGCAGCTCCACGGCGTCCCAGGCCACGCCGTTGATGCCGGAGATGTCGGCGACGGTCTGGCGCGTCAGCATATGGTGCAGGCCATGGCCGAACTCGTGGAAGAGGGTGGTCACCTCGTCGTGGGTCAGCAGCGCCGGGGCGTCGCCGACCGGGCGGGTGAAGTTGCAGGTCAGGTAGGCCACCGGCAGCTGGACCTCGCCCTCCTCCAGGCGGCGCACCCGGCACTCGTCCATCCAGGCGCCGCCGCGCTTGCCCTCGCGGGCGTAGAGGTCGAGGTAGAAGCCGGCGATGGGCGTGCCCTGCTCGAGGATCTGGAAGTAGCGCACGTCGGGGTGATAGCGGGGCGCCGTCTCGTCCTCGACGAAGCTGACCTCGTAGAGGCGCTCGACCACCCGGAACAGGCCGTCCACCACCTGGGGGGCCGGGAAGTAGGGGCGCAGCTGCTCATCGGAGATGGCGTAGCGCGCCTCGCGCAGCTTCTCGCTGGCGAAGCCCACGTCCCAGGGCTCGAGCGCCTCCATGCCCAGCTCGTCGCGGGCGAAGGTGGCAAGCTCGGCGTACTCCTCGCGGGCCTGGGGCACGGCGCGTGCGGCCAGGTCCTCGAGGAAGGTGATCACCTGCTCGGGGGACTCGGCCATCTTGGTGGAGAGCGAGTAGTCGGCGTAGTCGACGAAGCCCAGCAGCTCGGCTAGCTCGTGACGCAGGGCGAGGATCTCCTCCATCACCGGGGCGTTGTCGTACTCGCCGGCGTGAGGGCCCTGATCCGAGGCGCGGGTGACGAAGGCGGTGTAGACCTCGCGGCGCAGCGCGCGATCCTCGGCGTAGGTCATCACCGGGAAGAAGCTCGGGAAGTCCAGGGTGATGCGATAGCCGGCGAGGCCCTTGGCCTCGGCGTTGGCCTTGAGGGTCGCCAGGGCGCTCTCGGGCAGCCCGGCCAGGCGGCTGTCGTCGGCGAGGTCCAGCTGCCAGGCCTGGGTGGCGTCCAGCAGCTGGTTGGAGAAGGTGTTGGAGAGCTCGGAGAGGCGCGCCTTGATCTCACCGTAGCGCTGCTTCCGCTCGGCGGGCAGGTCGACGCCGGCCAGGCGGAAGTCGCGCAGGGCGTTCTCCACGGTGCGCCGCTGGCCCTCGTCGAGGGTCTCCCAGGCCGGACCGTTTTGCAGCGCCTGCCAGGCGCGGAAGAGCCCCTCGTGCTGGCCGATCCAGGTGCTGTAGTCGGAGAGCTTGCCCAGGCAAGCCTGATAGGCCTCGCGCAGCTCGGGGCTGTTCATGGTGCCGTTGAGGTGCGAGACCGGCGACCAGGCGCGAGCCAGCTGGTCGTTCAGGGCCTCCAGCGGGGCGGCCAGGTTCTCCCAGGTCGGGGGCGTCTGCTCGGCGCTCGCCACGAGCGCCTCGATGGCGGCGCGATTCTCCGCCAGCAGTTCCTCCACGGCCGGCACCACATGCTCGGGCCGGATCGCGTCGAAAGGGGGCAGGTCGTGGGAGTCGAGCAAGGGGTTGCTGGGCATGCGCACCTCGGATCGGGAATGATGGATGTGTCGTAGATGCGGGCGGTCGTGCCGGCTTTCAATATGCTAGGCTTGCGCCCTTTTCAGGCTCGCAGGATGTGACCGATGAACGAGACGCTGGAACGCTGGGGCACGCGACGTGCCTTTATCGTGGCGGTGACCGGAGCGGCGGTGGGGCTGGGCAACATCTGGCGCTTCCCCTACATCACCGGAGAGAACGGCGGCGCCGTCTTCCTGCTGCTTTACGTGGCCTTCGTGCTGCTGCTGGGGCTGCCGATGATGATGGCCGAGATCCTGGTCGGCCGGGCCGGGCGGCGCAGTCCCATGCAGTCGATCGGCCACCTGGCCAGCCAGGCCGGGGCGTCGCGTCACTGGCGATGGCTGGGGCTGTTCGGCGCCTTCACGGTCTTCTGCATCCTCTCCTTCTACTCGGTCGTGTCGGGCTGGTCCATCGAATTCCTGGTGGCCTCCATCAACGGCGACTTCGTCGGGCGCAGTGCGGCCGAAATCGGCGCCGGCTTCGACGCCTTCCTCGCCGACCCCGGGCGGCTGACCTTCAACCACACCCTCTTCCTGGTGATGACCATGCTGGTGGTCGCCGCCGGGGTGACCAAGGGGCTCGAGAAGCTCAACAACTTGCTGATGCCGATGCTCTACGCGCTGCTGCTGGTGCTGGCGGGCTATGCCGCCACCACCGACGGCTTCGGCCCGGCGCTTTCCTGGCTGTTCCTGCCCGACGTCTCGGCGGTGACGCCCCTGGTGATGCTGCAGGCCATGGGTCACGCCTTCTTCACCCTGGCGGTGGGCGCCTGCGCGCTGATGGCCTACGGCGCCTACATGCCCGACCACCAGAGCCTGCCGCGCGCCGCCGCCGCGGTGGCGGTGCTCGACGTGGCGGTGGCGCTGCTGGCCGGCATCGCCATCTTCTCGGTGGTGTTCGCCCAGGGCATGGACCCGGGCGAGGGGCCGGGACTGATGTTCGTGACGCTGCCGGTGGCCTTCGCCGAGTTGCCCGGCGGGCCGCTGTGGCTGTCGCTGTTCTTCCTGCTGCTGCTGCTGGCGACCTGGACCTCCTCGATCAACCTTGCCGAGCCGATGGTCGCCACCCTGCAGGGCTGGGGGCTAAAGCGCGGCCAGGCCTCGGCCGCGGTAGGCGTCGCGGTCTGGGGGCTGGGCATGCTCTCGGTGCTCTCCTTCTCGAGCCTGGCCGAGACCCGGGTGCTGTTCGGCATGAATCCCTTCGAGCTGGTCAGCACCATCCCGCCGGAGATCTTCCTGCCGCTGGGCGGACTCTTGATCGCGATCTTCGCCGCCTGGGTGATGCCCGAGCAGGCCGCCCTGCGGGCGCTGGATGCCGGCCCCAACGGCTTCCGCTTCTGGCGCGCGCTGCTGCGCTGGGTGTCGATCCCGCTGACGCTGGTAGTATTGGGAGCCGGACTGATCTGATCGGCCTGATCCAACAACAAGACTCGACAACCCGACCCGACGACAAGAGGTGAGCGATGAGCGAGGCAAGGTGCCTGCGGCCCTGGCAGGGCCATGAACCGCAGCTGGGCGAGCGGGTCTACATCGACCCGGCCTGCATGGTGCTGGGCGACGTGGTGCTGGGCGATGACTGCTCGGTGTGGCCGATGACGGTGATCCGCGGCGACATGCACCGCATCCGCATCGGCGCGCGGGTCAGCGTGCAGGACGGCAGCGTGCTGCACATCACCCACGCCAGCGACTTCAACCCCGATGGCTTCCCGCTGACCATCGGCGACGACGTGACCATCGGCCACAAGGCGATCCTGCACGGCTGTACCCTGGGCAACCGCATCCTGGTCGGCATGGGCGCCATCGTGATGGACGGCGCGGTGGTCGAGGACGAGGTGATCATCGCCGCCGGGGCCGTGGTGACGCCCGGCAAGCGCCTGGAGAGCGGCCACGTCTACGCCGGCAACCCGGCCAGGGCGCTGCGGCCGATCAAGGAGAAGGAGCGCGCCTTCTTCCCCTACACCGCCGGCAACTATGTAAAGTTGAAGGACGAGTACCTGGCCGCCGCGGAATGATTCTCTAACCCATTGTTTTCCGTTGTCGGGCCGCGCGATAATCTGGTCATTTATCCAGTAATCGAGGGGCGCGCCCCGGCATGGCCAACTTTCGAACCCACCTCGGCGTGGCCGCCGCCGGCGGCGCCGTGCTGGCCCATGGCGGCTGGCAGGCGGGCCTCTGGGGCGCCGTGGAGAGCCTGCCGCTGCTGGCGCTGGTGACCCTCGGTGGCATCCTGCCCGACATCGATGCCGACCGCTCCAGGGCGATCCGCCTGATCTTCCACCTGCTGGCCGTGCCCGCGGTGGTGGTCGGCGCCCTGCTGCTGCAGGCGCGGCTGCCCGTCGGCACCCTGCTGATGGTGTGCGGGGCGATCTACCTCGCCGTGCGCTTCCTGGCCGGGGCGCTGTTCGCCCGCTTCACCGTCCATCGCGGTCTCTGGCACTCGCTGCTGGCGGCCGGGCTGTGCGGGCTCTGCACCACCGCGCTGAGCCACCGGCTGTTCGGCCAGCCCGACCACCTCGCCTGGGCCCAGGGCGCCGCCCTGGCCCTCGGCTTCGTCATCCACCTGCTGCTCGACGAGCTCTACAGCGTCGATCTCACCGGCGCGCGCCTGAAGCGCTCCTTCGGCACGGCCTTCAAGCCCTTCGACTGGCGCGAGCCGGGCAACTCCCTGGCGATGCTGATGGTGGCGGTGAGTCTCGCGCCCTGGCTGCCGCCCTTGGGTCCGCTGCGCGAGCTGCTCGTTCAGGGCGCCTCGCTCTGGCGGTAGTCCTCGGCCTTGAGGTCGTACTTCCTGAGCTTGTCGTAGAGGGTCTTGCGCGGCAGGCCGAGCTGCTCGCAGGCCTCACTGACCCGGCCGCGATGGCGGGCCAGCGCCTGGTCGATCAGGCTCTTCTCGAACAGCTCCACCTGCCGGGGCAGCGCCAGGTCGCCGCTCTCGCTTCCCACGCCCCGCAGCAGGGCGTCGAGGCGGTAGTCGCAGGTGGCGCCGAGCAGCACGTAGCGCTCGGCGAGGTTCCTGAGCTCGCGCACGTTGCCCGGCCAGTCGTGGGCGAGCAGCGCCGAGACGCCGCCGGCGTCCAGCGGCGGCGCCTCCAGCCCGCTGCGGTTGGCGGCCACCACCGCGAAGTGCTGGAACAGCAGCGGGATGTCCTCGCGGCGCTCGCGCAGCGGCGGGATCGGCAGGGTGACCACCTCGAGCCGGTAGTAGAGGTCTTCGCGGAAGCGCCCCGCCTCGGCCGCGGCCTTGAGATCGACCTTAGTGGCGGCGATCACGCGGATATCCAGCGGCACCGGCACGTTGGCGCCGAGGCGCTCGACGGAGCGCTCCTGGAGCACGCGCAGCAGCTTGACCTGCAGGGCCAGCGGCATCGACTCGATCTCGTCGAGGAATACCGTGCCGCCCTCGGCGTGCTCGAACTTGCCGATGCGTCGCTCCACGGCCCCGGTGAAGGCGCCCTTCTCGTGGCCGAACAGCTCCGACTCGATGATGCTCTCGGGCACCGCGCCGCAGTTGATGGCCACGAAGGGGCGGCCGCTGCGGCGGCTGCGCTCGTGGATGGCGCGGGCCACCAGGTCCTTGCCGGCCCCGGTCTCGCCGAACAGCAGCACGTCGGTCTCGACCTGGCTGATGCGCTGGACCATCGAGGCGAGGCGCTGGATGGCCGGAGTGCGGCCCACCAGGCGCGGACCCGGCGCCGACTGCTGGGCCTCCAGCTCGGCCTTGAGGGCGCGGTTCTCCAGGCTCAGCCGGCGCTTGTCGACGCCGCGGCGCACCATTTCCACCAGGCGCTCGCCGGGGAAGGGCTTCTCGAGGAAGTCCCAGGCGCCCTCGCGCATCGCCTCCACGGCGGTGGAGATGTCGCCGTGACCGGTGATCAGGATCACCGGCAGGTCGGGGTCGCGACCGCGCACCTCGCGCAGCAGGGCCATGCCGTCCATGCCGGGCATGCGGATGTCGCTGACGATCACCCCGGGGAAGTCGGGGGTCAGGGCCGCCAGGCCGGCCTCGGCGGTGTCGAAGGCCTGGGGGGCGTAGCCGGCAAGCTCAAGGGTCTGGCCGGCGGTGATGCGCAGGTGCGCCTCGTCGTCGATGATCATCACCGGGAGGCTCGCCGGGTCATGCATGGGTATCGTGCTCCGTGGTCCGTGGCTCGCCGGTGCCGTCGGGGCCGGCAGCGCGGGGCAGGGTAATGGTGAAGCGGGCGCCGCCGCCGGTGGCCCGGTCCGCGCTCAGCTCGCCGCCCAGGTCGTCGATGATGCGCGCCGAGATCGAGAGGCCGAGCCCCAGGCCGCTGCCCGGCGACTTGGTGGTAAAGAAGGGCTCGAAGATCTGCCCGAGGTGCTCGGCGGCGATGCCGGGGCCGTTGTCGACCACGCGGATGCGCACCCTCTCCTCGTCCGGCTCGATGATCAGGCGCAGCCGCGGCTGTGGCGTCTGGCTCATGGCCTGCAGGGCGTTGCCGATCAGGTTGACCAGCACCTGCTCCAGGCGCACCAGGTCGGCGCGCACCCAGGTCTCGGCCTCGGGCCAGTCGCGCTCGACCGCGACGCCGCTCTCGCGCAGCCGCGACTGGAAGAGGCGCAGGGCATAGTCGAAGCAGGCCGGGACCGACACGCCGGTGGGGCGGTCGCCGCTCTTGCGCGAGAACTGGCGCAGCTGGGCGCTGATCTCCGCCATGCGCTCGGTGAGCTCGATGATCTGCGCCAGATTGTCGCTCGTCGCCTCGGGGCGGCCGCGCTCGAGGAAGGCGCTGGCGTTCTCGGCGTAGGCGCGGATCGCCGCCAGGGGCTGGTTCAGCTCGTGGTTGATGCCGGCGGCGAGCTGGCCGAGCACGGCGAGCTTGGCGGCCTGGATGAGTTCGTCGCGGGTCTGGCGCAGGCGCTCCTCGGCGAGCCGGCGCTCCTCGATCTCCCCGGAGAGGCGCTGGTTGGTCTCGACCAGGTCGCGGGTGCGGCGCTGGACGTTGCGCTCCAGCTCGTCGCGGGCCCGAGCCAGGGTGCGGCGCTCGCGCTCGGCGAACTGCTCGCGTTCGCGGCGCAGCCGCAGGCGCTGCCAGCCGATGCCGCCGGCCAGCACCACCACGCCGTAGAGGCCGCCAGCGAGCAGGGCGGCGAGCCACTGCGCCCGGGTCACCGGGGCCAGCGAGGTGAGGATCTGCATCCGCCAGCCGAAGGCCGGCATGGCGCGCGACAGCCCTAGGTACTCGGTGTCGGCCAGGGGGCCGTGCTGGAAGGCGATGCGCTGGCCGACGTCCTCGCGGCCGTCGAGAAACGTGATGCCGGAGGCGGCGAGGGACTCGTCGGCGTAGCGGCGGGTCGCCAGCAGCGCCTGGCGCGCCGCGTCGGAGAGCGGGTGCAGGGCCTTCATGCGCAGCTCCGGGCGGCTCGCCATGAAGATGATGTCGTCGCCGTCGATCACCAGCAGCTCGGCGTCCTGCTCGGCCCAGCCCGCCTCCACGGTGTCGAGCAGCACCTTTACCACCATGACGCCATCGGCCGTGGCGTCGGGGTCGGTGTCCTCCAGCCACACCGGGGCCGAGAAGTAGTAGCCGCGCTCGCGGGACTGCACGCCCAGGCCGAAGAAGCGCCCGGGACGCCCGGCGATCGCCTGCTGGAAGTAGCGGCGAAAGGCGTAGTTCTGGCCGATGAAGGTCCTGGGGCGATGCCAGTTGCTGGCCGCCAGGGTGTCGCCGTGGCGGTCGAGCAGGTAGATGTCGGAGACCCCGGCCGTGGCGCGGAAACGGTCCAGCAGGCGGTTGAGCGGCATCGCGTCCTGGGCGTCGGGGGCGGCCAGGAAGCGCCGGACCATCTCGCGAGAGGCGAGCAGCTCGGGCAGGTAGTCGTGGCGCGACAGGTGGCCGACCAGGCCCTCGGCGGAGAGCCGCAGCTCGTTCTCGGCGTCCTGGCGCAGCTGCGCCAGGGCCTGGTCGCGGGCCAGCTGGGCGGCCTGCCACATGGCGAGCACCAGCCCCAGCGGGACCAGCACCCAGAGCAGGCGGCGAACGCCGCGGCCGCGAGGCGATGTCGGCATGACCGGGGCCTCAGTGGGCGTCGCCGGGCATGACCTGGGACCGACGCAGGGCGCGCTGGGCCCTGGTCTCGGCGCGCTCGACCTCGAGCAGGCTCTCCTCGACGAACACCAGGTGCTCGTGGGCCCGGGCCCGGGCATCCTCGGCGCGTCCCTCGAGGATGGCGTCGAGCAGGGCGCGATGCTGCTCCATCAGCCGCGGCCGCGACTCGGCCTTCTCGAACAGGTGGGCCAGGTTGTCGACGATGCTCTTCTCCAGCAGGTGGAAGATCCCGCGGATGGTGTGCAGCAGCAGGACATTGTGGGCCGATTCGGCGATGGCCATGTGGAAGGCCGCGTCGGCGCGCGCCTCCAGCACCGGGTCGTGGCCCTTGAAGCAGGCCTCGAGCTCCTCGAAGCGCGAGATCAGCAGCGCCTTGTCGGTGGGCGTCGAGCGCAGCGCGGCGTAGTAGGCGGAGATGCCCTCCATGGCATCGCGGAACTCCAGCAGGTCGAGGTGGAACTCGCCGTGACGGGCGAGCATCTCCAGCAGCGGGTCGCTGTAGCCGCTGTTGAGCTCCTCGCTGATGAAGGTGCCGCCCCCCTGGCGGCTGGTCAGCAGGCCGCGGGCCGAGAGCTTCTGGATGGCCTCGCGCAGTGAAGGCCGCGAGACGCCGAAGCGCTCGGCCAGCTCGCGCTCCGGCGGCAGGCGCTGGCCGGGCCGCAGGCTGCCCTCGAGGATCAGGGCCTCCAGCCGCTCGGTGATGACGTCGGCGAGGCGCGGCTGCTGGACGGGGTGGTAGGCCATGGTGGGCGCTCCGTAATGCGTGGCGAGAACCGGCATGGTAAAGGGGACGAATTGGTATTACCAAACGTGGCGATCAACGTGCCTCCTCGAGCGTCCCGGCGGCGTGATATTTCCTTCGCCTCGTCAAGTGCTTAGCTCAGGCGTTGAAAGGGGTATACCAAAGTATAGGGGGCGGAAGCTGTCCACTGGAGGTGTCAGGTTTGACACTGTGGTCGGCGCCTCATACTGTGCGTCAATACCTTAGAGTCAATTGGTTTTACCAATTTACCAACGTCTGGATGACCACCGTCTGGATCAACGAGCTCAGCGCGGCGCTGCAAAGATCCGTGCGCTGCCCAGGACCCTGCCCATGACGCCAGTCAAGCTCTACCCGCCGAAGCCCGAGAAGGTCTACTTCTTCGGCACCTGCCTGGTCGACCTCTTCTATCCGGAGGCCGGCCTCGATGGCATTCGCCTGCTCGAACGCGAGGGCATCGAGGTGCTCTTCCCCGAGGATCAGACCTGCTGCGGCCAGCCGGCCTATACCTCGGGCTACAAGCACGAGGCGCGTGCCGTGGCGGCGGCCCAGCTCGATCTCTTCCCCGAGCCCTGGCCGATCGTGGTGCCCTCCGGCTCCTGCGGCGGCATGATGCGC
Source organism: Halomonas pelophila (assembly GCF_040196315.1). NCBI lineage: Bacteria > Pseudomonadati > Pseudomonadota > Gammaproteobacteria > Oceanospirillales > Halomonadaceae > Halomonas > Halomonas pelophila. The sequence continues at coordinate 62,172 of NZ_JBEGCI010000017.1, forward strand.
ACCCACTATCCCCAGCTCTTCGCCGGCACCGGCCAGGAAGCGCAGGCCAGTGAGGTCGCCGGGCGGGTCTTCGAGCTGACCGAGTTCCTGGTGCACGTCTGTCACCTGAAGCTCAATGATCGCGGTGCGCCGGAGAAGGTAGCCATGCATACCTCCTGCAGCGCCCGTCGCGAGATGGGGCTGGCCGAGACCGGCCCGGCGCTGCTCGCCCAGCTGGGCGAGGTCGAGCTGGTCGAGCAGGCTCGCCCCGCCGAGTGCTGTGGCTTCGGCGGCACCTTCGCCGTGCGCCATCCCGAGGTCTCCGCGGCGATGGTCGAGGACAAGACCCTGGCCATCGAGGCGGCCGGTGCCGAGCGCTTCGTCACCTCCGACTGCGGCTGCCTGATGAATATCGGCGGGCGCTTCGAACATCAGAAGAAGGCCGTGACCGGCGAACACATCGCCAGCTACCTGTGGCGGAGGACCTCATGACGGACGCGACCCCCACCGTACAGACCCCGACGGTGCAGACCTACACGCCCCGCGAGTTCCACCGCCAGGCCCATGACGCCCTGGGCAATCCCCAGATCCGGGCCAACTTCCGCAAGGCCATGGACGGGCTGATGGACAAGCGTCGCGACGTCTTCGGCGACTGGGATCTGGAGACCCTGCGCGAGCTGGGCGCCAATATCCGGCTGCGCGCGCTGGCCAAGCTGCCCGACCTGCTCGAGCAGCTGGAGGCCAACTGCGAGGCCAACGGCATCCGGGTGCACTGGGCCGAGGATGGCGACGAGGCCTGCCGGATCATCCGCGAACTCTGCGAAGCGCGCGAGGCCAAGGCGGTGATCAAGGGCAAGTCGATGGTCACCGAGGAGATGCACCTCAACGCCCATCTGGAGGCGGCGGGCATCGAGGCGCTGGAGTCCGACCTCGGCGAGTACCTGGTGCAGCTCAACGAGCAGACCCCCTCGCACATCATCATGCCGGCGATCCACCTCAACACCGACGAGATCGCCGGCATCATGCACGACAAGACCGGCATCGAGCGGACCCGGGACGTCGATACCATGACCGCGGCGGCCCGCTCCCAGCTGCGCGAGCGCTTCATGGCGGCGGACGTCGGCATCTCGGGGGTGAACTTCGCGGTGGCCGAGACCGGCACGCTGTGCCTGGTGGAGAACGAGGGCAACGGCCGGATGACCACCACGGTGCCGCCGGTGCACATCGCCGTGACCGGCATCGAGAAGGTGGTCGAGCACCTGCGCGACGTGCCCCCGCTCTACGCCCTGCTCTCCCGCTCGGCCACCGGCCAGCACGTCACCACCTACTTCAACATGATCAGCGCGCCGCGCCAGTCGGACGAGCACGACGGGCCCGAGGAGGTGCACCTGGTGCTGGTCGACAACGGCCGGTCGAACATCTACCAGGACGACGAGCTGCTCGACACCCTGCGCTGCATCCGCTGCGGCGCCTGCATGAATCACTGCCCGGTCTACACCCGGGTCGGCGGCCACACCTACGGCACCACCTATCCGGGCCCCATCGGCAGCATCCTGATGCCGCACCTGATGGGGCTCGAGGAGACCAAGGACCTGCCCACGGCCTCCAGCCTGTGCGGCGCCTGCGGCGAGGTCTGCCCGGTCAAGATCCCGATTCCCGACCTGCTGGTGCGCCTGCGCCAGGAGTCGGTAGGCGAGGGGCGCGGCAACGTGCCCGGCGCCGGGGCGAAGCGCACCCGCAAGGAGGTCGCGGCCTGGAAGGGCTTCCAGTGGCTGGCCACCCATCCCGCCGCCTGGCGGGGTGGCACGGCGGTGGCCGGCAAGCTCCGGGCGCTGGCGCCCTCGAGGCTCGGCGTCTGGACCGACTATCGCAGCGCGCCCAAGCCGGCCGGCACCTCGCTGCACGCCCTGGTGAAGCGGCACCGGGCCGCGAAGGCCGTCGACCAGGGGCCGAGCGGGGAAACCGGCAAGCACGCCGGGAACACCAAGGGAGACAACGGCTCATGAGTGCGCGCGAGACCATCCTCAAGCGGCTGCGCGAGCGCGCCGACGGCCCGCTCACCGCTCCCGAGAGCGACTTTAACGTCATGATCCGGCGCGGCTGGAGCGCCGAGGAGCGCCTGGCGCGCTTCGAGCGGCTGATCACCTCGGTGCATGGCGAGGTGGTGCACACCACCCAGGACGACTGGACCCAGGCGCTGGCGCGGCTGCTCTCCGACAAGGGCGTCAAGCGCCTGGCACTGGGGCGCGAGCATCCGGTGGCCGCCGAGGCGCGCGCGGCCCTGGTTGATACCGAGGTCGAGCTGGTGGACGTCGATCGCGACATCGAGGCCTGGCAGCGCGAGCAGTTCGACCGGGTCGAGGTCGGCCTGACCTCGGTGGGCGGAGCGATCGCCGAGACCGGCAGCCTGTGGCTCTGGCCGACCCCGGACGAGCCGCGCCAGCTCAGCCTGGTGCCGCCGGTGCATATCGCCGTGCTGGAGGCCGACGCCATCGAGGACACCTTCTTCGAGGTCATCGAGACCCACGGCTGGGCCGGCGGCATGCCCACCAACGCCCTGCTGATCTCGGGCCCGAGCAAGACGGCCGACATCGAGCAGACCCTCGCCTACGGCGTCCACGGCCCGCGGGAACTGATCGTGCTGGTCCGCCACGCCGGCACCGCGGCGGGAGACACGGGAGCCACGGCATGACGGAGGCGAGCACCTGGCGCGACCTGAAGGCGGTGCTTTCGGCGTCGATCCCCGCCGAGCGGCTGATCGATGATCCGCTGCGCACCCTGGCCTACGGCACCGATGCCAGCTTCTACCGGCTGATTCCGGGGCTGGTGGTGCGTCCCGAGAGCGAGTCGGAGCTGCAGCGGACGCTGGCGGAATGCCGGGCGCGTCGGCTGCCGGTGACCTTTCGCGCCGCCGGCACCTCGCTCTCCGGCCAGGCGGTGACCGACTCGGTGCTGATCCAGTTCGGCCGCGGCTGGCGGGATCATGCGGTGCTCGATGAGGGGCGGGCGATCCGCCTGCAGCCCGGGGTCATCGGGGCCCGGGCCAATCAGCTGCTGGCGCCCTTCGGTCGCAAGATCGGGCCCGATCCGGCCTCGATCGCCAGCTGCATGGTCGGCGGCATCGCCGCCAACAACGCCTCGGGGATGTGCTGTGGCACCGCCCAGAACAGCTACCGCACGGTGCGCGACCTGCGCGTGATCTTGGCCGACGGCAGCCTGCTCGATACCGCCGACGCCGACAGCGTCGCCGACTTCCGGGCCTCCCACGGCGAGCTGCTGGCCGGTCTCGAGCGCCTGGCCGCCCAGACGCAAGGCAACGCGGCCCTCGCCGAGAAGATCCACCACAAGTACCGGCTCAAGAACACCACCGGCTATGCCCTCAACAGCCTGGTCGACTTCGACGACGGCATCGAGATCCTCAAGCACCTGATGATCGGCTCCGAGGGCACCCTGGGCTTCATCAGCACCATCACCTACGACACCGTGGTCGACGAGCCCCTCAAGGCCGCGGCCCTGGCCTTCTTCCCCGACATGGGCACGACCTGCCGCGCGACCATCGCGCTCAAGCAGGCGCCGGTCTCCGCCGTGGAGCTGATGGACCGCGCCGCGCTGCGCTCGGTGCAGGGCCAGTCGGGCATGCCCGCGGTGCTGAAGACGCTGCCCGAGGGCGCGGCGGCGCTGCTGGTCGACGTGCGCGGCAACGACGAGGCCGAGCTCGAGGCGCGCATGCAGGCGGTACAGGCGACCCTCGAGGGCATCCAGACCCTCGAGCCGGTCACCTTCACTCGCGAGGCCGAGACCTACGCCCTCTACTGGAAGATCCGCAAGGGACTGTTTCCCGCCGTGGGGGCGGTGCGCGAGATCGGCACCACGGTGATCATCGAGGACGTGGCCTTTCCCATCGAGCGTCTCGACGAGGGCGTGCTGGCGCTCACCGATATCTTCCATCGCCACGGCTACCGCGACGCCATCCTCTTTGGCCACGCCCTGGAGGGGAACCTGCACTTCGTCTTCCCCCAGGGGTTCGAGAAGCCCGGCGAGGTGGAGCGCTATCAGGCGCTGATGGACGAGGTGGCCGAGCTGGTCGGCGTGGAGTACGGCGGCTCGCTCAAGGCCGAGCACGGCACCGGGCGGAACATGGCGCCCTATGTGGAGCTGGAGTGGGGGCCCGACGCCTATGCGCTGATGTGGGAGATCAAGGCGCTCTTCGACCCCGGCAACCTGCTCAACCCCGAGGTCATCCTCAGCCGCAACCCGACCCTGCACCTGGAGAACCTCAAGCCCCTGCCGGCGGCCGATGAGATCGTCGACAAGTGCATCGAGTGTGGCTTCTGCGAGGCGGTCTGCCCGTCGAAGGACCTGACGCTGACCCCGCGTCAGCGCATCGTCATCGCCCGGGAGCTGGCGAGGCTCGAGGCGCTGGGCGAGTCGCGCAGCGCCGAGGACGAGACGCGCCTGGCCGCCCTGCGCGAGGACTATCGCTATGCGGGTGACGAGACCTGCGCCGCCGACGGCCTCTGCTCCACCCAGTGCCCGGTGGGCATCAATACCGGCGACCTGGTGCGCGGGATGCGCCACGAGCGGGCCGCTGGCACGGCCGGGGTCGCGCGGCGCATCGGGCGCCACTTCTCGGGCGCGACCCGCGTGGCTCGGGGCGGGCTCAACGCGGCCGGTGCGGCGAGGACCCTGCTCGGCACCGACCTGATGGCCAAGGCCAGTGGCGGGGCGCGACGGCTGAGCGGTAATCGCCTGCCCCAGTGGAGCCCGGCCCTGCCCAGGGCGGCCTCGATTCGGGTGCTGGAGCGGGTGTCGTCGGGCGATGCCTCGCGGGACAAGGTGGTCTACCTCCCCTCCTGTGCCACCCGCATCTTCGGCGCCGACCATGACGACGCGGCCGAGAAGCGCTCGGTGATGGAGATCACCCTGGCACTGCTCGACAAGGCCGGCTACGAGGTCATTCTCCCGGAGATGATCGGCCACCTCTGCTGCGGCATGGCCTTCCAGTCCAAGGGGCAGTTCGAGGAAGCGACCCACAAGGGGCGTGAGCTCAACCGCGAACTGCTGGTGGCGAGCCAGAACGGGCGCTATCCGGTGCTCTGCGACACCAGCCCCTGCACCCTGCAGATGCGGGAGTACCTCGACGAGCGACTCGAGATGCTGGAGCCGGTCGCCTTTGCGCATGATCACCTGTTGCCCCGGCTCGACGTCACGCCGGTGGACGAGCGGGTCGCCGTGCATGTGACCTGCTCGAGCACTCGCATGGGGCTCGCCGACAAGTTCGTCGGCCTGGCGAGGGCCTGTGCCCGGGAAGTCGTGGTGCCGGCGGAGATCACCTGCTGTGGTTTCGCCGGTGACAAGGGCTTCAATACGCCGGAGCTGAATGCCTCCGCGCTGGCGGGGCTGGCCGAGCAGGTGGCCGACTGCAGTGCCGGCTACTCGAACTCGCGCACCTGCGAGATCGGCCTGACCGAGCACGGCGGCATCCCCTATCGCTCGATCCTCTCGCTGCTCGATCGGGCCAGCGGCGCGCCCTGAGCGGTTCTCCCGGCGGGCGTGCGCGCCCCGGGGGAGCCGGGGCTCCGTCCTGATCCCTAAGTGATTCACGGCGGGGCCGGCGACATGCCCTCAACGCCCTGCTGGTCAGGGAACCCATCGAGACGCGGGACATCCCCAGGCGCGAACCGATGGCGCCTGCGGCCCGCCCGAGCGCATCGGTTCGATGCACCTCTTACCGAGCGCGTCCCTTTTTCTATCGTTTTCCGCTAAAGTTTCGCCTCGTCGCATGGGTGCGACAGAGACAGATACTTACGTAGGGAGACTTCGAGTGGTAGTTCAAGCAATCCGGAAGGCGTCCGGTCATGCGGTTCACCGCCCCCATCGTCTGCTGGCCGGTGTCGCCGGCCTGGTCCTGCTGGCCGGCTGCGCCGAGGAAGAGGCGCGCTTCGTCTCCGCCCCCGAGGCCGCGTTCGGCAGCGACATCGCCGGCGAGCTCACCTCCTCGAGCGACGTCAATCTCAGCGACGGCACGCGCGTCGCCGCCCATTGGCTGTGCAGTGACGCCGGCGACTCGGCATCATCGCTGGTGCGCTATGAGCTCGAGGCTCCCTTCGCCGCTCGCCTGTCGGCCTTCAACGAGCAGGGACGGTGGCTGGGTAGCGTCGCGAGTCAGGCCGGCGGCGAGCGCTCGGCGCTGATGGCCTCCGCCGAGGCCTGCACCCTGGTGGTCGTCAGCGGCCAGGACGGCGGCGCCTTCGGGCCCTACCAGCTGGTGGCCGAGCCGGCCTCGGCCGCGACCGAACTCGAGACCGGCCGGCCGCTGGTCGGGCGGCTGCAGGACGACACGGCCGAGTATCCCCTGACGCTGGAGGCGCCCGCCTGGATCGAACTGGCCCTCTCCGGCGACGCCAGCGTGGGGCTGCGCCTGGTCGGCGACGGCGTCAGCCAAGAGGCCCGCGCCTGCGCACCCGGCGAACGGCGCCTGGACACCTACCTGGACGCCGGCGAGTACCGGGTCATGGTTGAGCGGGGCGAGATGGCGGTCGAGACGTCGGGCGAGGCGTGCGAGCGCCACCTGCTGAGCACCGGCGGCGTCCATCGTCTCGACGCCGAGCTCAATGATCTGGCCGATGGCCGTCGCAACGCGGGGCCGTTACGCGATGGCGACCGCATCACCGGCAGTCTCCTGGCGGCCTCCAGCAATGCGTATACGCTGCGCATCGAGGAGCCCACCAACGTGATGCTGGCGCTGCGCTCATCGGCCTTCGATACCGTGCTGCGTGTCGCGGGAGAGGGCAGCGATCTGGTCGACGACGATGGGGGTAACGCGACCGATTCGCGGCTGCAGACCGTGCTCATGCCCGGCGAATATCGCGTCGAGGTGAGCGGCTACGGTGAGGAGCACGGCGAGTACGCACTGGAACTGTCTCTCGACGCCCTCGACGACGAGCTGCGCAACGGCGGGACGCTGACGCCGGGCCAGAGTCTCGGCGGCCACCTCTCCGGGCTGGGCACGAGTAATACGTATCGCTTTGAGGTCGATGAGGTCGGAGAAGTGGAGCTGGCCCTGGAGTCCGGCTCTTTCGATCCCGTGCTGCGGCTGTACGGCAACGGCATCGACCTTCGCGACGACGACGGCGGCGGCGATCGCAACTCCCGGATCACCACCATGCTCCAGCCCGGCGAGTATCGTCTGGACGTGGAGAGTTATAGCGGCACCGGCGCCTATCGGCTGCGCTCCGAGCAGCGTGCCTTCGAGGGGCGCATCAGCAACGGGGGAGAGGTGGCGACCGGCGAGGTGGTCTATGGCCAACTGAGTCCCGGCCTGAGCCTGACCTACCGTCTGGTCCTGGACGCGCCCCGTGACGTCGTCATCGAAAGCACGTCGGGCGCGGTGGATACCGTCCTCGGCCTGACGGGCAACGGGGTCAGTGAACAGAACGACGACGCCGCCGACCTGGGCGACGGGTCACGGATCCATCGCCACCTCGAACCCGGCACCTACGAGATCGAGGTGAGTGCCTACGAGAGCAATGGTGGTCGGGTACGCCTGGCCATTGGCAGCTGAGCCCATTGGTAAACTGAAAGCGTCCTCGTCACGAGAGCCGCCTGGGCTCTCTGCTCGACCCGTCACGAACGCCCGCCCTGTGCGGGCGTTCGTGTCTTCGGAAAGCGGCTCATCTATCCACAGTCGGTCGTGTTACAGAGGCGATGCAAGGCGGTGTGGATAAGGCGCGATTGGCGTGTCGGTCACCGCGCCGTCACGGCCGGAACACGGCTCTGACATTTTTCTTCACTCAGGCCTTGCACGGCTCCGGGGAAATCCGTAAAGTACGCATCCGCTGCCGGCAACGGGCAAACGTTGCAGGCGGTGATGGTGGCAGAAGTGCTTGTTTCCACTTGGGTTTTTCGAAGACGCTTTGAAAATTCCC
>NZ_JBEGCI010000018.1:0-68089 GCF_040196315.1 Halomonas pelophila
GACCACGTCGCCCAGCGCCTCCTGGGCATGGTCGGTGATGCCGATGGTCACGCTGCCATCGCCGTTGTCCAGGACCCATTCGTGGCTGTCGGCGTAGCGCAGGTTGGCGGGGATAGAGCTCATCTGTGTTTCCTATAAGAAATTTGTTTTTGACCAGGGAATCCTAGGACAACCGCGGCGGGCCGCCAACCTTTTTGACTAGGTGTTTTGTAAATATACAAAGACTATATTCGAATAAAAGGCGGCGGAGCGATTTGGTATGGGTGGGTGTTGTCTCGTTAATTCAATGCTTTAGAGATGAGCAGACCGATGTGCTTCTTGCCATGTTCGCGGTCATGAGGGCGATGGCGAGAAGAGTTTCTCCAAAGCGATGCTTGTTTCCTTTAAGAAACTTCGTCTAGTCTTGGGGCACGCGAGGGCGGTCGCCCGCCGATGGCGGCCGTATCGAACACCTCTCTTTTCTTCGTCAACCCGAGGCGGTCCATGAGCGAGATGAAGCACACCCCCCTGTATGCCCTGCATGTCGAGCTGGGGGCCAAGATGGTGCCCTTTGCCGGCTACGAGATGCCCGTCCAGTTCCCCCTGGGCGTCAAGAAGGAGCATGAGCATACGCGCGGCGCCAGCGGCCTGTTCGACGTCTCCCATATGGGGCAGGTGCTGCTGCACGGGCCGAATCCCGCCGAGGCGCTGGAGACCCTGGTGCCCGCCGATCTCGTCGGCCTGCCGGCCGGCATGCAGCGCTACGCGCTGTTCACCTCAGAGGAGGGCGGCATCCTCGACGACCTGATGGTGGTCAACAACGGGGATCACCTCTACCTGGTGGTCAATGCCGCCTGCAAGTCGGAGGACATCGCCCACCTGCGCCAGCACCTGCCCGAGGGCTACGCGGTGGAGGAACTCGATCGCGGCCTGCTGGCCCTGCAGGGCCCGAAGACCGCCGAGGTGATGGCGCGCCTCTGCCCCGAGGCCTGCGAGATGGTCTTCATGCAGCATGGTCATTTCGAGATCGACGGCATCCCGGTGTGGATCAGCCGCAGCGGCTACACCGGCGAAGACGGCTTCGAGATCTCGGTGCCGGCCGACCAGAGCGAGGCCCTGGCCCGCCGCCTGCTGGCGGAGCCGGAGGTCGAGGCCATCGGCCTGGGGGCCCGTGACTCCCTGCGCCTGGAGGCCGGGCTCTGCCTCTATGGCCACGATATCGACACCGGCACCACGCCGGTCGAGGGCGGGCTGATCTGGGCCATCGGCAAGCCGCGCCGGAACGGCGGGGAGCGCCCGGGCGGCTTCCCCGGCGCCGACCGGATCCTCCACCAGGTCGAGGCCAAGGACCACGCCCGCAAGCGGGTCGGCCTGCTCGGCGAGGGCCGGGCGCCGGTGCGCGAGGGCACCGAGCTCTTTGATGCCGAGGGTAACGCCCTGGGCCGGGTCACCTCCGGCGGCTTCGGCCCCACGGTGGGCAAGCCGGTGGCCATGGGCTACGTGCCCGTCGCCCTGGCCGAGCCCGGCACCACCGTCTATGCCGAGGTGCGGGGCAAGCGCCTGTCCATGGTGGTGACCAAGACCCCCTTCGTCACCCCGGGCTACTACCGCGGCAAGTGAGGCCGCGGGCCACGATCCGCCCGCCGGGAGGCCCCGAGGCCAGCCCGGCGGGCATGCAGAGGCACCACCCCTAACAATCAAGAGGATGTCGTCATGTCGTTCACCCATCTGCAGGATGCCGATCGCGATCTGCTGCGGGCAATTCGCGAAGAGGAGGGGCGCCAGGAGGCGCACATCGAGCTGATTGCCTCCGAGAATTACGCGAGCCGCGCGGTCATGGAGGCCCAGGGCAGCCAGCTGACCAACAAGTACGCCGAGGGCTATCCCGGCAAGCGCTACTACGGCGGCTGCGAGTTCGTGGACAAGGTGGAGGCGCTGGCCATCCAGCGGGCCTGCGACCTGTTCGGCGCGGACTACGCCAACGTCCAGCCGCACTCCGGGGCCCAGGCCAATGCCGCGGCCTTCATGGCGCTGGTCAAGCCGGGCGACACCATCCTGGGGATGAGTCTCGACCATGGCGGCCACCTGACCCACGGCGCGGCCCCCAACTTCTCCGGCAAGTACTACCACGCCGTCCAGTACGGCCTGAACGTCGAGACCGGCGAGATCGACTACGACGAGGTCGAGCGCCTCGCTCGTGAGCACCAGCCCAAGCTGATCATTGCCGGCTTCTCCGCCTATGCCCGGGTGGTCGACTGGCGGCGCTTCCGCGCCATCGCCGACGAGGTGGGGGCCTGGCTGCTGGTCGACATGGCCCATGTGGCGGGCCTGGTGGCCGCCGGGCACTATCCGAGCCCGCTGCCCCATGCCCATGTGGTGACCACCACCACCCACAAGACCCTGCGCGGCCCCCGCGGCGGCCTGATCCTCTCTTCGCACGCGGATGAAGCGCTCCACAAGAAGCTCAACAGTGCGGTCTTCCCGGGCCAGCAGGGCGGCCCGCTGATGCACGTGATCGCCGCCAAGGCGGTGGCCTTCAAGGAGGCCATGAGCCAGGAGTTCGTCCAGTACCAGCAGCGGGTGATCGACAACGCCCGGGCCATGGCCGGGGTGTTCATGGCGCGCGGCTATGACGTGGTCTCCGGCGGCACCGACGACCACCTCTTCCTGGTCTCGCTGATCGCCCAGGGCGTGACCGGCAAGGACGCCGACGCGGCGCTGGGCCGGGCGCATATCACCGTCAACAAGAACGCCGTGCCCAACGACCCGCAGAGCCCCTTCGTCACCTCCGGCCTGCGCCTCGGCACTCCGGCGGTGACCACCCGCGGCTTCGGCGTCGAGGAGTGCGAGAGCCTGGCGGGCTGGATCTGCGACGTGCTGGATGTCCTGGCCGCCGGCGATGACACGACCGCCATCGAGCAGACCGTGCGCGACAAGGCAGAAGCGCTCTGCCGGGCCCATCCCGTCTACGCCTAGGTGTGATCTCGGTGTGAGGTGACGACAAGAGGAGGGGCGGCATCCAGGGATGCCGCCCCTCTTTCGTTTCTCCAGGGCCAAGGTCTCCTGCGGTGACTAGCCCAGGTAGGCGAGGGCCCCGGCGGCCATGGCCTCGATGCCGGTGCGCAGCGTGACCTCGTTGCCCGGGAAATAGTACGGCGAGTGGGGCATCTCCAGGTGGCGCATCTTCTCCGCCACGCTCTCACCCGGCGTCTCGGCCCAGCGCTCGGCGGGGGTGGCACCGATGAACCAGTAGACGTAGGGGATATCCTCGCCGCCGAAGCCGCCCTCCGTGGCGTTACCGAAGAAGGGGAAGTCCTCGCTGCCGTTGAGGCGCGGCATGGCGTAGAGGCTGGCCTCGCCGAAGTGCTCGCCGTGGGCTCGTCGCACCCGCTCGACGGCCGTGGGATCGTTGTGCAGGGCGAGGGTCTCGTTGAGCACGCGGCACTCCGGGGGGCGGGGCGAGCGGCCGGCCTCGCACTCGGCGCGAACGATGCGCTCGATCGCGTCCACGACCTGGCGGTGCAGGGCGTTGTCGAAGCTGCGGATATTGATCTCGAGCTCGGCGGAGTGGGGGATGATGTTGGCCTGGGTGCCGGCGGCAAGCTTGCCGACGGTGACCACCACGGTCTCCTCCGGGGGCACCTCGCGGGAGACGATGGTCTGCAGGCGGGTGACCACATGGGCGGCGATCACCACCGGGTCCACCGTCTGGGCGGGCATGGAACCGTGACCGCCGGCGCCGTGGATCGTCACCGCCAGGTTGGTGCAGGCGGCCATGGTGCTGCCGGCACGGTGGCCGATGGTGCCGGCCAGAGCCGGCATGTTGTGCTGGCCGAAGATGACATCCGGCCGGGAGAAGCGCGTGTAGAGGCCGTCATCGAGCATCGCCCTGGCCCCGCCGAAGATCTCCTCGGCGGGCTGGCAGATCAACATCAGGGTGCCGGACCAGTGTGCCTTGAGTCCGGCCATCACCGCGGCGGCGCCCACCACGCAGCTGCTGTGCAGGTCGTGGCCGCAGGCGTGCATCAGCGGCACCGTGCCGCTCTCGGTCTCGGCCGTGCGCGTGCTGGCGAACGCCAGGTTGGTGGCCTCCTGGATCGGCAGGGCGTCCATGTCGCCGCGCAGCATCACCGTGGGGCCCTCGCCGTTGTGGAGCAGGGCCACCACGCCGGTGCCGCCCACGCCGCGGGTTACCTCATAGCCCAGTGTCTCCAGCGCCTCGGCGAGTCGCTCGCTGGTCTCGTGCTCCTCGAAGGGCAGCTCGGGATGCTGGTGGATCTGGCGGTACAGCGCCTGAACCCTCTCGAGGGTCGCCTCCACCTGGGCGCCGATGGCGCCCTTGAGCGCCGGCATATCGGTTTGCGTCGTCATCGGGGTCTCCCTGGCAGGTCAGTGGCTGGAGGGGGTGGCCACGGGGTGGCCGTTGCGCGAGGCGTGATCGAGACGCTGCCAGGCGGCGACCACCGCCACGTTGAGCAGCATCGCCCAGACGCCGGCGTGCCAGCCCAGCGGCGAGCTCCAGACGAACTCCATCAGCAGGAAGGCCAGGCTGCCGGCGAGCGCCCCCGCCATCACGCTGGCCCGGCGCAGTCGCGGCATGAACAGCGCCCCGATCACCATCGGGAACAGCTGGATGATCACCCCGTAGGCGGTGAGCAGGATCATCACCAGGGAGCCGGGATTGAGCAGCGCGATCAGATACGCCGCCAGCGACAGCCCCAGTACGCTCCAGCGCGTCACGCCGACCGTGGTCTTCTCACTGGCGTGCTTCATCACGGTGGTCCCCAGGACGTCGCGCACCAGCACGATGGCCGCGGTATGGGCCAGGTTGGCCCCGGTGGACATGGCCGCCGCCAGGGCGCCGGAGAGCATCAGGCCGATCACCCAGGGCGAGAAGTCGGCCACCTCCATCACCATCTTCAGCAGCACGGTGTCGGCGCGCTCCAGCGGCGTGTCGGCAAAGGCCAGGATGCCGGCGAAGCCGATGAACAGCAGGGGAACCAGCAGGTAGGCATAGAGCGGGTAGAAGACGCTGACCTTGCGCAGGGTCCTGCCGCTGTCGGCCGAGTAGAACTTCATGAACAGGTGCGGCCACATGGCGCCGCCGAAGGCGCTGACCAGCACCGCGGTACTGAAGTAGCCCCAGCCCATGCCGGTGGCCCCGGGCATGGTCAGATATTCCGGCGCCTGCTGCTGGAGCTGGGTGAACATCTCGCCCACGCCGCCATACAGGCGCCCGGAGATGGCGAGCCCCAGGAACCAGGCGATGGCGATCATCATCACGCCCTGCACCAGGTTGGTCCAGCCGATGCCGCTCAGGCCACTGCAGAACACGTAGGCCGCCACCACCACGAAGGCCAGCAGGCCGCCCAGCCAGAAGGGCACCATGCCGTCGGTCGCGGCCTGGAATAGCAGGCCGGCGCCGGCGATCTGGATGGTCAGGTAGGGCACCAGGGCCACCACGCCGATGAGGCCGGCCAGCATGCCGAGCGGTTTGCTGCGGTAGTGATCGGCGATCATGTCGCCCTGGGTCAGGTAGCCCCGCTCGCGGCCGAGCTTGGCCACCCGCGGACCCAGGGCCCAGATGGTGATCGGCACCAGCGAGAGATACGCCAGGATATAGAAGGCCGGCGCGCCGTGCTGATAGGCCCAGCCGGGGGTGCCGAGGAAGGCGAAGGCCGAGAAGATCTCGGCGCCGAGGATGAAGAACAGGATCACCACACCCACGTGGCGGCCACCGGCCACGTAACCCTCCAGGCTCGAGCTCGACTGGCCGCGGGCGCGCAGCCCCACCGCCAGCACCATCGCCAGGTAGACGAGCGTGATGCCGATGATGATGACGGAATCACTCATGGCGGCCCCCTCCGTGACGGACGACGAAGGCGACCCACATGCCGGCGAAGAGCACCAGCATCCACAGCACGTACCAGAAGAACAGGAAGGGCAGGCCCAGCACGGTGGGCGCGATGCGGTTGGCGATCAGGGCGCCGGGCCAGATCATGGCCAGGGTGCACAGCGCGAAGTGCAGTCCCGTTAGCAGGTGATAGGTCTTGTTCATGGGAGGGTCCAGCTCGCCGAGACGAGTCTTGTTATGGGTTGTACCGACACTATGGGAGGCATTCAGCGATAGAAAAAATATAGGTTTGGTATCGCAGGGATGCTTTTATGGTATGGGTAGAGTCTGACGCCACCCTTTCCTGTACCGAGGAGAGCCATGGAGTTCCGCCAACTCAGCTACTTCATCGCCGTCGTCGAGACCGGCTCCATCTCCGCGGCCAGCCGTCACGTGCATGTCGCCCAGCCGGCACTGACGCGCCAGATTCGCCTGCTGGAGGAGGATCTCGAGACGCGACTGTTCGACCGCCATGCCCGGGGCGTGCGTCTCACCGTGGCGGGTCAGGCCCTGTATGAGGAGGCTCAGGAGCTGCTCGACCGACGCACCCGGCTCCGGGCGCGCCTCGTCTCGCTGGGGCAGGGAATGACCGGCAGGGTCTGCCTGGGCGTGACGGTGACCCACCTCTGGGTGCCGGAGGTGGCGCGGCTGCTGGGGAGCTATCGAGATCGCTATCCCCGGGTGGCCTTCGAGGTCTTCCCGCTGCTCTCCGGGCCACAGCTGGAGCGACTGCGGGAAGGGAGCCTGGATGCCGGCATCCTCTATCTGGACAGCGCCGAGCAGCCGGAGCTCGAGACACGACTCCTGCAGCATGACCATCTGATGCTTGCCGTGCCGGAGACCTCGCGCTGGTCTTCCACGCCGCCGCGCCGGCTGGTGGAGCTGGCGAAGACCGACTTCGTCTGGGGGGTTCGCAGTGCCTCCCCGCTCTACTACGACCGGGTGATGGCGCACTTTCAGCGCCTCGGGTTCTCGCCACGAGTGGTCCAGTACGGGGCCGACAATATCACCATCCTCAGCATGGTGGCGGCGGGGTTGGGGGTGGCCATCGTACCCTCGGCCAGCAGCTCGCATCCCATGCCCGGCATCCGCTTCGTCCACCTGCCGGAACTCGAGGCCTGCGACATGCCGCTATGGCTGGCCTGGCGGTCGACCAATGACTCGCCGGCCCTCCACAACCTGATTGGCCTGATCGACGAGGTTTTCGGGTGAGGAAATGCATCAATATCAGCGATTGTTGAACTCAGGACCTCATGAAGGCCGACGTCCCGGAACCTGCTAGGGGCCCATGACGGCCCCTGCCGATAGGTCGTTTGTTCGGTCTCAGGGGTAGCGGCCGCTGCGGCGATTCTCCACCAGCACCTCGAGGATGGCGGTGGCCGCCTGCATCACCGGGGAGGGGGGCTCCCCGCGGCGGCGGCTGCAGATGACGGGGGCTGTGATGCTCCGGTCGGCGAGATAGACATAGCTGATGCCGTCGCGCTGAACGCGTCTGACCTGCTCCGGGACCAGGCTGATACCGATCTCCGAGGCCACCAGGCCCAGAGCCGTCTGCAGCTCGTTGGCTTCCTGCACCACCTCGACCTTCAGTCCCTGGCGACGGAAGAGCCCGAGCATCGTGTCGGCCATGCTGGGGCGTGGCTTGGCGGGAAACAGGATCAGCGGATAGCGGGCGAGCTGCTCGAGGGTCGGGGTGGTGCCCTCCAGCGGGTGACCCGCCGGCAGGGCGGCCAGCACCGGCTCGTCGAACAGCACCTCCTGCTCCACGTCGGGGTCGTCGATCTTCAGCCGGCCGAAGCCCAGATCGATGCGACCCGCCTTCAGGGCCTGGATCTGCTGCACCGTGGTCAGCTCCGCCAGGCTCAGCTCGACATTATCCTTTTGTCGTAAGTCGCGCACCAGCAGCGGCAACTGCCCATAAAACACCGATGGCACGAAGCCGATGCCGAACATGACGCGCTTGCTGCGGGCCATGCGTCGTGTGGCATCCAGGGTGGCATCGACCTTTTCCAGTATCTGGATGGCGTGCTGCCGAAAGAACTGGCCAGTGGTGGTCAGGCGCAGGCCACGGGAGCCCCGTTCGAACAGCTCGGCCCCGACTTCCTTCTCTAACTGCTTGATCTGCCTTGATAAAGGAGGCTGTGACATGTGCAGCCGTTCGGCAGCGCAGGTCAGGTTCAGCTCCTCGGCGACCACGCAGAAGTACCTGAGATGGCGCAGTTCCATGATACCTCCTGGGTATGGCTGGGCACCCAAACAATATTGGTTCGGTCTTCGCGCTGCAATCAGACTGCCATCCAATCACCCGATTCCCGGAGTTCGGAGCCCCCATGTCATCCGTGATCGAACGTATCGAGACGCTGCTGGTCGACCTGCCGACCATCCGCCCACACAAGCTCTCCATGACCACCATGGCCTGCCAGACCATGGTCATCGTGCGGATGCGCCACAGCGATGGCATCGAGGGGCTCGGCGAGGCCACCACCATCGGCGGCCTGGCCTATGGCCCCGAGAGTCCCGAGAGTATCAAGACCAACATCGATGCCTACCTGGCGCCGCTGCTGATCGGTCAGCCGTCGGGCAACATCCATCGGCTGCGTGCCCGGCTGAACCGCCAGGCCCGCGGCAACGCCATCGCCAAGTCGGCGCTGGAAACCGCGCTCCTCGACGCCCAGGGCAAGCGGCTGGGCCTCTCGGTGGCCGAGCTTCTGGGCGGTGTTCGACAGGCGCATCTGCCGGTGCTCTGGACCCTGGCCAGCGGCGATACCGAGAAGGACATCGA
The DNA here is from genome assembly GCF_040196315.1 of Halomonas pelophila. Classification (NCBI taxonomy): domain Bacteria; kingdom Pseudomonadati; phylum Pseudomonadota; class Gammaproteobacteria; order Oceanospirillales; family Halomonadaceae; genus Halomonas; species Halomonas pelophila. The sequence goes on from NZ_JBEGCI010000018.1 coordinate 8,655, forward strand.
CGAAGCCCTGCTGCGCCTCGAGCAACGTCGCCACTGCGACTTCAAGCTCAAGATCGGCGCCAACCCGGTAGACCAGGATGTCCGCCACGTCGCCGCCATCAAGGAGGCCCTGGGCGATCGGGCAAGCGTCAGGGTCGACGTCAACCAGGCGTGGGACGAGCCCACCGCGGTGCGCGGCATTCAGGCGCTGCAGGACGCCGGCATCGAGCTGATCGAGCAGGCCATTCCCGCCCGCGAACATGCCGGCCTGACTCGCCTGTCATGTCGCTTCAACGTGCCGATGCTGGCCGACGAGGCCGTTCAGGATGCCCGCGACGGCCTTGAGCTTGCCGCCGGCGGCTTCAGCGGCGCCTTCGCCCTGAAGATCGCCAAGTCCGGCGGGCTGCACGGGGTACTGGAACTGGCCCATGTGGCCCAGGCCGCCGGCATCGGTCTCTACGGCGGCACCCTGCTCGAGGGCACCATCGGCACGGCCGCCGCACTTCACGCCTGGGCGACGCTGCCCGAGATGGCATGGGGCACCGAGATGTTCGGTCCGCTGCTGCTCAAAGACGACATCGTCGCCGAGCCGCTCAACTACCGCGAGTTTGGTGTCGACCTGCCCCAGGGCCCGGGTCTCGGCATCGCCCTGGACGAAGACAAGCTCGCCCACTATGCGCGCAAGAACTGAGAAGGAGAACGCCATGCTGTTTCAGGTGGAAATGACCGTCAAGCTGCCGCTGTCCATGCCGGCCGAGCAGGCCGCCGAGATCAAGGCGACCGAGAAAGCCTACTCCCAGGAGCTACAGCGCTCCGGCAAGTGGCGCCATCTGTGGCGCGTGGCCGGCAGCTATTCGAACGTCAGCATCTTCGACGTCGAGGATAACGCCGAGCTGCAGGAGCTGGTCAGCAACCTGCCCCTCTTCCCCTACATGGAGATCAGCGTCAAGCCGCTGTGTCGCCACCCGTCCTCCATCCGCCAGGACGACACCTGAGTCACGGATGAAGCACGCCATCTCCCGCCTGCGGGACAGCATCAGATAACAATCGAGGATAACCGACCATGACCGTGAAGATTTTCGATACCCCCGAAGTCCAGGACTTCCTGAACGCCATCGCCGGCTTCGACCAGCAGGGCGGCAACGAGCGCGCCAAGCAGATCGTCCATCGTCTGATCTCCGACCTGTTCAAGCTGATCGATGACTTCGATGTCAGCGAGGAGGAGTACTGGTCAGCCGTTAACCTGCTCAATGCGCTGGGCAGCCAGACGCAGTTCGGCCTGCTGTCGCCGGGCCTGGGCTTCGATCACTTCCTGGACATGCGCCAGGACGCTATCGATGCCGAGGCCCAGCGCACCGGCGGCACCCCGCGCACCATCGAAGGCCCGCTCTACGTGGCCGGCGCCCCGGAAGCCGAGGGCTTCGCGCGCATGGACGATGGCCAGGACCGGGATGGCGAGGCGATGTGGCTGACCGGTCAGGTGCGTGACGTCGACGGCACCCCCATCGCCGGCGCCAAGGTCGAGGTATGGCACGCCAACTCCAAGGGCGGCTACTCCTTCTTCGACAAGACCCAGAGCGAGTACAACCTGCGCCGCACCATCTATACCGACAGCAAAGGCCGTTACACCGCGCGCAGCATCATCCCGTCCGGCTACGGCGTGCCAGAGGGTGCCCCCACCGACGTAGTGCTCAAGTCCCTGGGCCGTCATGGCGAGCGCCCGGCGCACATCCACTACTTCGTCTCGGCGCCGGGTCACCAGCACCTGACCACCCAGATCAACCTGGCGGGCGACCCCTACACCTTTGATGACTTCGCCTTCGCGACGCGCGAGGAGCTGGTGGTGCCGGCCCACCGCATCGAGGCGGCGGACGAGATCGCCCGGCGCGAGCTGGACGGTCCCTTCTCCGAGGTGGTGTTCGACGTCGAGCTGTCGAGGACCGACGTGGCCGAACTGCAGACCCGTCATGCTCGCCCGCGGGCCAAGGAAGACGAGCAGGACCAGGCCAGCCAGCTCGCCGGCACCGCCAAGGTCTGAGCCGTTACCCCACTGACGAACGGAGACTTCGCCTCACGGCGGAGCCTCTTCTCAAAACAATCGAGGAGATGGACCATGACCACTCAGCTTGACCAACTCAAGGAACGCGTCCGCAGCGCCGTCGTCGACGACGCCGACAACGGCATCTTCCGCTGCCACCGCAGCATGTTCACCGACCCTGCCTTCTTCGACCTGGAGATGAAGCACATCTTCGAGGGCAACTGGCTGTTCCTGGCCCACGAGAGCCAGATCGCCGAGCCGGGCGACTACTTCACCGTGACCATGGGCCGCCAGCCGGTGGTCATCACCCGCGACAAGCAGGGCGAGCTGCACGGCCTGATCAACGCCTGTGCCCACCGTGGCGCCACCCTGTGCCGCCGCAAGCAGGGCAACAAGGGCACCTTCACCTGCCCCTTCCACGGCTGGACCTTCAAGAACGACGGCAAGCTGCTCAAGGCCAAGAACGAGAAGAACGGCGCCTATCCGGAAGGCTTCAAGCAGGAGGGTTCCCACGACCTCAAGCGCCTGCCGCGGTTCGCCAACTACAAGGGCTTCCTGTTCGGCAGCCTGAGCGATGACGTCCAGCCGCTGGAAGAGTACCTGGGCGAGACCACCAAGGTCATCGACAACATCGTCGACCAGGCGCCGGAAGGCCTGGAGATCCTGCGCGGCACGTCGTCGTACACCTATAGCGGCAACTGGAAGCTGCAGGCCGAGAACGGCGCCGACGGCTACCACGTGAGCTCGGTGCACTGGAACTATGCCTCGACCATGGAGCGTCGCAACTACGATGCCGGCGGCACCAAGGCGGTGGACGCCGACGGCTGGTCGAAGAGCCAGGGCGGCTTCTACTCCTATGAGAACGGTCACATGATGCTGTGGACCCGGCTGCTCAACCCCGAGGTGCGGCCCGTCTACACCCGCGAGGACGAGATCGAGGAAGAGCTCGGCGCGGCGCGAGCGGACTCCATCGTCAACCAGACCCGTAACCTCTGCCTCTATCCCAACGTCTACCTGATGGACCAGTTCTCCACGCAGATCCGCGTGCTGCGTCCGCTCTCCGTCGACAAGACCGAGGTCACCATCTACTGCTTCGCGCCCAAGGGCGAGTCGGCAGAGAACCGTCGCGTGCGCATCCGCCAGTACGAGGACTTCTTCAACGTCTCGGGCATGGGCACGCCGGACGACCTCGAGGAGTTCCGCGCCTGTCAGGACGGCTACCACGGCCAGCTGGCCGAGTGGAACGACCTCTCCCGCGGCGCCAAGCAGTGGATCGAGGGGGCCGACGAGAACGCCCAGGCGATCGACATGAAGCCGCTGCTCAGCGGTGCCTCCCCGGAAGATGAGGGGCTCTACGTGCTGCACCACCAGCACTGGGTCAAGGAGATGCTGCGTGCCATCGACAAGGAACGCAGCCAGTTCATCGCTACCCAGTCCGCGTAAGCGCACGAACCGAGAAGGGGAGAACAGACATGAGTATCAGCTACCACGACATCCAGGCCTTCCTGTACCGCGAGGCGCGCCTGCTCGACGACCGCCAGTGGGACGAGTGGCTGGAGTGCTACCGCCAGGACGCCGAGTTCTGGATGCCGGCCTGGGACGATGACGACCAGCTGACCCGGGACCCGCATAGCGAGATCTCGCTGATCTACTATCCGAACCGCGAGGGTCTCGAGGATCGGGTCTACCGGATCAAGACCGAGCGCAGCGGGGCGAGCACGCCGGAGCCGCGGACCACCCACCAAATCACCAACCTCGAGGTGCTGAAGGAGGCGGGTGACACGGTGGAGGTGCGTTTCAACTGGCACACCCTGAGCCACCGCTACAAGAAGACCGACAGCTACTTCGGCAGCGCCTTCTATACCCTGGATGTGTCGGGCGAGGCGCCGCTGATCACCAGAAAGGTCGTGCAACTCAACAACGACTACATCCACCAGGTCATCGATATCTATCACATCTGACCCGGTGCGGGAGGAGATTCGATCATGAGCTACACCATTGCCCTTAACTTCGAGGACGGCGTCACCCGCTTCATCGGTTGCAAGGCAGGGGAGACGGTCCTGGACGCCGCCTATCGTCAGAAGGTCAACCTGCCGATGGACTGCTCCGATGGCGTCTGCGGCACCTGCAAGGGCCACTGTGAGCAGGGCGGTTTCGACATGGGAGACGAGTACCTGGATGAGGCGCTCTCCGACGAGGAGGCCGCCGAGGGCCAGGTGCTGACCTGCCAGATGGTGCCGTCCTCCGACTGCGTCATCCAGATCCCGGTGGCCTCCAGCCTGTGCAAGACTGCGGTGGGCAAGCTCGAGGGCAGCGTGGCCGTGGTCGAGCAACTCTCCGAGGACAGCATCGAGCTGGGGATCGACCTGGACGACGAGGCCGCGCTGGCCTTCCTGCCGGGGCAGTACATCCATATCGATGTGCCGGGCAGCGATCAGCATCGCTCCTACTCCTTCAGCTCCAAGCCCGGTGATCGGCGGGCGACCTTCCTGATCCGCAATATCCCTAACGGGGTGATGAGCGGCTACCTGACCGAGCGCGCCCAGGTTGGCGATCGCCTGGCCCTGACCGGGCCGATGGGCAGCTTCTACCTGCGCGAGATCAAGCGCCCGGTGCTGATGCTGGCCGGCGGCACGGGCCTCGCGCCCTTCCTCTCCATGCTCGAGCTGCTGGTGCAGAAGAAGGCGGAAGGGGAGGCCAATGAGCAGCCGATCCACCTGATCTACGGCGTCAACAAGGACGACCACTTGGTCAAGGTCGATGCCCTGGAGTACTTCGCGAAGGAGCTGCCGAACTTCACCTACTCCACCGTGGTGATGGATGAGGCCAGCGAGCATCCGCGCAAGGGCTACGTGACCCATCATATGGACGGCGAGGTGCTGCACGACGGCGACATCGACGTCTACCTGTGCGGGCCGCCCCCGATGGTCGATGCCGTGCTCAAGCACTTCGACAAGGAAGGCATTGTGCCGCAGAGCTTCCACTACGAGAAGTTCACGCCGAACCAGGCCCCCAAGGAGGCGTTATGAGCATGGCGCGCCTCGACGGCTCACGCTTTCAGGATCGGGTCATGGTCATCACCGGCGCGGCCCAGGGCATCGGGCAGCGAGTCGCCGAGCGTGCCGGTGCAGAGGGCGCGCGCCTGGCGCTGGTGGATCGTGCCGACCTCGTCCATGAGGTGGTGGCGGGGCTGGTCGAGCAGGGCGTCGACGCCATCGCCTTGCAGGCCGACCTGGAGACCTGGGAGGGCGCCGAGGAGGTGATGGCCCGGAGCGTCGAGCACTTCGGCCGTATCGACATTCTGATCAACAACGTGGGCGGGGCGATCAACTTCAAGCCGTTCACCGAGTTCACCCCTGACGAGATCTCGGCCGAGATCACCCGCTCGCTGATGCCCACCCTGTGGTGCTGTCGGGCGGTGCTGCCGACCCTGGTGGCGCAGGGCGGCGGGGTGATCGTCAACGTCTCCTCGGCGGCGACCCGCGGTATCCATCGGATCCCCTACTCGGCGGCCAAGGGCGGCGTCAATGCCATGACCGCCTCGCTGGCCTTCGAATATGCCGAGCATGGCATCCGCGTGGTGGCCACCGCGCCCGGCGGCACCGAGGCGCCGCCGCGCAAGATCTCCCGCGGCACCCCGACGCCGCGCAACGCAACGGAGCAGGCCTGGTTCCAGGCGCATATCGACCAGACCAAGCAGAGCGGCTTCTTCGGTCGCTACGGGACCCTGGACGAGATGGCCGCGCCGATCCTGTTCATGGCGTCTGAGGAGGCCGGCTATATCACCGGCAGTGTCCTCCCCGTGGCCGGCGGCGATCAGGGTTAGCCCCAGGTAACAGAGCGGCCCGGTGCGGGCCGCTTTTCGCGAGTCGCCGTTTCTCTACTTCCTCCTTACACCAACCACAACAATTCCCCTGGAGCACCCCATGAAACACCTCGAGAAGGGCGTCGGGCTCTTGTCGGCGCCCCGCGCCTTTGCCCGCGACCTCAATGCCGATAATCTCAGTGCCGGGCTGGTGGCGGGGATCTTCGGCCTCAGCGCCGGGATCATCCATATCAGTGCCGGTACCGCCGCGGGTCTCCCTCAGGAGTTCACCCTGCTGTGGGTGATCAGCTACCTGATGATCAACGGCCTGTTCGGGCTGTTCGTGCCGGCCTACTATCGGCTGCCCCTGCCGATGGCCAACTCCATCCCCGGCGCCCTGCTGTTCGCCGCGATCATTCCCATCGTGGGGCTCAACGAGGCGCTTGGCGCGACACTGATGGCCGGGGCGATCTCGCTGGTCGTTGGCCTGGCCGGATGGATGAGCCTCGTCATGCGGCTGATACCAATGCCCATCGTCATGGGCATGGTCGCCGGTATCCTGCTCAAGTTCGGCATCAACATGGTGACGCCGCTGGAGAACGCCATGCTGCCGGCCATGGTGATGATCCTGTCGTTCTTCTTTGCGGCGCGCTTCCTGCGACCGGTACCGCCGCTGGTCGTCACCCTGGTCGTGGGCGTCGTCTACATGGCCATGTCCGGGGCCGACTTCTCGAGCGTGGAGTTCTCGGTCCGGTTTCCCGAGTTCATCATGCCGGCATTCTCCCTGGACGCCTTCCTGGCCTATGGGCTGCCGCTGGCGCTGATCCTGGTCGGCATGGAGACGCCGGCCGGCGTGGGCCTGGTCAAGGGCATGGGCTTCAAGAGTGCCCCGGCCAATGCCATTACCGCCGTGGGCGGCATCGGCACTATGGTCTCGGCCTTCTTCAACCTGCACAGTACCTGCATCGCGGCACCGATGACCGGCATCTGTTCCGGGCCGGAAGCCGGCAGTCACGACAAGCGCTGGGTGGCCGCCGTCATCGTCGGCATCATCTTCATCGTGGCGGCCCCCTTCTATGGCTTCGTGTTCAGCCTGATCGAGGCGATGCCCAGCTACTTCATCTCCATCATCGCCGGCCTGGCGCTGCTGCGGGTGATCGGCTCGGCGATGCACATGACCTTCTCCGGCAAGCATGAGGTGGGCGCGATGTTCTCCTTCCTGATCGCCGTGTCCGGCCTGCAGATCTTTGGCATCGGTTCCTCCTTCTGGGCGCTGGTGTTGGGGGCCGCGATCTCGATGCTCGTCGAGTTTAGGGACTTCGACTTCTCTCGTACGAAGGCAACCGTCTAGAGGAGGCCGGCCTTCTCCGGCTGCGCCGATCTTTCATCATCCTCGACACCCACCTCGGCGTCGCCTGAGGTGCGACGGAGAGACATTGCATGCGACTTCACAAGGATTGGTCGATACCCGCGATCAGCGCCGGCTTCGTGGCGGTGCTGGTCTCCTACTCCGGCCCGCTGGCAATCTTCTTCCAGGCGGCCCAGAGCGCCGAGATCTCGACGGCCATGATGACCTCCTGGGTGTGGGCGATCTCCATCGGCGCCGCCGTCTCTGGCATCGCGCTCAGCCTGTGGCTGAAGGTGCCCGTGGTCACCGCCTGGTCGGCCCCGGGCACGGCGCTGCTGGTCACGCTGTTCCCCGGCCTGTCACTGAACGAGGCGGTGGGGGCCTACCTGACGGCGGCGGCGGTGATCTTCGTGATCGGCATTACCGGCTCCTTCGACCGCATCATCCAGGCGATCCCGCCGGGCATCGCCAGCGCCATGATGGCGGGCATCCTCTTCCAGTTCGGGGTCGGGGTCTTCGTCTCCCTGGAGGCGGTGCCGGCGCTGACCCTGGGCATGATCCTGACCTACCTGGTGTTCAAGCGGCTGACCCCGCGCTACAGCCTGGTGGCGCTGCTGGTGGTCGGCGTCATCCTGGCGGTGGTGTTCGAGGATGCCAGCCTCGAGGGGGTGACGCTGAGCCTGGCCGAGCCGCAGTTCATCCGTCCCGAGTGGACCTGGAACGCTACCCTGAGCCTGGCCATCCCGCTGGTGCTGGTCAGCCTGACCGGCCAGTTCCTGCCGGGCATGGCGATCATGCGCAGTGCCGGCTACAACACCGCGGCCAGGCCGATCGTTACCCTGACCAGCCTGACCTCCTTCGTCACCGCCTGCTTCGGCGGCATCACCACGGTGATCGCGGCAATCACGGCGGCGATCTGCACCAGCAAGGAGGCCCACGAGGATCCCGACAGGCGCTACGTGGCTGGGGTGGCCAACGGGGTTTTCTACCTGATCGGGGGCACCTTCGCAGGCACCATCGTGCTGCTCTTCACCTCGCTGCCCGGCGAGTTCGTGGCGGTGCTGGCGGGCCTGGCGCTGATCGGCGCCATCACCAGCAACCTCAGCGCCTTCGCCGCCCACCATGACCACCTGGAGGCCTCGGTGATCACCTTCATCGCCACGGCCTCGGGCATGAGCCTGCTGGGGTTGGGCTCGGCCTTCTGGGGGGTGGTGATTGGCGCGCTCGCCTATGCGCTGCTGCACCGGCCGCTGCCCGGTCTCGGGCGCAAGGCCAGGCAAGCGCAAGCCCGCAAACCGTCCTGATTATCGCGATTTCAAGAGCAATGCCTTTCATGCACGACATCGATGTTGTTGCCACGGCTCAGGCACGTCATCAACCACAACAGCGTGGTCTGAGCCGCTCTGTCCTGCATCAAGGGTGTGGTGCCACGGGCGTCGCTGCGGGCCAGCTGCCAGAGTGGATCTCGCCCAGCGTGGTGGTATCGCTGAGATCGACCCGGCCCATGGCCAGTCGTCCTCTTGAATCGCGTTTTGTCCGGAAGATATTAACTACTAGAGAGAAATTGCTCGCCATCTTCGTTGCTACTTCAGCCTGGTGAGCAAGGCGGGATCAAGTGGTCGGCGCTCGCTCCCGGCATGATGCGGGGCGAGTCGCCATCTGGACGGCGCGCCGGGGCTCGCCTAGGGTAGAAGCCTTGCCCGCCCGGACGAGCGCGGGACCCACGTTCATCCGCCGTGAGAGTAGGCATGCGACTCCGGGTCCTGTCCGACCTGCATCTCGAACACTTTGCCGAGGGGCGCGACCTGCCACGGGTCGACGCCGATGCCGTGGTGCTGGCCGGCGACATTCACACCGGCTGCCAGGGACTCGCCTGGGCGGCCGAACGCCTCGCGGGCACCCCGATCCTCTACGTCCCCGGCAACCACGAGTTCTACGGCACCGGTATGCCCGTGCTACGACGGGAACTGGCCGCCGAGGCCGCACGTCTCAACATCCACCTGCTGGACAACCGCTCGCTGACTCTGGGCGGCGTACGCTTTCACGGCACCACGCTGTGGACCGACCTCGCCCTCTACGCTGGCCAGCCGGAACACGACCCGGCGTTGACCGAGGCCAGGGCGCTGGTCCTGATGCCGGATTTCCGTATCATCGAGCAGCCCGACGGGGCAGTGTTCTGCCCGGCAGAGAGCCGCCGTCTGCATGCCGAGGCCCTGGCCTGGCTGGAGGCTGAGCTGGCGCGGCCGTTCAGCGGCCCGAGGGTGGTGATCAGCCACCATGCCCCCCTGGCCGACTGCATTCCGGCGCGCTACCGTGGTGATCTGCTCTCTCCGGCCTTCGCCTCCCATCTGCCGCAGTTGATGGGCCGCATGGACCTCTGGCTCCATGGCCATGTCCATGAGCCGGTGGACCTCAAGGCCGGCGGGACACGCGTGATCGCCAACCCTGGCGGCTATCCCGACGAGTTCGTCCCGCCGCTCTTCATTCCCGACCTGATTATCGAGGTGCAAGCCCCATGACGCTGCTCATCGGTACCTACCTGCTGGCCAGCCTGGCAGCGGTGCTCCTCTATGGTATCGACAAGGCCGCGGCCCGACGTGGCGACTGGCGCATCCGCGAGTCGACCCTGCACTTCGTTGCCGTCGTCGGCGGCTGGCCGGGCGCCATCCTGGCCCGGCGCGGGTTTCGCCACAAGACGCGCAAGCAGCCTTTCGGCAGGATCCTGTGGGGCTGTGCGGCCCTGAACCTCGGCCTGGTAGCATGGCTGGCAACGGCGGACGCCGCCGGGGGGCTGCGGCGCCTGGCGGGCGTCGAGTAGCTCCCTTGTCGAGCGATTATCTGACAGAGCGGGGCGGCACGACGTCCCTCGGATTCATCCTCACCCGGCACTGGCGGGAGACGCCCGGGGGCGTGGAGGTCGCGTTCTGGCTGGCCACCGACGAGGGCCCGCTCGAGGTGCGCCTGGCGCCCCGGCCCTCGGTGGCCTTCCTGCCGGCCGAGCAGCGCGAGCGGGCCGAGGCGGTGCTTGCCGACGAGCCGGGCGTCACCCTGCGCGAGCTTTCGCTGCGCGACTTCCAGCGCCGCCCGGTGCTGGGCCTCTACTGCCGGGAGCAGCGCCGGCTGGGACAGCTCGAGCGCCGCCTCCGGGAGGTCGGCGTGACGCTCTACGAGGCCGATATCCGCCCGCCGGAGCGCTACCTGATGGAGCGCTTCATCACCGCGCCGGTGACGGTCACCGGCACGCCCGACGGGGAGGGCCGCCTGGTCGCGGCGCGGCTTAAGCCCGCGCCGGACTACCGCCCCCGGCTGCGCCCGGTGTCGCTGGACATCGAGACCAGCGCCCGGGGCGAGCTCTACTCGATCGCCCTGGAGGGCTGCGGGCAGCGCCAGGTGTTCATGCTGGGCCCGCCCAACGGCGAGGCCGGCGGGCTCGACTTCCGCCTCGACTACTGCGAGAGCCGCGCGGCGCTGATCGAGGCGCTGAACGCCTGGATCGCGACCCACGACCCGGATGCCATCATCGGCTGGAACCTGGTGCAGTTCGACCTGCGCCTACTCCACGAGCATGCCCGCCGGCTAGGCGTGCCGCTGCGGCTGGGCCGCGGCGGGGCCGAGATGGAGTGGCGGGCCCACGGTCGAGAGGCCAACCACTACTTCGCCTCGGCGGCGGGCCGGCTGATCATCGACGGCATCGAGGCGCTGCGCTCGGCCACCTGGCACTTTCCCTCCTTCAGCCTGGAGCACGTGGCGCAGACGCTGCTCGGCGAGGGCAAGGCGATCGAGACGCCCTATCAGCGCCTCGACGAGATCCTGCGCCGGTTCGCCGAGGACAAGCCGGCGCTGGCGCGCTACAACCTCAAGGACTGCGAGCTGGTGACGCGGATCTTCGCGCACACCGAGCTCTTCGCCTTCCTGCTGGAGCGGGCCAGCGTCACGGGGCTGGCCGCCGATCGCAGCGGCGGCTCGGTGGCGGCCTTCACCCACCTCTACCTGCCGCGGTTGCACCGGCTGGGCCTGGTGGCGCCCAACCTCGGCGAGGGCGAGCCGGCCGAGAGTCCCGGCGGCTTCGTCATGGACTCCCGCCCCGGCCTCTACGACTCGGTGCTGGTGCTCGACTTCAAGAGCCTCTACCCCTCGATCATCCAGAGTTTTTTGATCGACCCGGCGGGGCTCGTGGAGGGGCTCGCCGAGCCCTCCGACGCCGTCTCGGTGCCGGGCTACCTGGGCGCGCGCTTCTCGCGCACGCGCCACGCCCTGCCGGGCATCGTGGCGCGGGTCGGGGAGGGGCGCGAGGCCGCCAAGCGGGCCGGCAACGCGCCGCTCGCCCAGGCGCTCAAGATCATCATGAACAGCTTCTACGGGGTGCTGGGCTCGAAGGGCTGTCGCTTCTTCGATGCGCGCCTGGCCTCGTCGATCACCATGCGCGGCCACGCCATCATGCATCGCACCCGCGAGCTGATCGAGGCCGAGGGGTATACCGTTATCTACGGCGACACCGACTCGACCTTCGTCTGGCTCGGCTGCGCGCATCCGGAGGACCAGGCGGCGGCGATCGGCCAGCGCCTGGTGGCGCGCGTCAACGCCTGGTGGCGCGAACACCTTGCCGAGGAATATGGCCTCGTGAGCGCCCTGGAGCTGCAGTTCGAGACCCACTACCGGCGCTTCCTGATGCCCACCATCCGCGGCGCCGAGGCGGGCAGCAAGAAACGCTACGCCGGGCTCGTGCGCGACGCGGCGGGGGAGGAGCGGCTGGTCTTCAAGGGCCTGGAGACGGTGCGCAGCGACTGGACGGAGCTCGCCAAGGAGTTCCAGCAGGAACTCTACCGGCGCGTCTTCGCGGGTGAGCCGTGGCGGGACTACGTGCGGGACTTCGTCGGCGACTTCCTGCGCCGCACCCGGGAGGGCGAGGAGGATGCGCGGCTGATCTATCGCAAGCGGCTGCGCCGGCGACTCGATGACTACCAGCGCAACGTGCCGCCCCACGTGCGCGCCGCCCGGCTCGCCGACGAGCACAACGACCGGCTGGGCCGGCCGCGCCAGTACCAGCGAGGGGGCTGGATCCGCTACGTGATGACGGTGGCCGGGCCGGAGCCCCTGGAGCGGCGGCAGGCGGCGATCGACACCGACCACTACCTGACCCGCCAGCTCCAGCCGGTGGCCGATGCCATCCTGCCCTTCGTAGGCGACGACTTCTCGGCGCTGATCGACCGCCAGCTGGGGCTGTTCTGACCCTGGGGTTGAGAGCACCGTCAAGCGCCGGTGGGGGAGGAGCTCAGCGCTCGCCGGTGACGGAAGGAAGGGCGTGGCGGCCGAACTGCAGCTCGGCGAGGTGGCGATAGAGCGGGCTCGTCTCGAGCAGCTCGTCGTGGCGTCCGGCCGCCACCAGGCGGCCCTCGTCCATCACCAGCAGGCGGTCGGCGGCGACCACCGTGGCCAGCCGGTGGGCGATCACCAGGCTCGTGCGCTCGGCCATCAGCCGGTCAAGCGCCTCTTGCACCAGGCGTTCGCTCTCAGCGTCCAGGGCGCTGGTGGCCTCGTCGAGCAGCAGCACGCGGGGATCCTTGAGCAGGGCGCGGGCGATGGCCAGGCGCTGGCGCTGCCCGCCGGAGAGCTGCACGCCGCCGGGGCCGAGCGGGGTATCGAGGCCCTGGGGCAGCGACTCGATGAAGCCCAGGGCGTTGGCGTCCCGCGCCGCCCGACGCAGCGCGTCGGGATCGGCATCGCCCCGGCCGAAGCGCAGGTTGTCGGCCACGCTGCCGCTGAACAGCACCGGCTCCTGGGCCACCAGGCCGAGTCGTGAACGCAGCTCGCGCGGGTCAAGCTCGCGCAGGTCGATGCCGTCCAGGCAGAGGCGGCCCTGGTCGGGATCGTGGAAGCGCAGCAGCAGCGCGAGCAGGGTGCTCTTGCCCGCCCCGGAGGGGCCCACCAGGGCGACCCGCTCGCCGGGCGCGATGGTAAGATCGAAGGCCGTCAGCGCCGGCGTTTCCCGGCCGGGATAGGTGAAACTCACCCCCTCGAGTTGAATCTCGCCGCGCAGCGGGACGGGAAGGGACGTGGGGCGCGCCGGGGTATGGATTGCGGGGCGTGTCTCCAGCAGTTCCAGCAGCCGCTCGGCGGCGCCTGCGGCGCGCTGCACGTCGCCCGCCACCTCGGCCAGCGTCGCCACCGCCCCGGCGGCCAGCACCGCGTAGAAGACGAAGGCCGAGAGTTCGCCCGCGGTCATGCTGCCGGCGAGCACCGCCTGGCCCCCTTGCCAGAGCATCACGCCCACCGCGGCGAAGACCGCCAGCAGGGCGCCGCCGGTCAGCCAGGCGCGCTGGCGCGTGCGTGCCACGGCGGTGGCGAAGGCCGCCTCGACCCGCGCGCCATAGGCCCGGCGATCGCTCTGCTCGTGATTGAAGGCCTGGACGGTGCGGATGCCCGCGAGGGCCTCGCCGGCATAGCGCCCCAGCTCGGCCACCCGGTCCTGGCTGAAGCGCGAGAGGCGCCGCACCCGGCGGCCGAACCACAGGATCGGCAGCACCGTGGCCGGAATGCCCAGCAGCACGATGGCCGAGAGCCATGGCTGGGTCACCAGCATCAGCGCCACGGCGCCCGTCAGCATCAGCACGTTGCGCAGTGCCAGCGAGATCGAGGAGCCGAACAGGCTCTGCAGCACGCTGGTGTCCGCCGTGAGCCGCGAGGAGATCTCCCCGGCGCCGCCGCCTTCCCCGCGGCTGCTCTCGAAGAAGCCCGGCTCCAGCTCGAGCAGGTGATCGAAGACGCGGCGGCGCAGGTCGGCGGCCAGCCGCTCGCCGATCCAGGTGACCAGGTAGTAGCGCAGCGCCGAGGCGATCGCCAGCACCGCCACCACGGCCAGCATGCCCGCAAGGACCTGGTTGAGCTGGCGGGGATCCCGGGTCAAAAAGCCCTGGTCGATCACCAGGCGCAGCCCCTGGCCGAGCAGCAGCACGCTGCCCGCCGCGGCGAGCAGTGCCAGGGCGGCCAGCGCCACTCGCCCGCGATAGGGGGCGAGCAGCGACAGCAGGCGCAGCAGCACGCGGGGATCGGGACGGTCGGTCATGGGGTTCTCGCGAGAGACGCCGGTTGGCAGTGTCGCGACGATAACAGCCTGCGCGGCGCGCTGCATGACACCACGGCCACGCCGCGGGCGTCGCGCCGCTTGCTAGGCGTCGTGGGCGTGCAGGAAAATCGTGCAGGAAATCCCTTCGACCTGGAGTGCCCCATGACCGAGTCCCTGAAGCTGGGCTGCCCCCATTGCCACGCCGTCAATCGCGTCGAGCGATCGCGGCTCGACCATGGCCCGGCCTGCGGCAAGTGCCGCAGGGCGCTGTTCACCGGCGAGCCAGTAGCATTGAGCGACGCGAACTTCTCCGCCCTGGTCGAGCGTAGCGAGCTGCCGGTGGTGGTCGACTTCTGGGCCAGCTGGTGCGGTCCCTGCAAGGCGATGGCGCCGATCTTCGCCGACGCCGCCCGTGAGCTCGAGCCGCGGCTGCGCTTCGCCAAGCTGAACACCGAGGAGCAGCAGGCGCTGGCGGCGCGCTTCGGCATCCGCAGCATCCCCACGCTGATCGTCTTCAAGGATGGCGGGGAAGTCGCCCGCCAACCGGGGCTCCTGCAGGGGCCGCAGCTGCGCCAATGGCTGCAGCCCTACCTGGCATAGGGGCCGGCGCCGATCCGCTCGACCGCCCGGCCGCGAGGCTGCGTGGCGTCGTCACCACGCAGTTGCGCCCCCGCGCCTTGCCTGCATAGAGGGCTCGATCGGCGCGCAGCAGGCCGGGGTCCAGGCTGCCCTCGCCTGGCTCGACGCAACTGATGCCCAGCGTGACCGAGAGCGTCAGGATCATGCCGTTGATCTCCAGGGGCTGACGGGAGACCGCCTCGCGGATGCGTTCGGCGATCCCGCCGGCGGTGATCGAGCAGGCCTGGGGCAGGGCGATGACGAACTCCTCGCCGCCATAGCGGCCCATGTGGTCGCTGTCGCGCAGCATCGACTGGCAGCGCGCGGCGACCACCCTCAGGGCCATGTCGCCGACGGCATGGCCGTGCCTGTCGTTGATGGTCTTGAAGTGATCGATATCCACCATGCACAGCGACAGGGGCGTGCCGTCGCGGTTTGCCTCGCGGCGTGACTGCTCGGCCAGTTCGAAGAAGCGCCGCCGGTTGGTGATCCCCGTCAGCTCGTCGGTGCGTGCCATGTGACGCAGGCGCCGCTCCAGGGTGCTGCGTTCCTCAAGTTCCGCCGCCAGCCTGCGATTGACCGAGCGCGCGTCGGCCAGGCTGGCGAACTGCGCGCGTTGCAGGCGGTGGAGCCGGGTCACGGTCATCCAGCACAGCAGGTTGACGAACCCCAGCAGCAGCAGGCTGTTCGCCAGCACCCCGCCGGGCAGCGGCGCCCAGAGCCGCATCGCGACGAGCAGGCCGCCGATCAGGTAGGCGTTGCCCGCCAGCATCCAGGGCACCCGGTTGGGGATGAAGAGATACAGCGACATGCTGGCCGCCACCAGCGAGGCGAGGCTGATCCAGATGCCATCCGGACGCAGGGGAACGGTCAGCAGCAGCCCGCTGATCGCCAGCAGGCAGGCCAGGTTGACCGGCAGCGGCGCCTGGGCCAGGGCGGGCCGATACCTGACCGCGAGAGCCAGCAGCAGGAGCATCAGGGTCACGCTGATCCGCATGGCGAGCAGCAGCCAGAAGTCGTGGCTCGAACCCAGCAGGCTGTAGTCGGTCAGGCCGAAGGCGAGGAAGAGGCCGGCGGCCACCACCAGGGCGTGACGCAGCTGGCAGGCGTCATGGGCGCGCATGGTGCGGCGGAACAGCGCCTCGCGGGCGGGGTTCCGGAATTCGCCCCGCCAGTCGAGGTCTTCGGCGGTCGCGGCGATGGTGACCATTGACGACCTCCTCGTGGGCCGGCGCGCCTTGTCGGGGCAATGGGCGTCCGGCCGGGTTGGCAGGAAAACTGTCCGTAGGCACGCCGCGGCGTCCGGCCGCAGGGTCATGCCACTGGCCAAGCATGGTGAGGAAATCGCAGTATCGCCACCCACCTCGGACACGTGTCGCCATACGCTGATGCGCCGTGTCAGCGATCGCTTACAGGGAAAGTATGACCCCTTGGCTAAGTCGAGCGCTTACTGCGCCTTGCTGCCCAAGGTCTCCAGGCGCTTGAACCACGTCTGGCAGTCGGCCTCGTCAAGGTTCTCCACCGAGCCGATCAGCGTCTCGCGGACCGGCGCGAAGCCGACAAAGCCGAGGATATTGCGCTCCAGCGACTTGACGCTGTGAGCGCGATAGAAATGTCGGTAGATCGCCGCCGGCATGCCCATAGTCACGACCACCCGCGCCGAGCGGCCCGTGAGCCCCTTGCGACCCAGCGGATTGCCGTCCAAGTACTCGAAGGCGAAGTGGGGACGCATGACCTGCTCGAGGAAGCCCTTCACCAGCGCCGGCATGTCGCCGAGCCATAGCGGAAAGCACAGCACCAGGTGCTCGCACCAGGCGATGGCGTCTCGCGCCGGCTCGAGGGCCGGGGGCATCGGCTCCTCGGTCCAGGCCTGCTGACTGCGCAGCAGGGGGAACGCCTGCTCGGCGATGGTCAGCGAGCGCACCTCGTGACCGGCCCGCTCGGCGCCCCGGCGATAGTGGTCGGCCAGGGCGTGCAGCAGGTGCGGGGCGGCGGTATCGGGGTGGCCCTGGAGGATCAGGATGCGGCGCATGGCGGGTCTCTCTCTCGACACGAAGCTCGACGGGAATCTTGAGGGCGATGGCGTGGCTCAGCATAACCCACCCCGCGTCGTTCGCCCGAGGCGGCGAGGCTTTCGGAGAGACCCCTTCAGAGAGACGCCGTCGCGTCGAGAGAGGCGCGCCCTTAGTCCTGGCGCTTGAGCTGCTCGCGCAGCTGCTTGGGCACCTGCTTGATGATCAGCCGATCCTGATCCTCGTCGTACTCGACGCTGGAGCCCAGCAGGTGGGAGTCGAAGCTGATCGATACGCCACCCGAGCGCCCGGCGAAGCGCCGGAACTGGTTGAGGGTGCGCTTGTCGGGCGGGATCTCCGGGGAGAGACCGTAGTCGGCGTTGCGAATATGCTCATAGAAGGCCTTCGGCTGCTGCTCGTCGAGCACCTCCGAGAGCTCCTCCAGGGTGATCGGCTCGCCGCGGCTCGCCTGGTCGCTGGCGTAGTCGATCAGCGCGTCGGTCTTCTCGCGGCTGGCCTCTTCGGGCAGGTCCTCCTGCTCCACGTAGTCGCTGAAGGCCTTGAGCAGGGTGCGGGTCTCGCCCGTGGCATCCACGCCCTCCGCGGCGCCGAGCAGGGCGGCGAAACCCTCGGCGAGCTTCTTGCCGCCGCGATCCTTGGTCCAGGAGAGGTACTGCTTCGAGGGCGAGTCGCTACGCCACTGCTGGATGTCCAGACGCGCGGCCAGGCTCATCTGGGTCAGGTTGAGCTGGCGCACCGGCACGACCGCCAGGTCGTCGTCGACGCCGAAGCCGCTGCGATGATGCAGCAGCGCCAGGCTCAGGTAGCGGGCGTCGCCGACGCGCTGGTCGACCATCAAGAGATCGCCGGAGAGCGTCAGGTGGTCACTGATCAGCTCGGCGAGGCGCTTGGCCACGTCGCGGCTGAAGGTGGCGAAGTCGCGGCCGCCGTCGAGGTAGTCGGCGAGCTCGGTGGCGAAGGGCGAGCTTACCTCGCCCTCGGGCGTGGCGTCGACGAAGTGGCCCCAGGCCTTGGGCTTGGCATTGAAGGCGTCGTTGACGCCGGCCAGCAGGTCGTCCAGCGCCGCCGAGGGGGCGAGGTCCTGGGCGGCGGGGGTCAGCGTCGGCGCTTCGCCGGAGGCCGTGTCGATGCGATGGATGATGCTGTGCAGGATCGGCATGGGAGCTCCGCGGTGAAGGGGCGAGGGTGGGGATGATACCCGCCGGGGGCGCCGCTCGATAGCCGATCGGCGAGGTAACGCCGCCGGCAGCGACCGGCGCGGACTATGCTGAAGGCCTGGGGTGGGCGCCGCGTCGCGCCGGCACCCGGAGGCTCGAGGCGAGCCCCCCGACATCGACGCCGGAGGCGGATTTGCATGCGTATCGTGGTAGCCCTGGGTGGCAGTGCCCTGTTGCGGCCAGGCGAGGCCATGACCATAGACAACCAGCGCCACAACGTGCGCCGAGCCGCGCTGGGCCTGGCCGAGCTGGCCGGCCGGCACCAGCTGGTGTTGACCCATGGCAACGGCCCCCAGGTGGGGCTGCTGGCCCTCCAGGCCCAGGCCTACCTGCCGGAGGAGGCCTATCCGCTCGACGTGCTGGATGCCCAGACCGAGGGCATGATCGGCTACCTGATCGAAGCGGAGCTGATGAACGAGATGCCGGCCGGCGCCAGCTGTGCGACCCTGCTGACCCGGGTGGAGGTCGATGCCGACGATCCCGCCTTCCTCTTCCCGACCAAGCCCATCGGCCCCGACTACGACCTCGACGCCATGCATCGCTGGAAGGCCGAGAAGGGCTGGGCCTTCGCTGAGTCGTCGCCCGGGCGCTGGCGGCGGGTCGTCGCGTCGCCCCTGCCGCGGCGCATCCTGCCCATCGACGTCATCGGTCGCCTGGTGGACGCAGGAGTGGTGGTGATCTGCGCCGGGGGCGGCGGTATCCCCACCGCGCGAGGCGCCGGCGGGCGCCTGGACGGCGTCGAGGCGGTGATCGACAAGGATCACGCCTCCAGCCTGCTGGCGACCCGGCTGGACGCCGATGCCCTGCTGCTGCTGACCGACGTGACGGCGGTGTTCGAGGGCTGGGGCGGGCCCGCGCCGAGACCGCTGCATCGCGTGACGCCCGAGGCGCTCGCCGACCTGTCGTTCGAGCCGGGCTCCATGGGTCCCAAGGTGGCGGCCGCCTGCGAGTTCGTCACCGCCCGTGGCGGGGTGGCCGGCATCGGCGCGCTGGAGGATGCCGGGCGGATCCTCGAGGGCCTGGCCGGCACCCTGATCCAGGCGTGATCGGGGCGGCGTGCTCGGATCGATCGCGATCGGACGCGAAGGGATCGGACGTGGAGGGATCAGGGCTTGAGGCGATAGCCGCTCTTGAAGATCCAGCCCACCATGGCCAGCGCCACGGACAGGAACAGCAGGATCATCCCCAGGCTGACCAGCGGGCTCACGTCGCTGATGCCGTAGAAGCTCCAGCGGAACCCGCTGACCAGATAGACCACCGGGTTGGCCAGGGTCATCGCCTGCCAGAAGGGCGGCAGCATGTCGATGGAGTAGAAGGTGCCGCCGAGGAAGGTCAGCGGGGTGATCACCAGCAGCGGCACCAGCTGCAGCTTCTCGAAGCCGTCGGCCCAGATGCCGATGATGAAGCCGAGCAGGCTGAAGGTCACCGCCGTGAGCACCAGGAAGACCACCATCATCAGCGGGTGATCGATGGAGTAGGGCACGAACAGCCGCGCCGTGACCAGCACGATCACGCCGAGGAGCAGCGACTTGGTCGCCGCCGCGCCGACGTAGCCCACCACCACCTCCACGTAGGACATCGGCGCCGAGAGGATCTCGTAGATCGAGCCCGAGAAGCGCGGGAAGAAGATGCCGAAGGAGGCGTTGGAGACGCTCTGGGTCAGCAGCATCAGCATGATCAGGCCCGGCACGATGAAGGCGCCGTAGCTGATGCCGTCCACCTCGCTGATTCGGGTGCCGATGGCCGCGCCGAACACCACGAAGTAGAGCGAGGTGGAGATCACCGGCGAGACGATGCTCTGCAGCATGGTGCGCATGCTGCGCGCCATCTCGGCGAGATAGAGAGTCTTCACGGACTGCAGGTTCAAGCGCTTCATGTTCAGCGACGCTCCTGGACCAGGCTGACGAAGATGTCTTCCAGTGAACTCTGGCGGGTGTGCAGGTCCTTGACCCGAACCCCCACCGCCTCGAGGTCGGCGAGCAGTCCCGAGATGGTCGAGTTGCCCTCCTGGCGCGCGGCGTCGTAGCTGTAGACCAGCGCATGACCCTCGTCGGCCAGCGCCAGGCCGTGGCCCGCCAACGACTCCGGCAGTGCCTCCAGGGGCTCCTGCACCTGCAGGGTCAGCTCCTTGCTGCCGAGCTTGTTCATCAGTGCGTGGGTGTTCTCGACCAGCACGATCTCGCCGCGGCGAATCACCCCGATACGATCGGCCATCTCCTCGGCCTCCTCGATGTAGTGGGTGGTGAGGATGATCGTCACTCCCTGGTCGCGCAGGCCGCGCACCACCTCCCACATCTCGCGGCGCAGCTCCACGTCCACCCCGGCGGTGGGCTCGTCCAGGAACAGCACCTGGGGCTCGTGGGAGAGCGCCTTGGCGATCAGCACGCGGCGCTTCATGCCGCCGGAGAGCTCCAGCAGTCGGCTGTGGCGCTTCTCCCACAGGGTCAGCGAGCGCAGCACCTTCTCGATGTGCGCCGGGTCCTTGGGCTTGCCGAACAGCCCGCGGCTGAAGCTGACCGTGTCCCATACCGTGGTGAAGGCCTCGTTGGTCAGCTCCTGGGGCACCAGGCCGATCAGCTGGCGGGCGGCGCGGTAATCGCCGACGTTGTCGTGGCCATCCACCAGCACCCGGCCCTGGCTTGCGTTGACCAGCCCGCAGATCACGCTGATCAGGGTCGTCTTGCCCGCGCCGTTGGGGCCGAGCAGGGCGAAGATCTCGCCGCGCTGGATCGTCAGGTCGACATCGACCAGCGCCTTAAAGCCGTCGGAAAAGGTCTTCGACAGCCCCTCGACGCGGATCATCGGTGTATCACTCAAGGGTGATGTCCCCCCGGAACTCGAGGTCGAGCTCTAGGCCCGCCACCTCGACCGTCACGCGCGCCGGCAGGGTCTCGTTACCCGTCAGGCGGCCATCGGCCAGCGCCTGCCGGACGGCCTGCTCGATCTCCTGCTGGGTGTTCACGCCCACGTTCTTCAGCAGCTTTCTGATGCTGTGGTTGAAGGTGTCGTCGTTCATCGAAGGGCTCCTCTGGCGTCGGTGACGATGCGGCTTCCTGACATCATCCTCCACTTGATACAGGTACTGTACAAGAAAAAGCCGCGCATGGGCTCCATGCGCGGCTCCTGACAGCGGCCGGGTGGCCTCAGCTGCGGCTGGTGATTTCCAGCAGGTGATAGCCGAACTGGGTCTTCACCGGGCCGTGGACCTTGCCCACTTCACCCTCGAACACCACCTTGTCGAACTCCGGCACCATCTGGCCCGGGCCGAAGGTGCCGAGCTCGCCGCCCTGACGGCCGGACGGGCAGTTGGAGTTCTCGCGAGCCGCCTCGGCGAAGTCGCGACCGCCCTCGATCTCGGCCTTGAGTTCGTTACACTTCGCTTCGCTGTCCACCAGGATATGACGTGCGCTTGCCTGAGCCATGTTGCTCTCCTCGAAGGTCGGCTGGGATGCCGGTTGATGTCCCGCGGAGCATATCACGCCACCCCTCATGGGTGTCCCCTGCGAACTGGTCCCCGTTTACCTTTGGTGACATGCTGACGGTCAAGTGCCATGCCGGCCGCAGCGAGTAGGCCTGGACCCGACCGTCGGGGCAGGACCGGCGCGAGGACGCAACGAGTGAAGCAGTGAACCGTCATCCTGAAACACCACCCATGACCTGAAGCACGACCCATGAACGGAGTAGAGTCCCATGTCCGAGCGAGTCATCCTGACCACCTCGTCCCACCTCGAGGGCTACCGCGTGACAGAACACGTCGATATCGTCTCGGCCGAGTGCGTGCTTGGCATGAACATCCTCAAGGACATGTTCGCCGGCTTTCGCGACTTCTTCGGTGGGCGCAACACGTCGTCCCAGGATGCCTTGCGCGACGCCAGGGTGGCCTGCCTGGACGAGCTGCGTCGGGAGGCGAGTAACATGGGGGCTAATGCCGTCATCGGCATCGACCTCGACTACAGCGAGATCTCCGGCGGCGGCAAGTCGATGCTGTTCCTGGTCGCGACTGGCACGGCGGTGAAGGTCGCCAGGGCCTGAGCGCCTCGCAAGTGGGCGCTGTGAGCAGCCGTTCCCGGCCGTTGCGCCGCCTTGTCCTGGAGCTGCTCGCTGCCTTCGGCGTCCTGGGGCTGCTGGTGTGGCTGGCGCTGTGGTGGCTGGCGCCGGCCCCCGTGTCGGGTCGGCTGGTCGAGTATCACGGCGCTGCACCGATCGCCGGTGCCACCATCACCCTGCGCCGCCAGGGCTGGGGGCGGAGCGACCACCACGGCCAGCTGATCTGGGACAAGGGCTATGTGGCCACCGCCACCACCAACGCCGAGGGGCGCTTTCGCGTGGCGATGCCCGGCCCGGTGTGGCTCGTGGGCTCGGGGGGCGGCCGGCTCAGGGCCGAGGCGGAGGGCTATCAGACCCTGGATATCGGCCATGCGGCGCCGGGCGCGGCGCTGATCCTGCAGACGGTGGTCAATCGCGACGAGCGCCTGCCCGGCGGGACGGCCTATCTCGGCTGGGATGCGGCCGGCGAGCCCTTCGGGTGGTCGTTCATCGATCATGCCCCGACGGGCGATCTGTCGAGGGTCGATCTCTACCCCGTCAGCATGCAGCGCGACCCCCTCGAGGTCACGCTGGCCGCGACCGAGGGCGGAGGGCTTCACTTCGTGTCGGCCGAGGCTCAAGGCATCGCCATGCCCTCGTATGACTACCTGCTGCGCTATCAGAACGTCTCGCCTGCGCCGCCCTCGGCGACGAAGCTGACGCTGAACGACACGCCCGGCACGCTCTTCGTGCGCACGGCGAAGGGACGGTTCGCCAAGCTGGCCTGGGAGCCCGGTGCCGTGACCGCGATGTCGGGCGAGGTGCCGGGGCTGGACGCCACCAGCGAGCGGCTGCTGTCATTGCGTTTCGTCTATCGTCCCGGCCCTGGCAACACGCTGCCGTATCAGCCGCCGCTGTTACCGGTGGAGCCCGTCCTAGCCGCGCTGCTGACGACCCTGCCCGAGGAGGGCGCGCCCTATGCGGGGCCGCGCGCCTACCGGCTGGTGGTGACCGATGCCGAGGGCAGGATCCTGGAACGGCAGCACGTCGAGCTGACGCCGGGCGTTCCACGGGATCTGGCGAGCTGTGCCGACGACTCGCCGCTGACATGGCGCTTCGATTCGCTGCGGCTGGAGTACGACGAGGAGGGCCTGCCGCGCCTGCAAATGACGGTGGATGGCGAGCGGTTCGTCTACCACTCGGCGCCGATGCGGGTCGGCCCGCGTGATGATACCGTCGTCGAGGTGATGGCCTTCGATAGCGACCACCGTCGCCATGATCTCGAGGTTCGCCTGCGTGAACTGCCTGCCGACAGCGATCTCGATGGCTGTCTGCCCTCGTCCTGAGTCGGGGTGAAGTGGCGAAGGCATCTTGTCCCGTTCATT
This sequence comes from Halomonas pelophila, assembly GCF_040196315.1. Lineage (NCBI taxonomy): Bacteria > Pseudomonadati > Pseudomonadota > Gammaproteobacteria > Oceanospirillales > Halomonadaceae > Halomonas > Halomonas pelophila. Next base: position 32,167 of record NZ_JBEGCI010000018.1, read on the forward strand.
CTGCGTGCTCGCCGCTCCGCCTGGATCGCGGTTCAGGCCGTCGAGTATTTCGTCACCGGGCGTAATTGCAGCAGGTACGGCTTCTCGCGCTCGAACGCCCATTCGATGTCATGGGGTCCTGTACCGAACACGCTCTCGCATTGCGACACCAGAACGTGCAGTGCCGCCAGTTTTTCCGCATCCAGGCAGTGATGCTCGACCAGATGCTCCGCCACGGCCTCCTGGCAGGTCAGGCCTCCGGGCATACGCTGAATACGGATGTCCTTGACGCCTGCGCGGCATTCAAGGAGGCAGCCTGCACGATCCATGCGATAGCAATCGGGGATGACCAGACCCTGCACAACCGCTTCACCCAGCCCCCACACGGCCTCGACGACACGTTCGTCCTGTCCGCTCACGGGGTTGCAGGTGAACAGCACGCCGGCCACCTCCGCGTCGACAAGACGCTGAATGACCACGCCCATGCGGATGTCGGTGTCCACCCCGACACGGTCGCGATATCCCCGGGCAGACGCCGTCCACGCCGATTTCCGGACCACCAGAACCGCGTCCGACACGGCCTCGAACCCTATGACGTTGAGAACGGTCGCATGCTGTCCGGCGAAACTCGCACCACCCGAGTCCTCGCCGATGGCCGAGGATCTTACGGCCACCGGACCGGGCATCTGCGCACATATTCCCGCAAGTTCCGCCCGTGCGTCGCGGTCACCCGAGGCGATCGCATCGACGAACAGAGTGTCGAGCGCGCAACCTTCAGGCACAGGCAGCCCGGCGCGGATCGCCGCGCCGAGTTGCGTGGCCTTTCCGCCGTAGGCCTGCTCATCGCGGGCCGACGACAATGGAACCGGTGTCATGGCGCGTCGATCCGGACGTCGCCTGTGGTTCCGTCCACGGTCACACGTGCTCCGTCCGCGATCCGCGCGGTGGCGTTGCGGGTCCCCACGACGGAGGGGATGCCATATTCGCGCCCCACGATGGCGGCATGGGAGAGCAGGCCGCCGGCATTCGTGACGATGGCGCCCAGCAGGGGAAGGACGATATTGAAGGAATCCGTGGTCGCCGCCGTGATCAGTACATCACCCTGTTCGAGGCGACCGAGGTCTGCGATCGTGTCGATGACCCGGGCGCGTCCGCTGTAGGTGCCGGGGCTCGCTCCGATGCCCTTGATGACGGGACTGTCGCGCTGGTCTCGAGGCCCCGCCCCGAGGGATTGAATGGCCGTCCCCAGGGCGGTCATCACGCGTATCACCTCTAGCGGCAGGCCGTCCATCGGGGGCGGCGGAGAGGCGGGATCGCCGAGTTCCGCGGGCGCATTCTCGGCCCGTTGCTCCTTGCGATACCTGGCGCGTTCCGCCAGTTCCGCGGCGCCAGGGCCTCCCGCGCGGCGCAGAAGGGCCTGGATCTCCTCGTAGCTCGCCTCGATGAGATGTGCCGCCGCGTCGATCCGGCCCTCCGCGGCAAGCCTCTCGCCGGCGGCAAGCAGGGCGCGGCGCATGACGCCCCCCGCCCAGACGTCGCTGTAGAAGCCTCGCTCGTCACGCAGCCGCGACATGAGACGCACCTCGTCGAGAAGCTCATCGAACTGGGCGTGGTATTCGGAGGGAATCTTCTCTCGCAGCCTGGCCACTTCCCCTTCGGTGACGGCCCCGTCCCGATGCACAGGCTGCGCGACGGCCAGCCTGATCCGGGCGACGAGCGCGTCGGGCACTTCGATGGCCCTGGGCTCGGCGGTATCCAAGCTGTTGAGCAGTCGATCGCCCACCACGCCAAGATAGGCTCTCGTTGCTTCGCCCAGTGAACCCGACTCGTGGCGGAGCTGCTCGAGGATCTCCGCACTCGCCTGGCCGCACTCCAGGCGCTCGCGGGCATCCGGGCGGTGGCGTATCTCCTCGGCCAGGCGATCCATCTCCGGAAAGGAGCCGGCGGATTCCGGGGCCGATCCACGGGTCAGCGCGAGAAACTCGCCCATCGGCAGGCTGGTCCAGGCGCCGACATGGGCCATGAAATCCCCCACCGGAAGAATCGCCGCCAGATTGAAACTGTGATGTTGATGAATCATGCGTTGCAGGTTGTCGCGGCAACGATCGACATAGGTCATCAGTTCGTCGTCGGACAGCGTGGCGGGGTCTACGGCCAGCAGCGCCTGATGCGTCTTGATGGAGGCGGGTTTCACGTCGCGGTCCCAGCGCTCGAGATCCTCTCTCCAGATCTTGGTCCGGAACACCTCCTCGGCGGCCGTGAAACGCTCCGGAATGTCCGCCTCGGCCGCGGGGACGGGGCTCGAGTAGGCGAAACCGTTCACGAACCGGAAGTCCAGGGTGTCGATCAGCAACCCATAGCGGCGTGCGCACTCCAGAAACCCGCTGGTGATGCCTGGTGGATGGATCTCGGCCTGAAAATGCGACACCGGGCGCGGGAAATGCGCCGCGTCAACGGACCAGGTTCCCGGTCCGGGGGCTTCAAAGGCGGTCGGGGCGGACGGAGTGGGACGGTTCATGGTGTCATGTCCTGCCGTGAGTGCAGCTCGGAGGGAGGGTCGGGCACTAGATTGATGCTAGCAGACTTCACATCCCTGACAGGGGGCTTTATCTCCCCTCAGGAAGGGGCGGGCACGGCCGGAGGCATCGGCGAAAGGCAGCCGAAGGAACGACGTCAGGGGGATCCTGCCGCCGTATTCCCCGCGCCCAGCAGGCGCTGGCTCATGAGGGCGGACAGCACGATGGCCACGGTAAACAGCCAGATCATGACCTCATGGCGCGTCATGCTGACGATCGTGTCGCCTCCCAGGACCGCGCCGAGAACCAGGATGCTCAGGATTCCTCCGAGATAGCGCATCGTGGAACTGACCCCGGCGGCCATTCCCGCCTGCCCCGACTCTACGGCGCTCATCAAGGAGGCCTGGGCGGACGCGTTGCACAGGCCAAGGCCCAGCCCGAAGATCAGCAGGGCCAGCATCGCGTCCTGCGGAGACTCGAACGACGCCAGGTGCCAGAGCTGCACCATGCCCGACAGCAGCAGCGCACACCCCAGGAGCGCCACACACCGTGCGCTGATCCGGTCGGTCAGGTGTCCACCCACCGGGGCGGCCACCACCATGCCGATCATCATCACGAACAGCAGGTAGCCGATGTCGCGCGGCGCTGCCTCGCGGAACACGGAAAAGAACTGCGGCAACTGGTACAGCAATCCGTACATCGCGAAGTTCTGCAAGGCGATCATCAGCGTTCCCGCGGCAAAGGCAGGCAGAGAAAACAGGTGCGGATCGAAGACGGGGGCTGCGGCCTTCACCTCCCAGGTGACAAAGGCGATGCCGACGAGCGTCCCCGCCAGAATCGCGGCGATAAAACCCGGGCCATCGAGTCTGCTCGCCACGATCAAAAGCGCTAGGGACAGCGCCAACAGGCCGATGCCGACAACATCCAGCGACTGGGCCAGTGCCCTCAGGGAACGCCGTGCCGGGATGTGGCTTGCAGGCAAGGGATACCGGTGCAATAGAAGGGCCGAAAGCGCCAGGAATGGCAAATTGGCGATGAACACGGCGCGCCAGCCGAACAGGCTCACGATCTCACCCCCCAGGGCGGGCCCCCCTGCCGCGGCAATGCCCATGGTCGCGCCAAACAGGCCAAAGATACGGCCACGCCTTGCTGTGGGTACATGCAGACGCATCAGGGCGAGTGTGGCAGGGACCACCAGCGCACCGGCAGCCGCCATCGTGCAGCGTGACACGAACAGGAGGCTGACACCCTGTGCCAGGAGCCCGAGCCCCGCGCCGATGACGTAAAGCCCGATCCCCGTCCACAGAAGGCGCGAATGCCCGATGAGATCGCTGATCTTTCCCGCCGGCCCCTGGCAGACCACGTTGACGACCAGATAGCCGGTGACCAGCAGACCCGTGATCAGGACGAGATCCGCCCCGATCCCGATGCCGATGGAAGGGAGCGCCACGGCAATCAGCGTCGACCCCAGCGGCGCCTGCGCTGAGGCGATCAGCAGGGCCGCAGTGCTTGCGGCGTGCATTCGGGTGTCAGCGTCGCTGGCGTTCAAGGGAGCGCCCCGTCAATGTCGCCATGCGCATGGCGCAGGCTTTGCGATCAACGGCGACTTTCTGGCGCCCCCCGTCGACGAGGTGTTCGCCGACATGCCGCTCGGTATGTGCCACCGGCATGGGGCAGGCGGATGCCCGACGGTGGAGGCGATCAGAATCCGGCATCCCTGCACGACTCTCCGGCATGTCGGGACCGCGTCACGTGGACGACAGCGGTCGATGGCTGTCGCAGCGGGGCCGAGCCGGGGCCGTCTCACGGCCCGGGTTCACTCGCCCGCCCCGATGCTGAGGCGGAAGGCCTGCAGGCTGTCGAGTTCGAGACGATACTCCTCGGAGAACACCGGATGGCCGATCACGCGGATGTCGAGGCTCGCCTCGGCGCTGCGGTAGGCGACCTCGGCGGTGATATGGGTGTCGGTGACCAGCGGCGCCATGGGGGCGAAGTCGATTCCTTTCACCTCCACCGCGGTGAGGCCGAGGCGGTCGAGGTGATCGCCGACGGCGCGCTTCAGGCTGACGTCGTAGTAGAAGTAGATGCCGCCGTAGGCCAGGCCGGCCAGCGCGGCGAGGGTGATAATGAAGCGAACCATGACCGTCTCCTTGGTGGTGTCGCACAGGGGGATATCGCGAAGGCGCCGCCTTCGAGAGCGCGTTTATAGCATAGGCGCGGCGCTAGCGGGGCAGCCAGGGGCCTTCGCGGATCACCGGGAAGCCCGCGACCGGGCGGTTGTAGAGATAGAGCCAGGCGGGGCCGAACGCGGTCGCCTGCACGAGGCGGTCGTAGTCGCCCTTGCGCGGGGTGCGCACCCGGTAGTCCTCTAGCCGGTCGAGGCCGGCCAGCAGCCGGGCATCGACCCGAAACACCTCCACCGCGATGCCCCGGGAGGGCTCGAGCTTGGCGGCGGGGTAGGGCCCCAGGTCGTAGAGCGTGGCGTCGGTGAGGCGGTCCTCGCCCAGGAAGGCGGCGCCGTCGAGCCAGTGATGGTTGCGCAGGCCGCGCTTCAGGGTGCCGTAGACGGCGACCAGCGGCGTGCGGGTCACGGCCAGGGTCGGGGTGTGCATGGCCGTTGCCTCCTCGTGCGTCGGGTCTAGATCCTGGGAAAGGCTCGAGCTTACCGCGCACGGGCGGCGCGACGCCACGCCATCGCCGCAGTCGTCACGGCTCGGTCGTTTCGGGCTCGGCGCTCGATGAGTCGGCTCAACGAGGCCCTGCTGGCGGCCTTCCTTGCCTATTATTCGAGGCGGCGGATCGCGCCACAGGAGACGGGCATGCATATCACGATTCTCACGCTGACGATCGCCCTGCCGGGCTGTCGCTCCCTCAAGGAGAAGCGGCAGCGCATCGGGGGGCTTCACGAACGCCTCGGGCGAAACCCGGCGATCGCCGTCTGCGAGAGCGGCGATCATGATAGCCACGACGCCAGCGAGTGGACCTTCGTGGTGGTGGGCCTCACCTCGCGGGCCGTGGCGTCGCTGTGCAGCGAGATCGAGGACAAGTGCCTGCACACGGTGGACGGCCGGGTGATGGAGGTGACCCGCGAGCGGCTGTGAGCCGGCTCCCGCGGCAAGCGGCCCACGAGGGTCATGCCGTGCGCGCGGCGAGCCATTGTCAGCGGGCGGGCCACCTGCGCTAGCCTGTAGGTCGAACGCTCACCCGAACCACCTCCCGGAGTGCCCGACATGACCCACGCCGACTGCCTGGGCATCCTGTTGCCCGACGACGGGCCGGATGACTACGAGTGGATCACCCTGGCGGAGCAGGCCGAGGACCTGCCGCGCCTCGCGCTGGGCCGAGTGCCAAGCGATGGCCACCACGCGCCGGCGGCGCTGCTCGCTCTGGGCGCCGTGGAGCGGCTGGCCCCGGCGGGCGAGCGGCTGGTCGAGCAGGACGGGGCGCGAGCCGTGGTGTGGGCCTGCACCAGCGCCAGCTTCATCGGCGGGCTCGACTGGGCCCAGGACCAGCGCGCCGCGCTCGAGGCGCGCCTGGGGGTGCCGGTGACCAGCACGGCGCTGGCGTTTCTCGAGGCCCTCGACGCCCTGGGGCACGATCGGGTCGACCTGCTGAGCCCCTACCCGGACGACGTCACCCTGCGGCTGGTGAGCTTCCTGCGCGAGGGCGGGGTCGGCGTGGTCCACGACAAGGCGCTGGACTGCCCCTATGCCGCGGACTCGCATCGCGCCGACATCCTCGAGGAGGTGCGCCGTTTCGGTGCCCGCCATCCCGATACCACGCGGCCGCTGCTGATACCCGATACCGCCATCGACACGCTGGGGTTGCGCGAGGCGCTGGTCCGGGAGGCCGACCGCGAGGTGCTGACCGCCAACCAGGTGAGCCTCTGGGCCGGTCTCCGGCGGCTCGCCGGATCCTGTCGACCGCCCGCGCTGCTCGGGCCCCTGGCCGATCGCTGAGCTTACTGGTCGGTCAGAGCTGGGGGGCGTCGAACTCGGCCGGCTCGTCGCTATAGACACAGACGTTGGCATCCTCGATGTCGCCGGCCGGGTCCTCGAGGTGGGTCGCGAAGAACTCGCGGATCTCACGGCGCTGGCAGTGCGCCTCGAAGGCCTCGCGGTTGGCCCAGATCTCGTGGAAGACGATCGGGTAGCTGTCACCCTGGGCGAAGGGGTTGTCGATATGGCGGGTGACGGTGTATTGCAGGCAGGCGTCCTCGCGGTGGGCATTCGGCTCCAGGGCCTGGAGTGCCTTGAAGACGGCGTCTTCCTTGCCGGGCTTGGGCTTGAAGCTCGCGGTGCAGTAGATCTTACGGGACATGATGACTCCTGATGGGGGGAATGCCGCGGCGACGATACCAACAAGCGCGCAGCGCCACCAGCCACCCTGATCCCCGGCTCGGGCCTGGGGCCTTGCCAGCCCGTCGCCCTGGGTCGTTGGGCCCATGGCGAACGCTGGTCCCCCGACGGCCCCCACAACTCGGGGGCGAGACCACGACCATCGACCCGGAGGATGAATGCCATGCGGCTAGACGGTTCCTGCCACTGCGGCGCCGTGCGATTTCGCGTCGAGTCCCCGCACCCCTATCCCTATCAGCGCTGCTACTGCTCGATCTGTCGCAAGACGGCCGGCGGGGGCGGCTATGCCATCAACCTGGGGGCGCTGGCCGAGACCCTCGAGGTCGAGGGCGCCGAGCACAGGCGGATCTACCATGCCGTGATCGACGGCCAGCAGAGCGCGGGCGAGCGGCACTTCTGCGGCCGCTGCGGCAGCGCGCTCTGGGTCCATGACCCGCACTGGCCCGAGCTGGTCCATCCCTTCGCCTCGGCGATCGACAGCGACCTGCCGATCCCGCCCGAGCGGGTTCACCTGCTGCTCGACAGCAAGGCCGGCTGGGTAGAAGTCGAGGCTCGGGACGGCGACCGCTGCTTCGCCGGCTACCCCGAGGAGAGCCTCGCCGAGTGGCATCGGCGCCGGGGCCTGGAGCGCTGATCGACCCGGCGCCGGGACTGGCAGCGCGGCGTTGCTATGCCACAATGGCGCGGCATGAGCGGGACAGCCAAGAGGCGCGGCAAAAGAAGATCGGCACAAGGAGAGCGGCAATGACGGAACGGGCGGCACGCGGGGAGGCCATCCCGGTGGGCATCAGCGCCTGCCTGACGGGCGAGAAGGTGCGCTACAACGGTGGGCACAAGCGCTCCCGCTACTGTCTGGAGGTGCTCCAGGAGCGCTTCGCCTTCGAGCCCTTCTGTCCCGAACTCGCGGCCGGGCTCGGCGTGCCGCGAGAGCCCATCCGCCTGGTCGGCCTGTACGACGAGGCGCCCCGGGTGCTGGGCACCCAGGACCCGAGCCTCGATGTCACCGAGCGCCTGGCGGAGGTCAGCGAGGCGTTCGTCGCCGGCCACCGCCACCTGCGCGGCTTCATCCTGATGAAGGGCTCGCCGAGCTGCGGGCTCGAGCGGGTCAAGGTCTACCATCCCAACGGCATGCCCAGCCATTCGGATTCGGGCGCCTTCGTGCGCGCCCTGCGTCGCCACTTCCCGGAGCTGCCGCTGGAGGAGGAGGCGCGGCTCAACGATGCCGTGCTGCGCGAGAATTTCATCACCCGGGTCTACGCCTTCGACGACTGGAAGCGCCAGGTCGAGGCCGCACCCGGCTACCACGCCCTGCTGCAGTTCCACAGCCGGCAGAAGTACCTGCTGATGGCCCATCACGTGGAGACCTATCGCGAGCTGGGCCGCTACCTGGCCGACGCCAGCAAGCGGCCGCTCGACGAGGCCATGGCCCACTACCTGCAGCGCTTCATGGCGGCGCTCGGCCGGCCGGCGACCCGCAAGGGCCACACCAACGCCCTGCTGCACGTGCTGGGCTACCTCAAGCAGGCCGTCGACGGTGAGGCCCGCCAGGACCTGCTGACCGCCATCGAGGACTACCGCCAGGGCCACGTGCACCTGGTGGTGCCGATCCGCCTGCTCACCCACTACGTGAAGCGCTACGGCTCGGACTACATCCGCGCCCAGACCTACCTCGACCCGCACCCCTTTGAGCTGGGCCTGCGCAACACCATCTGACGCACCTCGCGCGCCGCTAGAGCCGGCGCTCGTCGCGGGTGGAGCGCAGCAGCAGCCGATCCAGCAGCCGGGTGCCGAGCAGCCGCCGGAGGGTGCCGAACAGGTGGGTCGGCACGGTCACGTAGTAGCGCGCCCTGGGGCGCCGGCTCTCCAGGGCATGCACCAGCTTCTCGACCACCGCCTCGGGCCCCAGGGTGAAGCGCCCGCCGCCGTCGTCGCCGGCCAGTCGCGCCTCCACGGCGCGGTAGGTCTCGGCGTGGGCGCTTGCCGCGGTGTCGATATGCGCCTTGAAGGCGCGGTAGGCGCTCTCGCGAAAGCGGCTGGTGATGGGCCCCGGCTCGATCAGGCTGACGTGGATGCCGCTGCCGTCGAGCTCCAGGCGCAGGGTGTCGGTCAGCCCCTCCAGGGCGAACTTGGAGCAGACGTAGGCGCCGCGGTAGGGCAGGGCGGCCAGGCCCAGCACCGAGCTATTCTGCACGATGCGCCCCCCGCCCTGACGGCGCATCGCCGGCAGCACCCGGCAGGTGAGCTCGTGGGTGCCGAGCAGGTTGGTCTCCAGCTGGGCGCGCAGCACCGCGCGGGACAGGTCCTCCACCGCGCCGGGCTGGCCGTAGGCGGCGTTGTTGAAGAGCGCATCGAGATGCCCGCCGGTCGCCGTCAGCACCGTCTCGACGCAGGCGGCGATCGACTCGCTCTCATCGAGATCGAGGTACACCGCCGTCAGGCCGGCCTCGCGCAGCCGCGCCAGGTCCTCATCGCGACGCGCGGTGGCAAATACTCGCCAGCCGCGCTCGGCGAGGGCCAGGGCGGCGGCCTGGCCGATGCCGCTGGAGGCCCCGGTGACCAGCACGCTTCGGGAGGGAGTATCGGGGGAGGCGGACATCGATCGGGCTCCTGGCGGTCGGGGAAGAGGGTAAGGCAACCCCGCACTCTGTCGCCTGGCGCCCGACCATGCAAGCCGCGCTCGAAGTCCCTACAATGCGGGCCACTTCCGAGGTCGAGCGTCCATGTCCCCGTCTGTTGCCCCCTCCCTGTCCCATGCCGAGCGCTTCGCGCGGCTGACCGCGCTGCTTGCCGAGTCGCAGCCGCTGTGGCGCCCGCTGCCGTTCCAGCACCGGGCCTCGCCCTGGGGCGAGGCATCCTTGGCGCTGGATGCCGCGCTGCTGGCGCTCACCGAGGACGAGGCGGCGCGCCTGCAGGATGCTCCCTTCACTGACTCGCCGCTCGCCGAGTGGTTGCCGGTGGCAAAGCTCGAGGCGCTTTCGGCGCTGCCCGAGCTCAAAGGCGATGGTCGCGCGCTGCCGGCGGCCTGGGCGGCCCACGTCGGCGGGCGCAAGTGGTCGCAGATCGAGGCCTTCCTGCCTCGGGTGGCGGCCGCGCCCGAGGAGCGGCTGGTGGAGTGGTGCGCCGGCAAGGGGCACCTGGCCCGGTCGCTCTCGCGCCGCGGCGAGACCGAGGTGACGGCGCTGGAGTGGCAGGCGGCGCTCTGCCAGGACGGGCAGCGACTGGCCGACCGCCAGGGCGCGGCGGTACGCATGGCCGAGCAGGACGTTCTGGCGCCCGAGGCGGGACGCTGGCTCTCGTCCGAGACGCACGTGGCGGCGCTGCACGCCTGCGGCGACCTGCACGCCCGGCTGATCGAGCTCTGCGCCGCCCAGGGCAGCGCCGTGACCCTGGCGCCCTGCTGCTATCAGCGCACCGCCGCGTCGCACTACCGGCCGCTGTCGCAGGGCGGCCGCGAGGGGGTGGCGGCCCAAGGGCTCTCGCTCACCCGCGAGGAGCTCGCCATGGCGGTGCAGGAGACCGTGACCGCCCCGCGCCACGTGCGCGTGCGCCGCGAGCAGGCCGGCGCCTGGCGGCTGGGCTTCGACCTGCTGCAGCGCGAGGTGCGCGGCATTGATGCCTACCTGCCGGTGCCGAGCCTGGCCTACGGCCAGCTGCCGGAGCGCTTCGAGGCCTTCTGCCGCTGGGCGGCCGAGCAGAAGGGGCTCGCCCTGCCGGCCGCCGGCATCGACTGGTCCGCCTTCGAGACGGCCGGCGCGCGGCGCCGGGCCGAGGTGAGGCGCCGCGAGCTGGTGCGCCACCTGTTCCGTCGTCCGCTGGAGGTGTGGCTGGTGCTGGATCGTGCCCTGCGTCTCGAGGAGGCGGGCTTCGACGTGGAACTCGGCACCTTCTGCGCGCGGGAGCTGACGCCGCGCAACCTGCTGCTGCGTGCCTCCCGCCGTGCCGACCACGGCTGACGGTCAAGGATCGAGAGAGGAGGGAGCCCATGCCCTGGAAACGCCTTGCCCTGCTGGGCCTCTGCGGCTGGGGGCTCTTTCATTTCGTGATCGCCCCGCCGGCCGAGGTGGTGGCCACCGCCATCGCCGAGCATCACCCGCTGCCCGAGGCGGCGCCGCTGCTCTCCATCGCCGAGCCGCCGCGCCAGGGCGAGATCGAGGCGGCGCCTCGCCGCCTGCCCGTCGAGGGCCTCGGCGTTCAGGTGGTGCCCCGGGCCACCTTCGAGCTCACGGCCAGGGTGCTGTCGAGCCGGGAGTATCGCCTGGGTCGCGATGCGCGGCTCTCCCCTCTGGACCTGGCGCTGGGCTGGGGGCCGATGGCCGAGGAGCGCGTGATCGAGGCGCTGGAGATCTCGCAGCGCCATCGCTGGTACTACTGGCGCTCCGACACCCGGCCGCCGATCCCTGCCCGGGCGATCGCGATCAACAGCAGCAACATTCACATGCTGGCCGGCGATGGCCCGACGATGGCGGCGCTCAAGCGGCTCGAGGCCGGCGACAGGGTCACGCTGCGCGGTCATCTGGTGGATATCGAGGGCGATGACTGGACCTGGCGCACCAGTACGCGCCGCACCGATACCGGCCAGGGTGCCTGCGAGATCATGCTGGTCGACTCCCTCATGGTGCACTGACGGGCGCCCCGGCCCCCCTGGCCGACCGATTCTCGTTCGCCCTTGCTCTCTAGGCTTCTCCTTTTCCTTCTTTATCGTCGCGCTCTTTCCCTCACTCCTGCTCCCGCGCTTCCCGCCAGTCGCGAAAGAGCGCCTGGATGCGCGAGCGAGTGCGGGCGTACCAGGTCTCGTCCTTGGCCACCGCCCGCTCGGCGTTAAGCGGATGGGTCGGGATGTGCAGGCGCATGTCCACGCCGCTCTCGGGGTGGGTGGTGACCCGCACGGCCGCCGAGCGGCGAGCCGGGCCGTAGGGGATGCGCCGTGCCAGGTCGGCCAGGCGCTCGGTGTCGGTGGCGAAGCGCAGGAACTCGCGCGCCGCCTCGGGGTGGGGAGCGCCTCGCGGGATCGCCCAGGTCTCGTGTTCCTGGACCTGGCCGTCCCAGAGGATCTCGATGGGTGCGCCGCGGTTGACCATGGCCTCGAAGAAGCGGCCGTTGTAGCCCGAGGCCATCACCACCTCGCCCTCGGCCAGCAGGCGGGGCGGGGTATCGCCGGCCTGCCACCAGTGAATCTCGTCGAGCGTCTCCAGGCGCTTCCAGGCCAGGTCCAGGCCGCGCCGCGTGCTGAGCAGCCGGTAGAGCTCCTCGCGGGGCACGCGATAGGAGAGCAGCGCCCACTCCAGGTTGACGGCCGGGGTGTCCTGCAGGGCGCGCGGCCCGGGGAAGCGTTGCTGGTCGAACAGGTCGCCGATGCGGGTGGGACGCCGCCCGGGAAAGGCGTCGGTACGGTAGGCGACCACGGTGGCGAAGATGCTGTGGGTGATGGCACAGCGTCCGAAGGAGTCCGGCAGGAAGTCCGCCGCCGCCGGGGTGCCGTCCGGGGCCGGCGCCAGCAGCCCGGGCGAGAGCGGCTCGAGCAGGCCCTCTGCGCAGGCCGCCATGGCCTCGCTGCGGGTCATGTCGATCAGGTCCCAGGGCACCTCGCCGGCGGCCACGGCGCGCCTGAGCCCCTCGAGCCCGCCGTCGTACTGCTGCACCGTCACCGGCCGGCCGGTGGCGGCGGTGTAGGGCGCGAACAGCGCGGCCTGCTGGGCGCGTTCGTAGGCCCCGCCCCAGCTCAGCACGACGAGGGCGTCGTCGCTGGCCGAGACGGGCGTGGCGGCGAGCAGCGCCAGCCACAGCAGGCGCGCCGGTGAGCGGCCCCGCGTTCGCTTGGACTCTCGTGCCATCGGACGTTCATCCCGTGCCATGTTCCTCCCGTCGCAGCTCGTCGCCGTGTGCCAGGTAGGCGCGGGTGATGCTCGACTCGAAGACCACCCCCAGGAAGACCCCATCGCCATCGACCACCGGCAGCGCCTCCCCGGTGACGTCCTCGAGCGCCGCCATGGCGTCCCAGAGCGAGGCGTCGGGCGCCAGCACGGGGCGCGCCAGCGGGGCGATCGCATCCACCCGTTGCACTCCCTCGGTGTCCCCCAGCGGATTGCTCGGCATGCCCTGCTGAGTGGCCTCCCGCGCCGCTTCCAGGTCGGCCAGGCTCACGCAGCCCCGATAGCGCCCCGCCTCGTCGACCAGGTAGCCCTCGCCGTGGCGGGCGCGACACAGCGCGGTGACCGCCTCGGCCACCGGCGTCTGTGGCCTGAGGGTCACGCAGTCGTCGGTCAGGTGCTCCATCACTGGGGTTCCCCGCAGCACGGCCCGGCCGCGCCCGGCGGAGAGGTCCAGGCCGCGTTCCACGAGCTGGATGTCGAACAGCGAGCGGCCGAACAGCTGGGCGGCGATGGGGCTCGCCAGGGTCACGCTCGCCAGCGCGGCGGTGGTCAGCGCGTAGCTGCCGGTCAGCTCGAAGACGATCAGCAGGCTGGTCAGGGGCGCGCCGATCACCGGGGCGGTGACCGCCACCATGCCGCAGACGGCATAGAAGACGAAGGTCTCCTGAGGCGCGCCGCTGAGCTGGCCGAGAAGGCTTCCGCACAGCGCCCCGAACAGGGTGCCGATGACCAGCGCCGGGCTGAACACCCCGCCGCCGAAGCCCATGCCCAGGCAGAGCCCCGTGGCGGCGATCTTGAGCACCAGGACCAGCAGCAGCTCGCCGCTGCCAAAGGCGCCGGCGATGGTGGCGAAGCGCAGGGTCTCCTGGCCGATGCCGAGGATGTCGGGGACCCACAGGGCGGTGAGGCCGAGCAGGGCGCCGGCCAGGGCGGGGCGCAGCGGCGCGGCGAAGGGCAGGCGCCGCGCCAGGCGCGTGACGCCGAGCAGGGTACCCATGTAGGACCCGGCGACCAGGGCGCCGAGGCCGCCGATCGCGAGGAAGGCGATGAACTCCCAGGGGCGCGGCACGGCGGTGTCGGCGACGTGGAAGAGCGCGCCGCGCTGGAGCACGTTGGCGGCGATCACGTGGCCGACCAAGGCGGCCGCGGCCACCGGGGCGAAGGCGCGCAGGGCGTAGTGGCGCAGCACCACCTCGTGGGCGAAGACGATGCCCGCCAGGGGCGCGTTGAAGGCGGTGGCGATGGCGGCGGCCACCCCGCAGGCGATGGTGACGTTGTCATCGGAGCGACCCAGGCGCAGCAGGCGGGTGGCGAGCGACCCCAGGGTGGCACCCAGGTGCACCAGCGGGCCGTACTGGCCGACCGAGGCCCCGCTGCCCAGCGAGATCAGGGCGCTGAGCGCCGAGAGGCCGCCGGCCCTCGCCGGCAGCCGGCCGCGGCGCGTCTGCACGGCGGCGATGGCATCGGCCGGGGTATGCGGGCGCCGCTCGGGGATGGCGAGATGCAAGAGGCCTACCGCGAGGCCACCGAGCGTCGGCACCGCGACGGTGATGACCAGCAGCAGGCCGGGGTGGTCGAACATCATGCGACTGCGCGGCGAGATCAGCAGCCAGTCGTTGAGCGCGAGCACCGCGGCGACGAAGCCCACCGCGACCAGCGCGGCGACGGCGCCGATGACGGCGCCCAGCAGCACCAGCCCCAGGAAGCGGACGACGGCCAGCGGTTTTCGGCCGGAGCGGGCGACGGCGAAAAGCGATCTCATCATCAAGGTGTAGGTGGGGGCATCGCGCCGGGCAAGGCGATGAAGCGTCCGGCTCGGCATCGGGCGCCGCCGGACGGGCGCTCGAAGGGCGACACGACGCGCGACACGAAGAGCGACACGAAAGCGTCAAAAAGAGCGACAAGAAGGCCGCGACCATGAGGCATGGCCGCGGCCAGAAAGACGCGGTAACGATGGCTGGCCCGGGCCGGCGGCTCAGTGGTGCCGGCTGAAGTGGCCGTGGGGGCTGGCGGTCATCAGGCGGTCGAACTCGCTGCCGCTCATGTGCACCAGGGTCTGGTGGTCGCCGGCCTCGAAGTAGATATCGGGCTGAAGGCGCAGCATATCGTCGATGTAGACCTGCAGGCCGTAGGCCTGGCCCACCGGGGTGGTGGCGCCGGGGTCGCAGTCGCTGAACGTCTCGGCGATCTGGGCCTCCGAGGCCAGCTGGACCTTCTCGTGGAAGAGCGCCGAGAGTCGGTCGAGGTCGGCATCGCAGGTGCTCGGCAGCACGGCCAGGCGATAGCCCGCGTCGCCCTGCAGCATGACCGCCTTGGCCATCTGGTTACCGGCGACGTGGGCGCGTTCAGCGATGCAGCTGCTGCTCACCTCGCGGGGGTGGGGGACTTCCTCGAAGTCGATGTCACAGGCGCGGAGATACTCCCGGATCGTCATGGGCATGCTCATGACACTTCCTCCTTCGGCCGCTCGGGCCGGGGTCGATAGTGGTGGCCTCCCTGTGGGTGGATGGTGCGTTCCATCCCTTTAGCATAGTCCCTTCGGCGACACAGTCCTTCGACACCGTACCTTCGGCATGGTCCCTTCGACCCGGTCGTTCCCGGCGCTCGCCGGCCCGTGGTGGTGATAGTTGGCGTGAGGCGGCGCGAGTATCCGCTCAACTCGCGGGAGGAAAGCGCGCCAGCCGCTCCCGGGTGACGCCGTCGCGCTGGACGCCCAGCGGCAGCAGGGTGCCCGGGGCCTGGCGGCGCAGGATGAGGCTGAGGTCGGTGGGCCGCTCGACGGCGACGCCGGCGGCGGTGAGGATCACATCGCCCGCCGCGAGGCCGGCCTGCTCGGCCACGCTCGCCTCGCCGACGCTGACGATGCGCACGCCGTCCGGGTGGGCCTCGAGCAGCACGCCCAGGCGCAGCGGGTCGGCGGGCTGGAAGGCGGCTTCATCGCCGAGCACGTAGCGTGCGTCGGCGTGTTCCGCCGGCACGGCGCAGTCGCCGGCCGGGGTCCAGGGCAGCAGGCTCTGGTGATCGGTGAGGCCCAGGTTGTCGAGCTGGGCGGGCACGCCGTCGCCGTTGGCCAGGTGCCCCTGGCCCATCAGCCCCACCACAAGGGGATCGGGTCCTGCCGGATTGCCGGGGCGCGCGGCGTCCGCCAGGGCGGCGGCCATGGCGCGGTCCCAGACCAGCTGGGCGGCGATGAAGCGCGCCAGGTCTGCGGGGTCGTCGAGCTCGACGTGCTGCTCATAGATCGCCGTGAGGCGCTCGCGATAGGCCGGCGCGGCCGGGGCCGGCGGGGTGATGCCGAAGCGCTCCTCCGAAGGGATGGCCTCCCAGCCCTGCATGGCCAGGCGCTCGCGCAGGGCGGGCGTGACGTTGAGGGCCACCAGCGGAATTCGCTGCATCCGCGCGAAGTGCAGGATCGGCAGGTAGAGCGCGGGATCGAAGCCCCAGGCCTGCTGCCAGTCGCTCTCTGCGAGAAAGGCCGCCTCGTCGAGCTCGCCGGCGATCCAGGCGTCCAGCGCCGGCTGGGCCTCCCGGGGCAGCATCTCCAGGCCGATCACCATGGACGGGCGATGGGCATGCAGGGCGGCCAGGGTGTAGAGCTGCCAGCGGTGATGGTCGACCCGGTCATGCTGCTCGCCGAGCAGCAGCACCCGGCGCTCGGCGAGTTCGGGCATCAGCGACGCGGTGGAGCGCCGCTGGCCGTCATCGGTCACCCACTGGCCGGGCCTGGGGCAGTCGTCGGCCAGGGTAACGGAGGGCGCGGCGAGGGGCAGGGCGAGACAGGCCAGGGCGGCCCAGCGGCCAAGGGCGCGGTATCGTGGCATCGATGACTCTCGTCGTGGGTGGCGGGTCGTGCCCGGGATCGGCGGAGGGATATCGCCTACCCTAGCCCGGTCCCCCGTTGGGGAAAAGCGGCACGACGTCGTCCCTCGATGACGCAGCCTGGGCGCATCGGCGATACTGGCGGGGCGAGGGGCCCGTCATCCACCACCGCAGAGGGACAGCATGACATCACACTCGACACCCGTTGCCACTGGTCTGGTGCTGCTGTTCGCCGCCCTGTCGCTCGCGGGGTGTGGCGGCGGGGAAGGCGTCGCCGAGGTGCCTCTGCCGGTGCTGGCAGAGCAGCCCGCGGCCCACGACGACAGCCGGGTGGCGACCCAGGGCGTAGTGCGCCACTTTGATGACCCGTTGCACTACTGGATCGAGGACGAGGACCTGCACCGGGTTGAGATCTTCCCTCACGAGCGCATCGCGCCTTACCTTGGCGAGGCCGTACGAGTGCAGGGACACTTCCGCTTCTCGCCGACAGAAGGACGCCGGCTCACGCTTCAGAGCGTCGAGCGGCTGGGGGGCGAGTGAGCGCGCTGGGCGACGCGGCCGGTCATTAGGCCTCGTCGGCGCCCGGTTGTGTCGGCTCCCGGTCGTCACCGCGAGACGCCGTTCAGGCTTCCCTGGAGCGTGGCGATGAGGCGGCGCGAGCCGCCCTGGTCGCGATGCTCGCCCAGCCAGATGCCCTGCCAGGTGCCTAGGGCCAGGCGTCCTTCGCGCACGGCCACGGTCAGCTGGGTGCCCAGCAGGCTGGCCGCCACGTGGGCGGGCATGTCGTCATCGCCCTCCAGGGTGTGGCGGAAATAGGGCAGGTCGCCGGGCACCAGGTCGCGCAGGAAGGCATCCATGTCATGACGCACGTCCGGGTCGGCGCTCTCGTTGAGGGTCAGTGAGGCCGAGGTGTGCAGCAGCTGAAGGTGCACGAGCCCCACCCTCACCTCGGCCAGCCGCGGCAGGCCGGCGACGATCTCATCGGTGACCCGGTGAAAGCCCCGCGTCCGTGACGACAGGGTGATATCGCGTTGGTCCCACATGGTCTCGATGCTCTCGTCATGGGTCAGGCGCCCAGCATAGGCGAGGCCTCGGCGACATTCATCCCGGGCGCTCGGTCCCAGGCGTTGGCCCCGATGCGCCGTACGCGGACGTCGGCGCCGTCGAGCGCCTCCTGCTCGGTCGGCCGGATTCGGGAAAGGCCGTCCGGCGCTGCCGGACGGCCTGAGCTTGCTTACATGGCGTGCTGGCTGGCGTGTCATGGCGCTCGCGTCATGGCCGGCAGACGAAGTAGTCGTTCTGGATGTCGTGCTCCAGCTGGTGGACCCGGATGTCGCGGAAGCCCGCCTCCTCCAGGTAGGCCAGTGCCCGTTCGCGGCCCCACATGGTGCCGAGCCCCTCGCCGCCCTGGGCCAGCGAGACCGTCATGCAGTGGCTCACCGAGACGGCATAGAGCATCGTCCCCAGCGGGTGGTCGCGGTCCAGGTGGTGGTGGCTGGAGGCGTGAATGTCCTGCACCAGGTAGACCCCGTCCGGTGCCAGGCTGCGGTGGATGCCCTTCAGCAGGCGGCGCGGCCGGGCCTGGTCGTGGATACCGTCGAAGGTGGTGACCAGGTCGAAGGCGCCGGGCGTGGCGGTGACATCGAAGTCGCTCAGGTCACGCACCTCGAACGCCAGGTTGTCGAGCCCGGCGGCTCGTGCCTGGTCCCGTGCCCAGGCGATGGCTTGCTCGGAGAGGTCGTAGCCGGTGAACCGGCTGGCCGGGAAGCGCCTGGCCATCGCCAGCAGGGCACGGCCGCGGCCGCAGGCGCAGTCCAGCACCCGGATGCCGGCCTCGAGCCGTTCGATCAAGCTCGGCGCCAGCGGCAAGATGGCATCGAACAGCGCCGGCAGCACGGTCTGGCCGCTGTCGCTGGCCATCACCTCCTGGAAGCGCGGATAGCGAGAGTAGGGCACGCCACCGCCTTCGCGGAAGCAGCGGACCACGTCGTCCTCCACGTTGCCCAGCAGCGAGATAAACTGAGCATAGATGGCGAGGTTGGCCGGGCCCCGGTCGGTGAGCAGATCGGCGTGGGCGTCGGGCAGTTGATAGGTGCCGGCGCTCGGGTCGGTGTCGATCACGCCGCCGACGACCATGCCGCCGAGCCACTCGCGCACATAGCGCTCGTCGAGTCCGGCAGCGTCGGCGAGCTGCTGGCTGGTGAGTGGCGGCCGTCCGGCCAGGGTCTCGAAGAGGCCGGTGCGGTGGCCGATGGCGGTCAGCAGCATCAGCCCGCTCTCGTTGAGGGCATTGATCAGCCGGGCCTCGAAGGCGCCGCTGTCGACCTCGGTCGCGGGAAGGGAATGGACGTTGCACATGGTCGTTCTCCTGTCGGTTCTGGATGTTGGTGGGCGTTCAGGAGAACCTTACGGCCGGCACGGCATCGCAACGAAAGGGGATTGCGCCGCAAAGGGGTGTTTTCTGCCATGACCACGCATTCCGCCACGCAAGTCGCCATCCTGGCGGTGCCCGAGACCACCGCCTCCACCCTCTACGGCATGTTCGACCTGTTTGTGGCGGCGGGACGCGACTGGGAGCTGCTGATGCACGGTCGCCCCGGCGCGTCGCTGCTACGGCCGCTGATCGTCTCCCGCGACGGTCGCGGCTTTCGCACCGGCAATGGGGCCTGGATCCAGCCGGACGCGTCCCTGGCCGACTGCCCGGCGCCGACGGCCATCTGCATTCCCGACCTGCTGGTGGTGCCCGGCGCCGCCCTGGAGGGACACTATGACCCGGAGCTCGCCTGGCTGCTGGCCTGTCATGGCCGCGGGACCCTGCTCGCCGGGGCCTGCACCGGGTCGCTGCTGCTCGCCGAGACGGGGCTGCTCGCCGGACAGGATGCCACCACCCACTGGGCCTACTGCGATGCCCTGGCTCGCCAGCATCCGGAGGTGTGCGTGCATGCCCATCGTGCCCTGGTGGTCAGCGGGGAGGGCGGGCGCCTGATCATGGCCGGCGGGGGCACCACCTGGATCGATCTGGCGCTGTTTCTGGTGGCACGACTGGTCGGGGTGGACGAGGCGATGCACCTGGCGCGGATCTTTCTGATCGACTGGCATCACGAGGGCCAGCAGCCCTACGCGACGCTGACCGCCGCCCGGCAGGTGGAGGATGCGCTGATCAGCGACACCCAGGTGTGGGTCGCCCAGCACTACGACACCCACTCGCCGGTGGCCGGCATGGTGCGATGCGCCGGACTCACCGAGCGCTCCTTCAAGCGCCGCTTCAAGGCCGCCACCGGCATGACGCCGATGGACTACGTGCATACCCTGCGCCTCGAGGAGGCCAAGCAGATCCTGGAGAGCAGCGACGCGCCCATCGAGGCGGTGGCCGAGGAGGTCGGCTATGCCGATCCGAGCTTTTTCCGTCGCCTGTTCGCGCGGCGCGTGGGGCTCACCCCTCGGCAGTATCGCCGGCGTTTCCGCGGCCTGAGGCTGACGCTGCAATGAGCCCTTCGCCGGCCTCCCGGCGAACTTCTGCAGGGTCGACGGCTATCGGGTGGCGTGTCATGCGGCGGCGGGCCACCGGTGCGGCACCGACGGCGCCCGGTGTATCGGGCCTTAGTCCTCCTGGCCGAGGCCGTTCATCGCGAACGATGCCGCTCGCTCACCTCGATCGCCCCAGCTCCTTGGCCACGTCCGCCATGCTGTAGTAGGTGTGCTCGCCGAACGTCTCCAGCGTCTGCATTTCCTCTTCGCTGGCTTGCCCGCGGGCGTGTGCCTTGAGTTCGTCGCGGCTGGCTGGAAACCGCAGGCCGGCAAAGAGGCTGGCGAAGCGGGCGGCGGACGGTGCCTGCATGGCCTGCTCGCCGCCGGTCTTGCTTGGCTGATCATCGGGGAGCCTTTCGTGGGTCCGCAGCTCACCGAAGGCGCGCGCCACCTCGGCCGCATCGCGATACTCCCGCGCCGGCAGCTGCTCGACGATGCGGCGCACCTCGCGGTCATCGTCATCGATGGCATCGCGCAGCGCGTCTCGCCCCTTGGGAAACGTCACCCCCGCCAGCGCCTTCTCGATATCCGCGGCCGACACCGCCTGCCTGGGGTGGGAGGTCTGCATGTGCTTCTCGTAGCGAGACTTCTGCTCGAACTCGTCACCGCAGATGTCACAAATGAACGGTGTCATCAGCGCAGGTCTCCAAAGGCGTGTTGAATGTCGGCCATCGTCTCGTACCGATGGTCGGGTAGTGCGTTCAGCGCCTCGACGATCTCCTTTGCTGCCTGGTTGTCCCTGGCCTGCCTGACCAGCTCGGCCTTGCGGCACGGCAAGTCCAGGCCCTTGAGGGCATGGGCGATGCCCGACGCCGAGGCCGTGTGGCGAGCCGCTCGGCCGCCGCGCTCACCGCCCTTGCTCGGGTCGCCTTCAGGCTCACGAGATTCCGGTTGCATGCTCGGCTCCGTGAGTTTGCCTGCCTGCAGCGCCTCGGTGGGCCACTCCCGCCGGTTCAGCCCCAGGGTCTTGAAGAGCGCCGCCGTGCCGGTGATCGAGACATCTTCCTCGCTCAGGTCGTCGTGCGCGCCGATGAGCAGCAGTTGAGCGTTGGCGTAGTCGAGCAGGCGGCTATCGTCGATATCGATCCAGCGCTTGTCGGCAAACTTCTCGCGCAGCGGCTCGGGATAGTCCGGCCGGGCATCGGGGAAGCCGGGCACATCGATGGCCGGGTTGCGCACCGAGATCACGTAGCTCGCCTCGGGCAGGATGCCCAGTTCTTCCTGTGCCCGGCCCGGCGTCTGTGGGCGGGTCAGGCGATAGGCCAGGCGCGAATCGCCGTCGCCCGCAACGATCGCGTAGCGCCCCTCGCCGACGGGAATGGCCTCGCCCTGCGCCTGCTCGCCGCGGGTCTTCGTTTCGTACTCCAGCGGCGCCAGCGCCTCGCCGACGGCCTCGGGCGAGCCCGTCATGTCGACCATCGCCCACTCCCGCGCGGTGGACGCCTGCGTGCCCTCGAGGATCTCCGGCATGCGCTTCTTGCCTACCAGCAGCAGCCGAGCGGTATCGGCAGCGTCTGGCACCAGTATCAGGTACAGGCGCTGGACGTCGTCGAGGCTCTGGACACGGTCGACGTCGACCCTGGGCCGGTAGAAGAAGTAGATATCGCCTTTCTCCACGTCGTCTGCCATCTGGCACCTCCTCTTCGCATCGGGCGTCACGGGGGCGCACGCCACCTTCGCCTCGAGCGGTGTAAACCGGGACGTTCCTGATTGAGGGTAGCTGCCTATCGGAGGGTCTTGCCTGCACCGGGCGCCGGGCATCGGGCGCCGGGCGTTGAACCAGGCACTGGCGCCGCGTGACGGCAGGTAGACGACAAAAGGCCCCGAGTCAGCGATGACTCGGGGCCTTTCTAAACGCTAGTCGCTTCACCTATGCGGCTGGGAGCGCCGCATGGTCGGTGGCGTGACGCATCAGCGCTTGGCGGCGCTCGCCCTGGCGTTGCGCTCTGCCACCAGGCCCTGCTCGCGGGCCATGGCGTAGGCGGCGCGCGGGCCGGTCCACAGCGAGGGCAGCAGCACCAGCGACACCGGGATCGCGGTGATCACGATGAACTGCTGCAGGGCACTGATCTGGCCGGACCCCATGTAGAGCAGGATGCCCGCCATGATGGCCATGGCGATGCCCCAGAAGGCGCGAACCAGACGGTTCGGGTCGTCGTGGCCGGTGCAGACCACGGCGATGGCGTAGCTCATGGAGTCGCCGGTGGTGGCGACGAAGATGCTGGTCAGCACCAGGATGGCCATCGCCATCAGGCCGCCGCCGGGCAGCGCCTGGGCCACGGTGAGGGTCGCCACGTCGAACTGGAAGTTGTTGAGCGCCTCGGTGAGGTCGATCACGCCGGTCAGCTGGTAGTGGATACCCGAGCCGCCGAGCAGCGTGAACCACATCGCGGTGGCGATCGGCGCCATCACGGCCACGGCCAGGATCATCTGACGGATGGAGCGTCCGCGCGAGATGCGCGCCACGAAGATCGCCATCAGCGGGCCATAGCCGATGAACCAGGCGAAGAAGAACACCGTCCACCACTGCATCCACCAGGCCGGCGCGGTCTCGGAGGTCATGGTCGCCATGGCGAAGAACGAGGTCAGGTACTCGCCGAAGCCCTGGGTGAAGGCGTTGGTCAGGAACAGCGTCGGACCGAAGACGAAGATCACCGCGGCGATGGCCAGCGCCAGGAAGACGTTGAAACGGCTGAGGATCTGGATGCCCTTGTGGATGCCGGTCATCGCCGAGGTGACGTAGACCACGGCGAGGGCGACGAGGATCATCAGCTGGGTGCCGTAGCCCTCGGAGGCGCCGAACAGCTCATGCAGGCCGAAGCTGACCTGAGTCGCCAGGAAGCCGATGGGGCCGACGGTGCCGGCGACCACGGCGATCACGCAGCAGGCATCGACCACGCTGCCGAACCAGCCTTTCATGATGCGCTCGCCGAGCACCGGGTAGAGCAGGGTGCGCGGCTGCAGCGGCTGGCCCTTCACGTAGTGGGCATGCGCCAGCACCACGGCGGTGAGGGTGCCGAGCACGGCCCAGGCCAGGAACCCCCAGTGCATGAACGACTGGGCGAGGGCCCCGGCGACCGCTTCCGGCGTGCCGGCTTCGGTGTCGAAGGCTGGCGGGGTGACCACGAAGTGATAGATCGGCTCACCCGCGGCGAAGAACACGCCGCCGCCGGCCAGCAGGGTGCACATGATCATCGACAGCCACTTGAAGGTGCTGATCTGTGGCGAGTCGAGGTTGCCCACCCGAGCATGGCCGGCGGGGGAGATGGCCACGCCGATGCCGACCACGAAGGTCAGCAGCAGCAGCAGCTGGAAATAGGTGCCCAGCGTCGCGGCGGTCCAGGCGAAACCGCTGGCGATGCCGTCGGCAACGCCCTGGATGTCGTACAGCGAGAGGCCGACGAAGGCGACGATGAAGCCGATGGTCAGCAACAGCACGAGAGGATCGCCGAGCCGCGACATGAGTCCCGTCCGAGCCATGGCGGCGGTTTGATCATTCTGGGGCATGGGGGAGATGCTCTAGTTTGGAAGGATTTTCGGCGTCGCCAAGACGTAACGCCGACTAGAGCGCCGGTACTCTACCACAGACACGCCCCTGGGCTAAAGAATAGCCTCAGGATGGCCCGCGCCATCCTCGCAGGGGTGCCCCGATCGCGTCGCGTTTCACGGCGACCCGATGTGGACTCGACTAGAATCTCAACGTCGATGGTACGGCCCGCGGCGCGGCCAGTCACAGAGGGATGAGACATGCTCAGATGGATGGCGATACTCCTGCTCGCGGCGGCGGCCCAGTCCCAGGCCAGTGACGATGATACCTCGCCCGACCAGGCGCTCACGCCCTGCTCCGCGGCCTGGGTCGCCCTGGTCGAGGCGCGGCTGGGGACGGGCGATGGGCGTGGACACGGCCTCGATCTCGGCTCCGGGGAGTGGCGGTCGGTGGTCGAGTTCAGGCTCGGCATCCGCGATGATCCGGCAGCGCCATGACCTTTCTCACCCACCTGCCCAATGGCCTGCTGATCGTCGTGATCGTGCTGGTCGCCAGCGCCCTGGCCCTGCTGCCGTATCTGCTGGCGCGCCGGGTGATGCTGGCTCGCGCCGACCAGCACTCCAAGGACCTGGCTGGCTCCGTGCTGTTTCGCATCGGTGCCCTGCACAGCCTCATCCTGGCGCTGATCTTCGCCCAGGAGCTGCTGAACTTCAGCGAGGCACGCCACGCGATGACTCGCGAGGCCGCCCTGGTTGGCGACATCTACTACGACCTCCAGCGCTATGACGATGAGACCACCGCGTCGATGCAGGCCCATCTCGTCGACTACACCGCCATCGTGCTGGAGCGCGAATGGCAGGGCCTGGCCCAGGAGGGGCGGCTGGACGCGCAGGCCTGGGCCGAGTGGGAAAGCGTCTACGAGGCCATCCTCGACCTGGTGCCCCAGACCCTGCGCCAGGAGTCCCTGCGCGAGATCATGGTGGTTCAGGCGCGGGAGCTGTCGGAGCTGCGCATCAACCGCGAGACCGCGGCCCTGATCGGCACCAACGATCTGTTCTTCTTCGCGGCGATCACCGGCATCGTGGTGATGTCCATCGGCTACTTCCCGTTCCCGCCGACCCCGGTGAACCTGACCCTGCTGCTGCTGTTCGGTGTCTACACCGGGCTGGTGCTCTACTTCATCGTGGCCTTTTCCAACCCCTTCAGCGCACCGGGCTTCGTCGAGCCGCTGCGCTTCGAGCGGCTCCTCGAGGCGATGCGCGGCGCAGCCGGCTGACCTCGGCGCCATCGACGCGAGGCCCGAACCGGTGATCCGGCTCGGGCCTCGTGCATGACGCGGGGTATGGCTCGACGGCGGCGACGCGGGTCAGTAGGCGCCTTCGCTGTAGGTCAGCTCATAGCTGTGGCTGTAGATCTCGAGGATGTTCCCGAAGGGGTCCTCCATGTAGATCATGCGGTAGGGCTTCTCGCCGGGGTAGTAGTAGCGCGGCTTCTCCATGCGCTTCTTGCCGCCGGCGGCGACGATGCGCTCGGCCAGCCCCTCGACGTCCGGGTCCTGCACGCAGAAGTGAAAGACGCCGGTCTTCCAGTACTCGAAGTTGTTCTCCGGGTCTTCCGCGTTCTTGAACTCGAACAGCTCGATGCCGATCCGGTCGCCGGTCGAGACGTGGGCGATCCGGAAGCGGCCCCAGCCGCTGCCGAACACGTCGGTACACATCTCGCCGATGGCGCTGTCGTCCTCGACGACCTCCGAGGGGGCCATGATCAGGTACCAGCCCATGACCTCGGTGTAGAAGGCCACTGCCTTGTCCAGGTCCGGCACCGAGATGCCGATATGAGAGAAGTTTCTCGGGTAAGGGGTGTGCATGACTGCTCCTGTCGCGTGGATGATGGCGCCAGTGTACGAAGCTCGCATGATCACTTAAAATTATCATTTATCATCTTGATGAGTCTGGATCGTAATGATCAATCCGAACTGGCTGCAGAGCTTCTGCACCCTGGTGGAGGTGGGGCACTTCACTCGCACCGCCGAGCGACTGCACATGACCCAGTCCGGCGTCAGCCAGCAGGTCCGCAAGCTCGAGGAGCAGCTGGGGTGCGCGCTGCTGGTCCGGCAGGGCAAGCGGTTCACGCTCACCGACGCCGGTGAACGCCTGTATCGGGAGGGCCGCCAGCTCGTGCTGGCGCTCGGGAACCTCGAGCAGCGGGTCGCGGCGGACCCGGCCTGCGAGGGCCTCGTGCGGGTGATGTCCCCCGGTAGCGTAGGCCTCAAGCTCTACCGCCGCCTGCTGGCCCTGCAGCGCCGCCACCCCGCGCTGGTGATCGACTACCGGTTTGCCCCCAATGCCGACGTGGAGCGCGCCGTGGCCGTTGGCGGCGTCGATATCGGCTTCATGACGGCTCGCGCGTCGCAGGCGGACGTCAGCATCGAGCCGGTGGCCAAAGAGCCGCTGCTGCTGGTCACGCCCGCCGCGGTGGTCGAGCCCGACTGGGAGACGCTGAGCCGGCTTGGCTTCATCGACCATCCCGACGGCGCGCATCACGCCGGCCTGCTGCTGGGCGCCAACTACGCCGAGTTCGAGCACGTCCAGCAGCTCGAGAAGGCGGGCTTCTCCAATCAGATCAACCTGATTCTCGAGCCGGTGAGCCTCGGCCTGGGCTTCACCGTGCTGCCGGCTCACGCGGTCGAGGCCTTCGATCACCCCTCGCGGGTCAGGGTCCATCCGCTGGCGCATCCCGTCACCGAGACCCTCTATCTGGCCGCGCATCGTCGCAAGGCCATGCTGAATCGCGTGGCGACGGTGGTGGCCGAGGCCCTGAAGCACCTCTAGCACGCGGTCGCGCGCGCTTGTTACTCGCCCGCAGTCGTGCCAGTCTTCGCGGCGAAACGATCAGGCTCGTGCTGGAGCCCACACAGGAGAGCGGCGTGAAAAGGCCAGGGAAACCGGTAGATGAAGAGATGCGCATTGAGGCGCTTCGCTCTCTCGACATTCTTGATACGCCCGCCGAGGAGCGATTCGACCGCTTGACGCGTCTGGCCAGGCGCCTGTTCGACGTCCCGATCGCCTTGGTCAGCCTGGTCGATCATAACCGCCAGTGGTTCAAGTCCTCGGCGGGGCTGGACGTCCAGGAAACCAATCGCGATATCGCCTTCTGTGCGCATGCGATCCATGGCGACGACGTCTTCATCGTGCCCGATGCGCAGCAGGATGAGCGCTTCGCGGACAATCCGCTGGTCGCGGGCCCGCCCTATATCGGCTTCTACGCTGGCTGTCCCATCACCGACATGGGCAAGCGGAAGATGGGCACCTTCTGCATCATCGACCGCCGACCCCGGGAGCTCTCCAAGGACGATATCGATGCCCTGAGAGACCTGGCGGCCATCGCCGAGCGCGAGCTCGCCATGGTCAAGCTGGCCACCCTGGACGAGCTGACCAGCCTGGCTAACCGGCGCGGTTTCATGACCCTGGCCCAGAACAGCCTCGACCTCTGCAGCCGGCACGGCATGCCGGCCACGCTGGTCTTCATCGACCTGTACAAGTTCAAGGAGATCAACGATTCGCATGGGCACATGGAGGGCGATCGCGCCCTGGTCGCCTTCGCCAACACCCTGATCGGCACCTGCCGCAGCGCCGACATCGTGGCCCGGTTGGGCGGCGACGAGTTCGTCGCCTTCCTGCCCAATGCCACCCAGCAGGCGGCCGAGGGCTACATCGCCCGGCTCGACGAGGCGCTGGCGGATCATAACCGCGACGCCGATCGGGGCTACGAGATCCAGTTCTCGTCCGGCATCGTCGAGTTCCACCCCGAGCGGCACCAGAGCATCGACGACCTGCTGCTGGCGGGCGACGCGCTGATGTACGAGAGCAAGGAGCAGGACGAGGCCGACAGGGCCTGAGGCCTGGCCGGCGCCCGCCAAGCGCCGGCGCGTCGCTCTGCTCAGGTCCAGCGCGGGTCGGCGGTGAACGACACGGTGAACCAGCGCCGCTGGGGCGGGATGCTGAGCCCCGCCGCGATCGCCGCGCGGATCTCGTCGAGCTCGACCATGCCGCGCCCGGCGGCGAAGTCCGGCCGGGTGACGACATGGATCTCGATGAAGTGGCCGCGGCCGGCCTTGGCGACGTGGCTGTTGTAGTCCAGCAGCCCCTCGCGACGCATCACCGGGGCCATGGCGGCGTGCACCTCGCGGTCGATGGCGCTCGGCGCGATCAGGAGCACCTCCTTCATGGCGCGGCGCACGATGCCGAGGGGCACCGGCAGGAAGCCCAGGGTGAGCATCGCCAGCAGCAGTGAATCGACGTAGGGCGTCAGGTGCGCGTAGGCGCTGCGCTCGAGGATCAGCGCGATCACGAAGGCCACCAGCAGGGCGCCGGTGATCAGCGCCGCCATCAGCCAGCCGTGCATGTCGATGCGCACGAATTCCGAGCCCACCCGGCGGTTGAGCTGACGCTGGTGCAGCGTCATCGCCGTGCAGATCACGGTGACCACCGCGGCGTAGACGATGGCCGTGCCGAAGGCCAGTTCGTGGCCGCCGGCCATCAGCCCCTGCACGGCGTTCAGGAAGGCGTAGAAGCAGAGCAGCAGCAGGATGGCGCCGTTGAGCGCCGCCACCAGCGGCTCCAGGTGCCAGTAGCCGTGCTGGAAACGCTCGCTGACTTCCCGGGCGATCAGCCGCGTCACGAAGAGTGCCAGGCCCGACATGGCCGCATCGATGGTCGAGAAGACGCCGTCGAAGAGGATCGAGCGCGAGCCGGCGAGCAGGCCCATGGCCACACCGAGGCTGGCGACCACCAGCGTCATGGCGATGGAGAGCGTCAGGGCGCGCTGTTCGAGGGCGGCGGGCATGGCATCGTCCTTGATGGGCAAAGCCTCGAGTCTAGCCGAGCCGCGGCGCCCTGGGGAGATGGCGCCGCCGAGGCCGCCGCCCCTGGCAGATGACGACGCGAGCGGGAATACTGGTGCCTCAGGCACTCGGCGCCTCGGCCGCGCTCGACGATCCCCACCTCACAGGGAGCCCCCCGCCATGGAGACTGGCCTTCGCCTCGTGCGCATCGACGCGCATTCGCCCCACGTTGCCACCCTGGCCGGCTGGGCCCATGCCGAGTGGGGCCACCTGCATCCCGAGCGCGATCCGGCGGCCGCTATTGCGACGTTTCGCGACGACTGCGGGCCGGCCGGCGTGCCCTCGGTGTTCGCCACCCTGGCCGGCGAGCGCCCGGTCGGCATGGCGAGCCTGGTGGTCGATGACATGAGCGACCGCCCTGAGCTCTCGCCCTGGCTGGCCTCGGTCTTCGTGCTGCCCGAGTGGCGGGGCAGGGGGCTTGCCTCGTGGCTGGTGCGCCGGGTCGAGGAGGAGGCCCGGGCGCACGGTGTCGCGCGCTTCTACCTCTACACGCCAGATCAGCAGGCGCTCTATCGGCGGCTGGGCTGGCGGGACCGGGAAGCGCGCCACTACCGCGACGAGGCGGTCACCATCATGCAGCGCGACCTGGTGTCTCCGGCCTGAGAGACCAGGTCCCGCGGATGGGCCGCTGGCGCGGCGCCTTGGGTGCTGCTGGCCAGGAAGGGGCCGTCACCCTGTGATGTCACAAGACGCGATGGCTGATATCGGGAGATCATCATGACCGGGATCGAGCATCGAGGCGTGCGGATCGCCTTCGAGGAGAGCGGCACGGGGCTCCCCATCGTCCTCAACCACAGCTTTCTCTGCTCGGGAGCCATGTGGCGCGCGCAGGTGCCGGCGCTGGCCAGTGACCATCGGGTCATCAATGTCGACTTGCGAGGGCACGGAGGCTCCGGCCACGTCATCGAGCCGTTCACGCTCGACGATGCCGTCTCGGACGTCATCGCCGTGCTGGATGCGCTGGGCATCGAGCAGGCGATCTGGTGCGGCCTGTCGATCGGCGGGATGGTGGCGCTTCGCGCCGCGTTGAACCACCCGGGGCGGGTTGCCGGCCTCATCCTGATGGATACCGATGCCGGCGCGGAAACCGCGTGGCACAAGGTGAAATACCATGCCATGGGCGCCGGAGCACGTGCCTTCGGCTTTCGCCCCTTGCTGCCCGCCATCGTGGGGCTGATGTTCGGCGCCACCAGCCGTCGCGTGAATCGCCCCCTGGTCAACGAATGGCGGGCCAGGTTTGCCGAGAACCACGTGCCCTCCATGCTGTTTTGCCTGGAGGCGCTGATCCAGCGGGACTCGATGCTCGACCGCCTGCACGAGATCCAGGTGCCGGCGCTCGTCCTGGTGGGGAAGGAGGACCGCTCCCTGCCGGTGGCGCTTTCCCGACGGATTCACGAGCGGCTTCCCGATTCCATCTTCATGGTGATCCCGGAGGCCGGGCACCTGGCGACCCTGGAGCAGCCGGGGCGGGTCAACGAGGCCATCGCCGGATTTCTGGCCACGCAAGCGCGCTGAGCGAATCCGGCGCGGGGCCTGGTTCGTTCCGGGCTGGGCTATGGTCATAGTCAGTGGCTTTCACGATGCCCTCGAGGTATCCCGATGATGCAACGTGGCACGCTCTCGCTCTGTGTCCTGCTCGTGCTGATGGCGTCCTCCGCGCAGGCAGAGAGGATCATCGCGGCCCGCTATGCCGAGCCGGCCGAGCGGTACGGCCATTATGCCCTCGGTCGGCCGCATGAATACGCGCGGCTGGTCGCCACCACCGATGCCGGGCGGGACGCGGTACTGGCGTTGCCCGCCGATGAGGTGTTCGAGGACTTGGCGCCGCGTCTCGTGCGGCTGGCCGATCAGGCACCGCCGGCCCTGCTGGTGATCGTCAGTGCGCGTGACGGCGGCTCACGGCTGGCGCTGGTCGGACTCGACGGCCGTCGGCTCGAGATCGTGGCGCAGTCGGTCCCCATCGGTCGTCCCAACCGATGGCTGAACCCGGTCGGCGTCGCCGATCTTAGCGGCGACGGCGAAGCGGAGATCGCCGCGGTCACGACCCCGCACATTGGCGGGGTGCTCAGGGTCTACCGACGCCGCGGTGAGCGCCTGGTGGAGATCGCCTCGCTGGGCGGCTTCTCGAACCACGTGTACGGCGCCTCGCAGCTGGCGCTGTCGAGGCCCGCCCGGATCGCGGGGCGCCTGCAGCTGCTGGTGCCCGACCGGCGACGCGAGACGATTCGCGTCATCCGCCTCACCGAGGCGGGGCTGGTGGAATCCGCCCGTTGCCGGCCGAGCGAGCCGGTCACGGGCCCGGAGGCGCTGGATGACTGCGAGCGTCGCCTGAACCAGGAAGGCTCGGTCGGGCCCGGCCATCCGGGACGGCCCTCGATCTCCCCGGGGTGGAGGCGTCATGATGAGCGCCAGGCGAGAGCCAGCCGACGTGACTTGGCACGAGATGGCGCCCGAGGAGACGCTCACGGCCCTGCAGGCGGACGATCACGGCCTGTCCGCCGGGGAGGCGGCAGTGCGTCTCGACGCATACGGTCCCAACCGCCTGCCGGCACCGGCGAAGCGTAGTCGGCTGATTCGCCTACTTCGACATTTTCACAGCATACTCATCTATGTCCTGCTCGGCTCCGCCGCGATCACCGCGATCACGCTCGGCATCGCCCTGGCCTTCGAGTCCACCGAGGCCGATACCATGCGCCGCCCCCCGCGCCCCAGGCATCAGCCGCTGTTGACCGGGGAGCTGACCTGGCACATCGTGCTGGTCTCGGCCCTGTTTTCCACGGTCGCGGTGCCGCTGCAGGATGGCGTGATCATCGTGGGCGTCGGTGTCGCGCTCCTGGCGATCACGGAGGCAGAGAATGAGGTGCAGCTGCGGCTTCGACAGCTGCGAACCTGAGCTTGGCCAAGACGGCGTCGCAACGTCTCGCTGCATGAAGGAGGCGGCGCTTCACCAACCACCTGTCGCGTCGATGACCCCATGCCGCCCATGACCGCTCTGTCTCAGCCCCGCTTGGCGATCGGCCTGTGGCCGGCCTTGCTCCTCTGCCTGCTCGCTCCCGCCCCGAGCGAGGCCGCCGACCCGAGCCTGCAGAGCCTTGCCATCCGCGCCAGGGTCTCCGAACGGACCCTGCTGGGTGAGGAGGCGCCGGAGGACTTCGAGGCCTACGACTTGTCGGCTAACGTCGCGCTGCCCTGGCAGCGCTACACCGCCTCGGGCTGGGGCATTGGCTCCCGCATGACGGCGAGTGCCGGCCTCTTGCGAGGCTCGGGCAAGGAGGCCCTGGTCGTGTCGCTCATCCCCGGCCTGACGCTGGGCAGCGACGACGGGCGCTTCACCCTGGACATGGGCGCGGGCGCTGCGCTGTTCAGCCGGCATCGCTTCGGGACCCAGGACTACGGCGGGCCCTTCCAGTTTGCCCTGACCCTGGGCGTCGGCGTGCCGCTCTACGAGAGGCTCGGGCTTGGCTATCGGTTCCTTCACTACTCCGATGCCGCGGTCAATGGATCCGACACTACCGGAGCGGATTTCCACATGATCGAGTTCCGCTATCGATTCGAGTAGCGGGGGCCGCTTCTCGAACGCCCGTTTTCTCTCTTCCATGCCCCCGATGACGGATGAGACCTCTCGGCGTGGCACCCGTGGGAGCCAGCGCCTGCGACCGCAAGCCGACGCCCACGGGGACACACTCCTGATCCCCTGCGCGAGGCGTCGCGGCGAGCCCCGGGCTAAGGTGAGAGGTAAGGCAATGAGTGGTCCGGCAGTTCGGCGGCCTGACGGATGCCTTCCCCCTGGGGCACGCCATGCAGCGATCAGCCCCGTGGCCGCGCGCCAGCCGATACCCCGCCACGCCCCGATCCGCTGACCTTCTACGCCAGGCGTCCAGGCAACCGCCAAGGGAGGAAGCGACAATGCAATACTTTCACAACCTCGACCAGATCGTGGAAACGCTCGATACGGATGAATCCACGAGAAACGACCCGATCAAGAGGGTGTTTGTTTTCGATGGAGCGCATGTCACGGCGAATGTCGGCATCGTGCGCGACAGCGAAAATGCGCTTCATACCCAGATGCAACACGACGAGATACTGGTCATCATCGAGGGCGACGTGGACTTCAAGGTGGGCGATGAAGTCAGGCGAGTGGGCAGGGGAGATCTGGTCTTTATTCCACAGAACACGCTCCACGGCCCGATTCTCGAAGAGGGGCAACGCTTTGCGGCACTCTCGGTGTTTGCCCCTTACTTTGATCGGTCCCGGAACAATATCGTGTGGGAGAGGGACTCGGCATAGGGCCACCGACGCGGTCGGGGGGCCGAGTTCCCGCGGGCGCTGTACCCGAGCGTCTTCCGTTGGCGCGTCTCGTGCATCTGCCGTTGCCCCCTGGCGATGCAGGGAGGCCCCCCGTCATCTGGGTAACATCGTGAGCGTGGCGGCGCGTGCATGCGATATCCGGGCGTTCCGTCCCATCACCGCTATGGGGGTGCTTCGCATCACGAAGTCCAGGAGACGACGATGGAAAGAATCGAGGGACAGGGTGCCTGTCTATGCGGCGCAGTCCGATTCACGGCAAACCATGCCAGCAGCAGCATGGAAGCCTGCCATTGCGGCATGTGCAGGACATGGGGAGGAGGGCCCCTCATGTCCACTCCTTGCGGGAGCGAGGTCGCCTTTGAGGGTAAGGAACACATTGCCGTTTACGAATCGTCGGCTTGGGCGGAACGCGGTTTCTGCAAGGTGTGTGGCAGTCACTTGTTTTTCCGATTGAAAGCCACTCGTCAGCACTATATTCCCGTGGGGCTGTTTGATCAGCAGGGGAGTTTCACGTTCGAACTGCAGGGCTGCATCGATAGAAAGCCATCGTTCTACGCCTTCGCGAACAAGACCAGGAACCTGACCGAGGCGCAGTTCATGGGGGAGGATGGACAGCCGTAAGGACGGCTGCCCATCGCAGGCACGGGCACGAGCCCTTCCCTGGCCCCGCTGGTGTGGCGGTTTTTTGACCACCCGCCCGAGACGAAGCCCCCGGAAAGCTGGATAATGGCGGGTTACGCGCTACGGCCGCCCATACACGAATCCGGTGCTTTGTCCATGGAAATCAAGGTCAACTATCTCGACAACCTCCGCCTGGAGGCCAAGTTCGACGACTTCACGGTCATCTCCGACCAGCCCATCCGCTACAAGGGCGACGGCTCGGCACCGGGGCCCTTCGACTACTTCCTGGCCTCCTCGGCGATGTGCGCGGCCTACTTCGTCAAGGTGTACTGCAACGCCCGGGACATCCCCACCGAGAACATCCGGCTGTCGCAGAACAACATCGTCGACCCGGAGAACCGCTACCAGCAGATCTTCAAGATCCAGGTGGAGCTGCCCGAGGACATCTCCGAGAAGGATCGCCAGGGCATCCTGCGCTCCATCGATCGCTGCACGGTCAAGAAGGTGGTGCAGACCGGCCCCGAGTTCCAGATCGAGGTGGTGGAGAACATCGACGAGGACGCCCAGGCGCTGCTGACGGGCAAGGCCACCGGCGAGGCGAACGGCGAGGGCACCTGGATCGAGGGCAAGGACCTGCCGCTGGAGCAGACCATCGCCAATCTCTCGGGCCTGCTCGCCGATCTCGGCATGAAGATCGAGATCGCCTCCTGGCGCAACATCGTGCCCCACGTCTGGTCGCTGCACATCCGCGACGCCGCCTCGCCGATGTGCTTCACCAACGGCAAGGGCGCCACCAAGGAGAGCGCGCTCTGCTCGGCGCTCGGCGAGTTCATCGAGCGGCTGAGCTGCAACTTCTTCTACAACGACCAGTTCTTCGGCGAGGAGATCGCGGCCAGCCGCTTCGTCCACTACCCCAACGAGGAGTGGTTCCAGCCAGGGCCCGACGACGCCCTGCCGGCTGGTATCCTCGACGAGTACACCCGGGACATCTACGACCCCGAGGGCGAGCTTCGCGGCTCGAACCTGATCGACACCAACTCCGGCCGGACCGATCGCGGCATCGTCTCGCTGCCCTTCGTGCGCCAGTCCGACGGCGAGACTGTCTACTTCCCCTCGAATCTGATCGAGAACCTCTACCTCAGCAACGGCATGAGCGCCGGCAACACGCTCCCCGAGGCCCAGGTGCAGTGCCTCTCCGAGATCTTCGAGCGCGCGGTGAAGAAGCAGATCATCGAGGAGGAGATCACCCTGCCGGACGTGCCCATGGCGGTGCTGCAGCGATACCCCGACATCCTCGAGGGCGTCGAGGCGCTGGAGGCCCAGGGCTTCCCGGTGCTGGTCAAGGACGCCTCGCTCGGCGGCCAGTTCCCGGTGATGTGCGTGGCGCTGATGAACCCCAAGACCGGCGGCGTCTTCGCCTCCTTCGGCGCCCACCCGAGCTTCCACGTGGCGCTCGAGCGCAGCCTCACCGAGCTCCTGCAGGGGCGCAGCTTCGAGGGTCTCAACGACTTCCTGCCGCCGACCTTCAACTCCCTGGCGGTGGCCGAGCCCAACAACTTCGTCGAGCACTTCATCGACTCCTCCGGCGTGGTCTCCTGGCGCTTCTTCAGTGCGAAGGCCGACGTCGAGTTCGTCGAGTGGGACTTCTCGGGCAGCAACGTCGAGGAAGCCGCGGGGCTCTTCGGCATCCTCGAGGAGCTCGGGCTGGAGGCCTACCAGGCCGTGCACGAGGACCTGGGGGCGCCGGTGTGCCGCATCCTGGTGCCGGGCTACTCCGAGGTCTACCCCGTGGAGGACCTGGTCTGGGACAACACCAACAAGGCGCTGCTGTTCCGCGAGGACATCCTCAACCTCCACGCCCTCGACGACGAGCGGCTGGCCGCGCTGCTCGAGCGCCTGGAGGAGAGCCAGATCGATGACCAGGAAGACATCATCACCCTGATCGGCATCGAGTTCGACGAGAACACCGTCTGGGGCCAGCTCACCATCCTCGAGCTCAAGCTGCTGATCAACCTGGCGCTCGGCCAGCACGAGGAGGCGCTGGAGCGGGTCGAGATGTTCCAGCAGTTCAACGACAACACCGTCGAGCGCGGGCTCTTCTACCAGGCCATGCACGCGGTGCTGGAGATCACCCTCGATGACGAGCTCGAGCTCGACGACTACCTCTACAATTTCCGCCGCATGTTCGGCGAGGCGACCATGGACGCCGTGGTCGGTTCGGTGGACGGCAGCGTGCGCTTCCACGGCCTGACGCCGACCAGCATGGCGCTGGAGGGCCTCGAGAAGCACCAGCGCCTGATCGAGAGCTACCAGAAGCTGCACGCGCATCGTGCGGCCAGGGCGGGACTGCGCTAGGCCGCTCGCGCCTCTGTTGCCGCGACGAGCGCGACGAAAAAGCCCCCGAGCCGATCCTGAACTGACCCCCAATAGTTGGACGGTTCATTCAGCCAGCGCCCAAGGCCTGAGTCCTGTACTGCACGGGGCTCAGGCCTTTTAGTTTCAGCCTGATGCGTTCGTGGTTGTAGTAATGGATG
>NZ_JBEGCI010000019.1:0-61336 GCF_040196315.1 Halomonas pelophila
TGGTGCCATCGTGCAAACACTGCTGCGCCACCTGCAGTTTGAACCACTCGTCGTATCGTTTGCTCATAAAAACACCCCGAAGGTTGGATTGGGGGTCCAACTTTCGGGGTGCAGTTCACACCGGCGGGGCCTTTTTTCATGCTCGGCGCACTATCAGAAGGAGCGGCGACGATAGCGCCGATACTCCGGCGTCCAGCTGTTGCGCTCGATGGCCTGGCGCAGCTTGATGCCGTTGGTCTTCAGCGCCACGCCCTCGCCCTGGGCCTGGGCGGCGACGTCGAAGGCGATCGCCTTAGAGAGCTCGCGGATCTGGGAGAGCGGCGGCAGCAGTGCGCCCTTCCCTTCCTTGACCAGCGGCGCCTCGCGGGCCAGCGCACGGGACGAGGCCATCAGCATGGCATCGGTGACCCGCTTCGCCCCGGCCGCCACCACGCCCAGGCCGATGCCCGGGAAGATATAGGCGTTGTTGCACTGGGCGATAGGGATGCTGCGACCGTCGTGCTCGACCGGCGGGAAGGGGCTGCCGGTGGCGACCAGGGCCTGGCCGTCGGTCCAGCGGATCACATCCTCCGGCACCGCCTCGGCCCGGGAGGTCGGGTTGGAGAGCGGCATGATCAGCGGCATCTCGCAGTTGGCATGCATGGCGCGCACCACCTCCTCGGTGAAGATGCCCGGCATGCCACAGACCCCGATCAGCACCGTGGGCTCGATCCGGCGGACCACCTCGAGCAGCGACTGGCCTTCCCACTCGGCCACCAGTTCCGGATCGTGGGCGAGGCGCCCCTGGAAGTCGCGCAGCCAGGCCTGCTCGTTGGTGACCAGGCCCTCGCGATCGACCATGTAGATGCGCGAGCGCGCCTCCTTCTCGGTCAGTCCCTCGGCCTGCATGGTCACCACCACCTGCTCGGCGATGCCGCAGCCGGCGGAGCCGGCGCCCACGAACACCACCCGCTGCTGGCCGATGCCCTCGTCGCGCGCCTGGCAGGCCGCCATCAGGGTGCCCACGACCACCGAGGCCGTGCCCTGGACGTCGTCGTTGAAGCAGCACAGCTGGTCGCGGTAGCGATCCAGCAGCGGCAGGGCGTTGGCCTGGGCGAAGTCCTCAAACTGCAGCAGCGCGTTGGGCCAGCGGCGCTTCACCGCGGTGATGAACTCCGCCATGAAGGCGTCGTACTCTTCCTGGGAGACCCGCCGGTGGCGCCAGCCCATGTACATGGGATCGTCGAGCAGCGCCTGGTTGTTGGTCCCCACGTCGAGCATGATCGGCAGGGTGTAGGCCGGGCTGATGCCGCCGCAGGCGGTGTAGAGCGCCAGCTTGCCGATCGGGATGCCCATGCCGCCGATGCCCTGGTCGCCGAGCCCCAGGATGCGCTCGCCGTCGGTGACCACGATCACCTTGACGTTGTCCTTGGTAGCGCTCCTGAGGATGTCATCCATGCGGTCGCGGTCGGGATAGGCGATGAAGAGTCCGCGGTGGTTGCGGTAGATGTTGGAGAACTCCTCGCACGCCTTGCCGACCGTGGGGGTATAGATGATCGGTAGCATCTCCTCGAGATGCTCGGAGACCAGCCGGTAGTAGAGGGTCTCGTTGTCGTCCTGGATCGCCCGCAGGTAGATGTGCTTGTCGAGGTCGTTCTGGCACTGGCTGTACTGCCGGTAGGCCCGTTCCGCCTGTTCCTCGATGGTCTCCACATTCTGCGGCAGCAGCCCGATCAGGTTGAACTCCAGGCGCTCCTCACGGGTGAAGGCACTGCCCTTGTTGAGCAGCGGCATCTCGAGCAGCGGTGGACCGGCATAGGGAATATAGAGGGGGCGCTTGTGTTCGATGGTCATCTCTCGCCTCGATAGGGTGACTGGAACGGGCCGTTGGCGCTCTCCCGGCGCCATTGGCGACACTCTACCATGCCGCAAACGACGACGCCCCGGCCGGGGGCCGGGGCGCCTTAGATGCCGACGAAAACGCGGCTCAGCAGCCCTTCGCCGTCGCCACCCGGGCGGCAGGCCCGTCGAAGAAGAAAGGCCGCAGCTTGACCCCGAGCATGTTGCCGGCGAAGGCCGCCACCAGCCACACCCAGCCATGCAGGCTGCCGGAGGCGATGCCGCCGAAGTAGGCGCCGATGTTGCAGCCGAACGCCAGGCGAGCCCCGTAGCCCAGCAGGATGCCGCCGATCACCGCGGCCAGCACCGAGCGCGCCGGGATGCGCAGGCTGGGGGCGAACTTGCCGGCCAAGGACGCCGCCACCAGGGCGCCGATCATGATGCCGACATTCATCACCGTGGTGATGTCCCCCCACACGCTGGCCTCGAGCGCCCTGGCGTTCCAGGAGGCCTGCCAGTAGCCCCACTGGCCGACATCGCCGCCCAAGAGCTCGAAGCCCTTGGCGCCCCAGAGTGCGAAGGCCGAGGTCACCCCCCAGGGGCGACCGGCGAGCGACAGGGTGGCGAAGTTGAGCAGCGCCAGCGCCACGGCGCCGGCCAGCAGCGGCCAGGGGCCGGTGAGCCAGCGCCGGTTGCCGGCGTCGATCCGAGGCGCCTGCTCCAGCTGGCCGTGGCGACGCCGCTCCATCACCACGGTCAGCGCCGCGATGGCAGCGAACAGCGCAAAACTGATCGCGATGCCGCCCCCGGCGCCGGCGGTCTTCACCAGCGAGACCGGCTGGAAGGCCGGCAGGCTCTGCCACCAGCTGAAGTGGGCCGTGCCGATCACCGAGCCGACCACGAAGAACAGCAGGGTGATCAGCATGCGGGCGTTGCCGCCCCCGGCCGTGAACAGGGTGCCGGAGGCGCAGCCACCGCCCAACTGCATGCCGAGCCCGAACAGGAAGGCGCCGACGATCACCGACACGCCGATCGGCGCCACGAAGCCGGTGACGGACTGGCCGAACAGGCTGCCGGCCGAGAGTGCCGGGAAGAACAGCGCCACGGCGATGGCCAGCATCACCATCTGCGCGCGCAGGCCGCGGCCGCGACGCTCGGTGATGAATACTCGCCAGGCGGCGGTGAAGCCGAAGGCGGCGTGGTAGAGCACGATGCCGAGCAGTCCGCCCACCACCATCAGCGCGCCTAGCCGGGCGCCGAAGGCGCTGCCCACGGCGAGCGCCCCCAGCAGCAGGCCGGCGGCGGCAAGGAGCGGCAGGGTCGGACGGGAACGCCGAATCAGGGCGACATCACTCATGAGGGATCCTCCGGAAACGTCCGGGTCAGCGATCAGATTAGCGCGCAGACTAACGAATCTCGAGCAGAACGTGAAATCATCGTATGGATGGTTTTCATTCGATCCGGCAATAAAAAGGCCGGGCCCCCGAGGGGCCCGGCCCGCGGCCATGAGCGTGGCTTAGCCGACGCTCAGACGAAACGGCCGAGGCCCGCCGCCTGGCGCAGGCGATCCATGAAGGGCGCCGCCTCGGCGCGAGCCCGCTCGGCGCCCTGGAGCAGCACCCGCTCGATATGGCCAGGATCCTCCATCAGCCCCTGATAGCGCTCGCGGGGCTCGCGCAGCTGCTCGTTGAGCAACTCGAAGACGCGGTTCTTGGCCTCGCCCCAACCGATGCCGTTGGCATACTCGCCGCGCATGGCCTCGGTCTCGTCGGCCGTCGCGAAGGCCGAGAAGATC
Source organism: Halomonas pelophila (assembly GCF_040196315.1). Lineage (NCBI taxonomy): Bacteria > Pseudomonadati > Pseudomonadota > Gammaproteobacteria > Oceanospirillales > Halomonadaceae > Halomonas > Halomonas pelophila. Next base: position 3,614 of record NZ_JBEGCI010000019.1, read on the forward strand.
TGGAACAGGGTGCAGCTCGCCGGGTCCTTGGGCTCGCCGGGCTCCAGGGAGTTGGTCTTGATCTTGCGCACCAGCTTCTGGAGCTTCTTCTCGGAGACGAACAGCGGGATGGTGTTGTTGTAGCTCTTGGACATCTTGCGCCCGTCCAGGCCGCCCAGCACCTCGACCCGCTCGTCCACCACCGCCTCGGGCTGGGTGAAGTACTGCCCCTTGTAGAGGTGGTTGAAGCGCCCGCCGATGTCGCGCGCCATCTCGATGTGCTGGATCTGGTCGCGGCCCACCGGCACCTTGTGGGCGTTGAACATCAGGATGTCGGCCGCCATCAGCACCGGATAGCCGAACAGCCCCATGGTGATGCCCTTGTCCGGGTCCTGATTGCCGGCGTCCTCGTTCTCGGCTACCGCCGCCTTGTAGGCGTGGGCGCGGTTCATCAGGCCCTTGGCACAGACGCAGGAGAGCATCCAGGTCAGCTCCGGGATCTCCGGCACGTCCGACTGGCGGTAGAAGATGGCGTTGTCGGTATCCAGCCCCAGCGCCAGCCAGGTCGCGGCGATCTCCAGACGCGACTCCTGCACCCGCTGCGGATCTTGGCACTTGATCAGCGCGTGCAGGTCGGCGAGGAAGTAGTAGGACTGGACGGACGGATCCTGACTCGCGGCGATGGCGGGCTTGATCGCCCCCACATAGTTGCCCAGGTGGGGCGTGCCGGTGGTGGTGATGCCGGTGAGGACACGGGTCTTGTCGGACGGTGCGGTCATGAAGGCGGGACTCTGCTGACTCTCGAATGGCCGCTATGGTAACGCGAGGCCCCGGTCAAGGCGACCGGGGCCGGCAGTGTCGACCAGCAGAGGGGGCAGGTCAGCGCGGAGGTCCTTTTCCAGGGAGGGAAAAGGTAGCGCCCAGGGAAGGGTTCACAGCGCCTCCGCGATGGCCCTGCGCCCCGGAAGCGGTCACCCTGCCAAGCGTCGCTTCAGCATCGAACGGCCAGGGCTGTCTTATTTCACCAGGCTGGCGGGATCGACGCTCTCGAGGCCGAAGGCGTCCGCCACCGCCTGGTAGGTGACCTGGCCGTCATGGACGTTGAGGCCGGCGGCGAAGTGCGGATCGTCGGCCAGGGCCTGCTTCCAGCCCTTGTCGGCCAGCGCCCGCACGAACGGAAGGGTGGCGTTGGTCAGCGCCTGGGTCGAGGTGCGCGCCACGGCGCCGGGCATGTTGGCCACGCAGTAGTGCACGACGCCGTCGACGATGTAGGTCGGGTCGGTATGGGTGGTGGGCCGGCTGGTCTCGAAGCAGCCGCCCTGGTCGATGGCCACGTCCACCAGCACGCTGCCCGGCTTCATCTCGGCGAGCATCGCGCGGGTGATCAGCTTGGGCGCGGCCGCACCGGGGATGAGCACGGCGCCGACGATCAGGTCGCACTCGCGCACCGCCTCATCGATGGCGTCGGCGGTGGAGAAGACGGTCTTCATGCGCCCCTGATAGCGGTCGTCCAGGGTCTCGAGGCGCGGGATGGAGGTGTCGAGCACCGTGACCTCGGCGCCCAGGCCCAGCGCCATGCGGGCGGCGTTCTCGCCCACCACGCCGCCACCGATCACGGCCACCTTGGCCGGGGCCACGCCGGGCACGCCGGGCAGCAGCACGCCGGCCCCGCCCTGCGCCTTCTCCAGGCTGTGGGCGCCCGCCTGTACGGCCATGCGGCCGGCCACGGTGCTCATCGGCGCCAGCAGCGGCAGCCCGCCCTGGCGATCCGTGACGGTCTCGTAGGCGATGCAGGTGGCGCCGCTCGCCATCAGGCCGCGGGTGAGGGTCTGTTCGGCGGCCAGGTGCAGGTAGGTGAAGAGCGTCTGGCCCTTGGCGAGCCGGGCGACCTCCTCGGCCTGGGGCTCCTTGACCTTGAGGATCAGCTCGGCCTCGCCCCAGACCTTCGCCACATCGGCTTCGAGGCGCGCCCCGGCGGCCTCATAGTCGGCGTCATGGAAGCCGGCGCCCTCGCCGGCCCCGGCCTGTACGGTGACCGTGTGGCCTCGGCCGACCAGTTCCCGGGCCCCCGAGGGGGTCAGGGCGACGCGGTACTCGTGGTTCTTGATTTCCTTGGGCACGGCGATCTGCATGGCACGCTCCTGCTATGGATGACGGAATCGGTGTTCCCCCATTACAGCACAGGCAGTCGATACACGAAGAGTCCACGCAGAAGAACAAAAAGGATGCGTGTACGCCGGCTTTTTCACCGGAAAATCTTCTATGAGAGAAGGCGTCTACAGAAAACCCTGTGGCCATAACCGAGCAGCTATGCCGTTCACGCGGGCGAGCCGGAGGTCTGGGTGGCGCCTCCCCTGCCCGCTCACCGGGCTAGTCCGCCCCCTCCCGGGTGGCGCCGCAGTGCCAGCAGGTGTCGAAGGCACCCTCGAGGCGCTCGCCGCAGCCGGGACAGGTCCAGGCCGGGCGCTCGCTGCCCCCATGAAGGGCCTGGCGAATCAGCGCCTCGGTGCGCTCGAGGTTGTGGGGCGCCACCCAGACCTCCGGCTCGCACTCGCCCAGCGGCAGCTCGCCGGCGCCGCCGCCCAGGGTCAGGTTGCGCAGCTCCACCGGGATGCCGGCCGCGGTCAGCACGTTATGCACGTGACTGACCAGCAGCGCATTGGAATGGGCGAAGGCGCGAACGTAGCCGGGCACCGTCACGGCCTAGTCCCGGAAGACGCGCACGCCCAGGGCCTTGAGGTAGGCGGTCTCGGGGATCGCCGGATGCACCGGATGATCCGGTCCCTGATGGCCCTGGAAGAGGATCTGGCCCTGGCGGTCCTGATGGCGCACCGCGCCGCGCACTACGTCCACCAGGCGCTCCGGGGCCAGGTGCATGGAGCACGAGGCCGAGAGCAGCAAGCCGTCGCGGCCGAGCAGGCGCATCGCCTCGCGGTTGAGCTTGCCGTAGGCCCGCTCGCCGTTGGGGATGTCCTTGCGCTTGCGGATGAAGGCCGGCGGATCGAGGATCACCACGTCGAACTCCTCCCCCTCGGCCTTGAGGGCGGCGAGCACCTCGAAGGCATCGCCCTCGCCCACCGCCACCTGCTCGTGCAGGCCGTTGAGGGTGGCGTTCTCGGCGACCCGCTCGAGGGCCGCGCCGGAGGCATCCACGCAGAGCACCTCGCTGGCACCGTTGGCCGCGGCCTGCACGCCCCAGCCGCCGACGTAGCTGAACAGGTCCAGTACCCGCTTGCCGCCCACCAGGCCATTGAGCCAGGTGCGGTTGACGCGGTGATCGTAGAACCAGCCGGTCTTCTGGCCGTCGAGCACCGGCACGACGAAGCGCACGCCGTTCTCCTCCAGCAGCACCTGGTCGGGCAGCTCGCCCTTCACCACCTCGACACTCGCCTCGAGGCCCTCCTGGCGACGCCCGCTGGTGTCGTTGCGGAACACCACGGCCGCCGGCGAGAGCACCTTGTCCAGGGCATCCAGCAGCTCGTCGGCCACGGCCTGCATGCCGGCGGTATTGAGCTGGACCACGACGACGTCGCCGAAGCGGTCGATGATCAGTCCCGGCAACAGGTCGCCCTCGCCGTGCACCAGGCGGTAGAAGGGCTTGTCGAAGAGCCGCTGACGCAGGGCCAGCGCCTGGTTCAGGCGGTGCACCAGCAGCGAGCGGTCGAGCCCCTGCTTGGGATCCCGGGAGACCATCCGCGCGCAGATCAGCGAGTGCGGATTGACGTAGGCCACCCCCATGCCCTTGCCGTTGGCCGCCTCGACCACCACCTGCGTGCCGGGGACGATGTCCTTGAGCGGCGTGGCCTGGATGTCGATCTCGTTGGAGTAGAGCCACAGGTGGCCGGCCTTGAGGCGACGGTCGGCATTCTTCTTCAGGCGCAGGGTATGCTGGGTCATGAGGGGTCTCGCAGGGAAAAGAGGGGATCGTTCAGGTCTGGCACTGGCCACAGAACACGCTGGCCCGCTGGCCCAGGGTCACCAGGCGCAGCTCGGCGCCGCAGCGCCGACAGGGCTCGCCGTCGCGGCCGTAGACGTTGAGGCGCTGCTTGAAGTAGCCGGGCTCGCCGGTGCCGCCGACGAAGTCGCGCAGGGTGGTACCCCCCTGGGTGATGGCAGCCGCCAGCACCTCGCGCACCGCCGCCGCGAGCCGGTCGAAGCGCTCCCGGGAGATGCGCCCGGCGGCCCGGCGCGGGTCGATGCCGGCCAGGAACAGCGCCTCGGCGGCGTAGATGTTGCCCACGCCCACCACCACGGCGTTGTCCATCAGGAAGGGCTTCACCGCGAGGCGCCGGCGGCGGGACAGGTCAAAGAGCCGGGCACCGTCGAAGGCGTCAGACAGCGGCTCCGGCCCCAGCCGAGCGAGACGCGCATCCGGTGCCGGGCCCTCGGCGAGCCAGTCGATGAAGCCGAAGCGGCGCGGGTCGTGATAGCGCAGGATGCCGCCGTCGTCGAGCACCAGGTCGACGTGGTCGTGCTTCTTCGGCAGCTCGCCGAGGTGGGCGAGCCGCAGGCTGCCGGACATGCCCAGATGCCAGAGCAGGGTGCCCACCGAGCCGCCAGCCTCCGGGGCCGCCAGCGGCACCAGCAGGTACTTGGCGCGGCGCGAGAGGGCGCCGATCCGCGCCCCGACCAGGCGCTCGACCAGATCCGCCGGCACCGGCACGCGCAGGCGGGTCTGACGGACGATCACCTCGGTGATCTCGCGACCCTCCACGTGGGGCGCGATGCCGCGGCGGGTGGTCTCGACTTCGGGCAACTCGGGCATGGTCTCGTCCGGAGAAGCGGTGATACGCAAGAACCCGACCATCGGGCCGGGTTCAGGCTGACAGGCTCGTACCTGCGGCGGAAGCGACCAAGTCTTACTTGATCTTGCCTTCCTTGTACATCACGTGCTTGCGGATCGTCGGATCAAACATCTTCTTCTCAAGCTTGTCCGGAGTGTTCCGCTTGTTCTTGTCGGTGGTGTAGAAGTGGCCGGTACCGGCACTGGAAATCATTCTGATCTTGTCACGCATGACGTGTCTCCCCTGGTGGAACGCTTAGACGGCTTCGCCGCGCTTGCGAATGTCGCCGAGCACCGCCTCGATGCCCTTCTTGTCGATGATGCGCATGCCCTTGGAGGAGACGCGCAGCTTGACGAAGCGCTTCTCGGACTCCACCCAGAAACGGTGGGAATGCAGATTCGGCACGAAACGACGGCGAGTCTTGCGCTGGGAGTGTGAAACGTTGTTACCAGTCACCGGGCGCTTGCCGGTAACCTGACATACTTTGGACATGAGAGCCTCCAACCGCTTGGCCAGGTGTATAGACCTGAGTGTTCAAAACCTGTCGGGCAAACCGGGACGACCCCGTTGTCATTTGACCCAAGGGAATTCAAAGGCTGCACTTTATACCAGAGACCGCCACAGTCGGCAAGCGACGCGGCGATGATCCGATGAGGGCATGGCATGGCCTCGCGACACCCAGGGTGGCGCGGCATACGGCGATGACAGGCGGGGACCCGTACCAAAGGGCCCAGCGCAACCGGTGCGGCATTATAGCGACCCGCGCGCGCTTTTCCTATCACGATCCTCACTTATCCCCATCACAACCACCCCCGCTCGGCGAAGGAGACCACCTCTCCGTCCCCCACCACGAAATGATCCAGCACGCGGATCTCGAACAGCGAGAGCGCCTCGCTCAGCCGCTCGGTGATGCGACGGTCGGCATCCGACGGCTCGGCCACGCCAGAGGGATGGTTATGGGCGAAGATCACCGCCCCGGCGCCCAGCGCCAGGGCACGACGAGCCACCTCGCGGGGATAGACCGAGGCGCTGTCCAGGGTGCCACGAAACAGCGACTCGTAGCGGATCACCCGGTGCTGGCTGTCGAGGAAGAGCGCAGCGAACTCCTCGTGCCCGAGATGGCGAAGCTTCGCGGCGAGATAGGCGCGCACCAGCGTGGGCGACGTCAGGGCGTGACCGCGCTCGAGCTGGCTCGCGAGGTGGCGCCGCGACAGCTCCAGGGTGGCCTGGAGCTGCACGAAGGTGGCCGTACCGATGCCGCGCTCGGCGCAGAAGCGCGCCTGGTCGGCCTCGAGCAGCGGCCGCAGGCCGCCAAAGGACGACAACAGGTCCCGCGCCAGGTCCACCGCCGAGCGGCCCGCCACCCCCACGCGCAGAAAGATCGCCAAGAGCTCCGCGTCGGACAGCGCCTCCACGCCGAGTGCCAGCAGCTTCTCCCTGGGACGCTCCCCTTCCGGCCAGTCGCGAATCGACATCTCGGCCTCCCTGCCCGCCGTTCGTGGGTATCAGTGTAGTCGGGCCGGCGGCTACGCAAGGTCGGGCGCCGATGGTAAGGTAGGAGGCCCGATTCCCACTCGGATACCACCATGTCTTCACTGCCCGGCCAACGGCGCAGCGGCCGCCCGATCGCGGGCCGCCGCATCCTGCTCGGCATCAGTGCCGGCATCGCCGCCTACAAGAGCGCCCAGCTCGCCCGCCTGCTCAAGCAGACCGGCTGCGAGGTGCGCGTGGTCATGACCGAGGGCGCCCAGGCCTTCATCACGCCGCTGACGCTGCAGGCGCTGACCGGCGAGCCGGTGCGCACCTCGCTGCTCGACCCCGAGGCCGAGGCCGGCATGGGCCACATCGAGCTGGCTCGCTGGGCCGAGATCATCCTGATCGCCCCGGCGACCGCCGACCTGATGGCGCGCCTCGCCCAGGGCATGGCGAACGACCTGCTGACCACCCTGTGCCTGGCGAGCGACGCCGAGACGGTGATGGCGCCGGCCATGAACCAGGCCATGTGGCGCCATCCGGCCACCCTGCGCAACGCCGACCGGCTCACCCAGGACGGCTGGCGGCTGCTGGGGCCGGAGAGCGGCGACCAAGCCTGCGGCGACGTGGGCCCGGGGCGCATGCTGGAGCCCGAGGCGATCGTCGAGGCGCTGCTTGCTACGGCGCCCGATGCCTCGCCAGCTAAGGCGCCCGACGCCGCGACAGCCATGGCGCCCGAGGCCTTGCCCTCCTCCGTGACGCCCAACGCCGCGACCGCCGAGGCGCACGAGGCCGAGGGCCTGACCGTGACCATCACCGCCGGCCCCACCCGGGAGGCGCTGGATCCGGTGCGCTACCTCTCCAACCACAGCTCCGGCAAGATGGGCTACGCCCTGGCCGCCGCGGCGGCCTCGCTCGGGGCCCGGGTGCGGCTGATCAGCGGCCCGGTCGCCCTCCCCACCCCCGAGGGCGTGGAGCGCATCGACGTGGAGAGCGCCCAGGAGATGCACGAGGCCGCCAAGCGGCTGGCGCCCGACAGCGATCTCTTCATCGGCTGCGCCGCCGTGGCCGACTACCGCGCCGAGACGGCCGCCGAGCACAAGATCAAGAAGGTCGACGGCGAGGACGGCCTCACCCTGCGCCTGGTCAAGAACCCCGATATCATCGCCGCGGTGGCGGCCCTGGCGGAGCGGCCCTTCGTCGTCGGCTTCGCCGCCGAGACGCGCGACCTCGAGGCCTATGCCCGGGACAAGCTGACCCGCAAGGGGCTGGACCTGATCGTCGCCAACGACGTCTCCGACCCCGAGATCGGCTTCGGCACCGATCACAATGCCGCCCTGCTGCTGTGGCGCGACGGCGAGACCGAGGGCCGCGAGGCGCTCTCGCCCCAGCCCAAGGCCGACCTCGCCCTGGCAGTGATGCGCCGTGCCCTGGCCTGCCTGACGGCCCGCCACACCCCCTGACACCGCACCCCGAGGAGCCCCGATGTCTTCCGCCCCAGAACGCCCGCGTCTCGCCGTCAAGCTGCTCGATGAGCGCCTGCGCGACGTGATGCCCCGCTATGCCACCGACGGCTCCGCCGGCATGGACCTGCACGCCCTGCTCGACGCCCCCCTGACCCTCGCGCCCGGCCAGTGCGAGCTGATTCGCACCGGGCTCGCCATTCACATCGCCGATCCGGGCCTCGCCGGGATGATCCTGCCCCGCTCGGGCCTGGGCCATAAGCACGGCATCGTGCTCGGCAACCTGGTCGGCCTGATCGATTCCGACTACCAGGGCGAGCTGATGATCTCCACCTGGAACCGCGGCCAGGCGTCCTTCACCATCGAGCCCTTCGAGCGTCTGGCACAGTACGTGCTCGTGCCCGTGGTGCAGGCCGAACTCGAGATCGTCGACGACTTCGACGCCAGCCATCGCGGCGGCGGCGGCTTCGGCAGCTCGGGCCGGCGCTGAGCCTCTCGATACCCCACAACGGATGGACCCCATGACCACAGAGACCGTACCCGCCTCGATCTTCCGCGCCTACGACATCCGCGGCATCGTCGATGACACCCTGACCGAGACCGGCGTCGAGCTGATCGGCCGCGCCATCGGCAGCGAGGCCCGCGCCCGCGGCGAATCCGCCGTGGTCGTCGCCCGCGACGGGCGCCTCTCGGGCCCACGGCTGCTCGAGGCCCTGACCCGCGGCCTGACGTCGACCGGGTGCGACGTCATCGACGTTGGCATGGTCCCCACCCCGGTGCTCTACTTCGCCACCCACGTGCTCGAGGGCACCGCCTCCGGCGTCATGGTCACCGGCAGCCACAACCCGCCGGACTACAACGGCTTCAAGATCGTGCTCGGCGGCGAGACACTCTCCGGGGACGCCATCACCGCGCTGCACACCCGTCTGGCGACGGGCGATCTCGCCGAGGGCCAGGGCCAGACGCGCCAGGAAGACGTGCGCAACGCCTATCTGGCGCGCATCCTCGGCGACGTCACGCTTACCCGGCCGCTCAAGGCCGTGGTCGACTGCGGCAACGGCGTGGCCGGCGAACTCGGCCCGGCGCTGGTCGAGCGCCTGGGCGCCGAGACGATTCCGCTATTCGCCGAGATCGACGGCACCTTCCCGAACCATCATCCGGACCCGGGCAAGCCCGAGAACCTGAAGGATCTGATCCGCACCGTGCAGGAGACCGGTGCCGACATCGGCCTGGCCTTCGACGGCGACGGCGACCGCCTGGGAGTGATCACCCCGAGCGGAGCGCTGATCTACCCCGATCACCTGCTGATGGCCTTCGCCGAGGACATGCTGTCGCGCAACCCGGGCGCCCGCGTGATCTTCGACGTCAAGTGCACCGGCAACCTGACCCGGGTGATCGAGGAAGCGGGCGGCACCCCCGAGATGTGGCGCACCGGCCACTCGCTGATCAAGGCGCGCATGAAGGCGACCGGTGCGGCGCTTGCCGGCGAGATGAGCGGCCATATCTTCTTCCAGGAGCGCTGGTACGGCTTCGACGACGGCCTCTATGCCGCGGCCCGCCTGCTCGAGATCCTCTCGAAGGAGCTCTCCACCGAGGGCATGGATGCCGACGCCTTCTTCGCCCGCTATCCTCAGGATCTCGGCACCCCGGAGATCAACATCGCCGTGACCGACGAGACCAAGTTTGCCCTGGTGGACCGGCTCGCGCGGGAGGGCGACTTCGGCGATGGCGGCATCAAGACTACCCTGGACGGCATCCGCGTCGACTACCCGGACGGCTGGGGGCTGTGTCGCGCCTCCAACACCACGCCGGTGCTGGTGCTGCGCTTCGAGGGCAAGGACGAGGCGGCGCTCACTCGCATCCGCGGCCGCTTCGCCGACGCCCTCGCCCAGGTGTCGCCCGAGCTCGAACTGCCCCACTGAGGGGCCGCTCGCCACATGACTTCTCGGCACATGAACGCTCACCAGGCGAGCTCTCGCCAGACGAAACAGGACAGGGAACCCGACCGATGACCGAACAGACTCGCGACCCGCGCCAGGTGGTGGAGGTGCTCTCCGAGGCGCTGCCCTACATCCAGCGCTTCTCCGGCAAGACCGTGGTAGTGAAGTACGGCGGCAACGCCATGACCGAGGACACCCTGATCGACTCCTTCGCCCGCGACATGGTGCTGATGAAGGAGGTCGGCATCAATCCGGTGGTGGTGCATGGCGGCGGCCCGCAGATCGGCGACCTGCTGGCCAAGCTCAACATCGAGTCGCGCTTCGTCAACGGCATGCGGGTCACCGACGCCGAGACCATGGACGTGGTCGAGATGGTGCTGGGCGGGCTGGTCAACAAGGGCATCGTCAACCTGATCAACCAGTCCGGCGGCAAGGCCATCGGCCTGACCGGCAAGGACGGTGCCCAGATCCGCGCCCGTCAGCTCAAGGTCGAGCATCAGAGCCCGGAGATGACCGCGCCGGAGATCATCGACATCGGCCACGTCGGCGAGGTGGAGCACATCTCCACCGACCTGATCGAGATGCTCGCCGCCCGCGACTTCATCCCGGTCATCGCCCCCATCGGGGTGGATGCGAAGGGCCGCAGCTACAACATCAACGCCGACCTCGTGGCCGGCAAGGTGGCCGAGGCCCTGGACGCCGAGAAGCTGATGCTGCTGACCAACGTGGCCGGCCTGATGAACGCCGAGGGCGAGGTGCTCACCGGACTGACCACCGGCCAGGTGGATGGCCTGATCGCCGACGGCACCATCCACGGCGGCATGCTGCCGAAGATCCGCTGTGCGCTGGAGGCCGTGAAGGGCGGCGCCAAGAGCGCCCATATCATCGACGGCCGGGTGCCCCACGCCACCCTGCTGGAGATCTTCACCAACGCCGGGGTCGGCACCCTGATTACCGACGAGCCGCAGGAACCGAGCGACGGCTGAACGCCGGCGACCCGATCCCAGTGAGCCAGCCCCAGAAGCTGGCCCTACGAGCCGCGCCCTGCGGGGCCGGCCCGATCCACCCGACCGATAAGAATATAACGACATGACGCAGGCAACCCACACTCCCAGCCGCCGCGAGCAGATCCTGCAGGGCTTGGCGCTGATGCTGGAGGAAGACAGCGGCAAGCGCATCACCGTGGCCGCCCTGGCCCGCCAGGTCGGCGTCTCGGAGGCGGCGCTCTATCGCCATTTCCCGAGCAAGGCGCGCATGTTCGAGGGCCTCATCGAGTTCATCGAGGAGAGCCTCTTCGAGCGCATCGGCCGGATCCTCGACGAGGTACCCGAGGCGGTGCCGCGCTGCGGCCAGATCCTCACCCTGGTACTGGCCTTCGCCGAAAAGAACCCGGGCCTCTCGCGCCTGCTCGGCGGCGACGCCCTGACCGGCGAGACGGCAAGGCTCAGGCTTCGCATCCATCAGCTCTTCGAGCGCCTGGAGACCCAGCTCAAGCAGGTGCTGCGCGAGGCCGAACTGCGCGAGGGCCGCCGCCCCGCCCTGCCGGTCTCCGCCGCGGCCAACCTGATGCTGGCCCAGCTCGAGGGACAGATCTCGCGCTACGTGCGCAGCGACTTCCGCCACCGCCCCACCGAGCACTGGGACGACCAGTGGCCGCTGCTCTCGGCACAACTCTTGCGCCCCGCGGCGCAGACGGCCTGACCCACGCCCGTAACACTCCGCGGTACAACGCACGAAGCCCCGGCCATTGGCCGGGGCTTCGTCATTCGGGCGATGCGATGAGGTAGCGATCTTCGCCAGGACCGGCAGTCGCCAGCCAGGGGGATCAGGCCGCCAGGGCGTCGCCGATCTGCAGGCGGATCTTCTTCATGGCGTTCTTCTCGAGCTGGCGGATGCGCTCGGCGGAGACGCCGTAGACGTCGGCCAGCTCGTGCAGGGTGGCCTTGCCGTCGCCGAGCCAGCGGCGCTGCAGGATATCCCGCGAACGCTCGTCGAGGGCCGCAAGGGCCGTCTGCAGGCGCTGGGTGGCGTCCTGCTCCCAGTCACTGTCCTCGAGCTGGGTGGCCGGGTCGGCGCTGGCGTCGTCGAGGAAGTGCACTGGCGCCTGATAGGCGGACTCGTCGTCCTCCCCGGGCGAGGCGTCGAAGCCGGCGTCGTGGGCCGACAGGCGACCTTCCATCTCGCGCACCACCTCGGGCTTGACGTCGAGATCCTTGGCGATCGCCTCGACCTCATCGGTGTTCAACCAGGCCAGGCGCTTCTTGGCGCCGCGCAGGTTGAAGAACAGCTTGCGCTGGGCCTTGGTGGTGGCGATCTTGACGATGCGCCAGTTGCGCAGCACGAACTCGTGGATCTCGGCCTTGATCCAGTGCACGGCGAAGGAGACCAGCCGCACACCCTGGTTCGGGTCGAAGCGTTTCACGGCCTTCATCAGTCCGACGTTGCCCTCCTGGATCAGGTCCGCCTGGGGCAGGCCATAGCCGGAGTAGCTGCGGGCGATGTAGACGACGAAGCGCAGATGCGACAGCACCAGACGGCGAGCCGCTTCCAGGTCCCCCTCGTCGTGAAGCCGGAAGGCGAGATCGCGCTCCTCTTCGACGGTCAGCATGGGAATGCCGTTGACCGCCTGGATGTAGCCGTTCAGGTCATGACCCGGGGAGAGTTGCCCCACCGGCAGAAGACTGGTGCTCATGTGCAGGTTGTCTCCTTCGAAGCCCATAGTGCTGTTCGTGATCGCCGACTACGACGATAAAGGCCGTTGAAAGTTCCGAATGTGCTCGCATATAGCGAGGAATCATCCAGCCATTTGCCTTAACGAGGCCGGATCTCCGCCAGGTGCCGATTCACGGCCAGCCAAGCACCCAGCCAGCCCAGTAGTGTACTACAGCCCAACAGTATTGTAGACCCTTCGCCTCCCAGCCGCGGCAGGGTGAAACTGGCGCCATAGCTGGCCGCCAGCGCGGAAACCGGGGCCGCAAGCCAGTCGCTGCCGAGGCTCAACAGCCCCCAGGCCAGCAGGCCACCGCCGAGGCCGAACCAGGCGCCGCTGTAGAGGAAGGGGCGTCGCACGAAGGCGTGGGTGGCGCCGATCAGGGTGACCACCTCGATCTCCTGGCGGCGGCTCTCCACGGCCAGCCGGATGGTATTGCCGACCACCAGCAGCACCCCCAGCGCGAACAGCACGCCCAGCGCCAGGGTGACGCGCTGGCCCAGCGCGGCGAGGTGGCGCAGGCGCTCCAGCCAGGCGAGGTCCAGGCGCACCTCGTCGACGCCGGGCACGGCCGCGAGGCCATCGGCGAGCCGGCGCACCGCCGCGGGGTCGGCATTGGCGGGGCGCACCACCACGCTTGCCGGCAGCGGATTCGTCTCGAGCCGCGCCAGGGCGTCCTCGAGCCCCAGCGCCTGCTGGAACTCGGCCATACCCTCGGCGGCGGTGATCAGCCGGGTGGCCGCCACGCCGTCCTGGGCGGCCAGGGCCTGCTCGATGCGCCCGGCCTCGGCCTCGCCGACCTCCTCGTCCAGGTAGGTGGTGAGAGTGGCGCTCTGCTCCAGCTGGGCGTCGAGCAGACGGGCGCTGTCCAGGGTCAGCCACAGGCCGGCCGGCAGCACCAGGGCGATGGCGATGGCCAGCATGGTCAGCAGGCTGCCCAGTGGCCGACGCAGCAGCCGGCGCGCGCTGTCGGCGGCCATGGCGCGGTGGTGGCGTGCCCAGGCGCGCCAGCGCAGGCCGCTTCTCGGCCGCTGCGTGCGGGCGCCGCGGGACGAGGGCTCGGGTCGACTCATGCGATCTCCTCGTCGGCCACCAGGCGGCCCTCGCTCAGCCGCAGGGTGCGGTGGCGAAGCCGGGCGATCAGCGCCAGGTCGTGGCTGGCGACCATCACCGTGGTGCCGATGCGATTGAAGTCCTCGAACAGCCCCATGATGTCGGCGGAGAGCTGCGGGTCGAGGTTGCCGGTGGGCTCGTCGGCCAACAGCAGTGCCGGCTTGTTGACCACCGCCCGGGCGATGCCCACCCGCTGCTGCTCGCCGCCGGAGAGCTCGATGGGCAGGGCCGCCTCGCGGTGCAGCAGCCCCACCTTGTCGAGCGCCGCCCGCACCCGGCGCGCGGCCTCGCGGCGCTCGATGCCCTGGATCTCCAGGGGCAGCGCCACGTTGTGGTAGATCGAGCGGTCGAAGAGCAGCTGGTGATCCTGGAAGACCACGCCGATCTGGCGGCGATAGAAGGGGATCTGGCTGTGGTGCAGGCGATCGATGTCGTGGCCCGCCACCCGCACCCGGCCGCGGCTGGGCCGCTCCAGGCGCATGATCAGCCGCAGCAGCGAGCTCTTGCCCGCCCCGGAGTGGCCGGTCAGGAAGACCATCTCGCCGCGGCGCACGCGAAAATCGATATTGGCGAGCGCATCATAGCGCCCTCCATAGCGCTTGCCGACGTGCTCGAAGGCAATCATGACGCGGGCGTGTCCTGGTCCCGATCGAACAGGGCATCGACGAACTCGTGCGCCACGAAGGGTCGCAGGTCATCCAGCCCCTCGCCGACGCCGATGAAGCGGATCGGGGTGCCGAGCTGTCGCGCCAGGGCGAAGATGATGCCGCCCTTGGCGGTACCGTCGAGCTTGGTCAGGGTCACGCCGGTGATCGGCACCGCCTCGTGGAAGGTCGAGGCCTGGGCCAGGGCGTTCTGCCCGGTGCCAGCGTCGAGCACCAGCATCACCTCGTGGGGGGCGCTGGCGTCGATCTTGCCCATCACCCGATGGACCTTCTTGAGCTCCTCCATCAGGTGCGCCTTGTTGTGCAGGCGCCCGGCGGTGTCGGCGATAAGCACGTCGACGCCGCGCGCCTTGGCCGCCGAGAGGGCATCGAAGATCACCGAGGCGCTGTCAGCGCCGGTGTGCTGGGCGATCACCGGCACGTCGTTGCGCTCGCCCCACACCTTGAGCTGCTCCACGGCGGCGGCACGGAAGGTATCGCCGGCGGCCAGCATCACGCTGCGCCCCTCGCGCTGGAAGCGCTGGGTCAGCTTGCCGATGGTGGTGGTCTTGCCCACGCCGTTGACGCCGATCACCAGGATCACGAAGGGGCCCTCGCCCTTGGGCGGCAGGGCCAGGGGCTCGGTGACCGGCTCGAGGCTCGCCGCCAGCTCCTCCTGCAGGGCGCGGTAGAGTGCCTGGGGATCCTTGAGTTCCTTGCGCGAGACCCGGTCGGCGAGCCGGTCGATGATCTCGGTGGTGGCCTCGATGCCGACGTCCGCCATCAGCAGCTGGGTCTCGAGCTCCTCCATCAGATCGTCATCGATCTGCTTGCGCCCCATGAAGAGGTCGGCCAGGCCGTCGGTGAGGTTGGCGCGGGTCTTGCCGAGCCCGGCGCGGATGCGGGCGAACCAGCCCTTCTTCTCGCTGACCGGCTTCTCCTGCAGGGCGGCAGGCGCGGGTTCGGGTTCGGGTTCGGGTTCGGGTTCGGGTTCGGGTTCGGGTTCGGGTTCGAAAACAGACTCGGGCTCGGGGGCGACCTGCTGCACCGCCTCTTCCGCGGGTTCCTCGGGCGTGGGCTCAGGGCTGGGCTCAAGGCTGGACTCGGCCGCCACCTCCTCATCGGCCGCGATCTTCTCCTCGGCGGCGACGGGCGCTTCTTCGGCGGCGGGAACAGTCTCGACAGCCTCCGCCTCGCCGGATTCCTCTGCCACGGACGTTTCCGGGGCCGTGGCGGCCGCGGAGGGCTCCTCCTGCTCTGGCCGCGCGCCGTCGGCTATCGTGTCCTGTTCCTCTTCCGACCGGCGCTCGGCCTCCTGTTCCGGTGTCGTCTGCTGCTGTTCCTGCTTCTTCTTGCGCTTGAGAAAACCGAACATGGGGGGATCACGCCTCACGGATGAACGAATCGCCTCATCCTACCATTGCGCACCATGACTGTGGACAAGCCGGCGGTTACAATCCGCTCCATGACACGTCACCCCTCCTCCTCCCGCAAGTCCCGCCGCCCGGGCCCAGGCGCCTCGCCCAGGGGCGCCCCAGCCAAGACCGGACGGCTGCGCCTGATCGGCGGCGACTACCGCCGCCGCCAGCTTCCCGTGCTCGATCATCCCGGGCTACGCCCCACCCCCGACCGGGTGCGCGAGACGCTCTTCAACTGGCTGACCGCCGCCGTGCCCGGGGCCCGGGTGCTCGACCTCTTCGCCGGCACTGGGGCACTCGGCCTCGAGGCCCTGTCGCGAGGCGCTCGGGAGGCGGTGTTCGTCGAGGCCGACGCCAGGGTGGCGCGCCAGCTGGCCGACAACCTCGAGACCCTGAAGGCGAGCGAGCGCGCCACGCTGCTGACCACCCAGGCCCAGGCCTTCCTGGCCGACACCTCCGCCCCCTTCTCGCTGGTCTTTCTCGACCCGCCCTTCCATCAGGGCCTCGCCGCCGGCTGCTGCGCGGCCCTGGAGGCCGGCGGCTGGCTCGCCGAGGAGGCCTGGATCTATCTCGAGACCGAGACCTCGCTGGCGCCGGCCGTGCCGGCCAGCTGGCAGCTGCATCGTGAGGTGCGGGCCGGTGACAGCACCGGGCGGCTCTACCGGCGCCGGCAGGCCGAGGACCAGTCGCCCGACGGCGACGGTTGCTGAGCCCCGGCCGCAAGGTTACGCTGCCGTCAGGAGAATCCCCACCGGGCGCGGCCCGATCAGCAGGATGTTGTCAGGAGAACAGGATGAGCATCGAACTCTTCAACCAGCTCGAACAGAAGGTCACCAGCGCCGTCGAGGCCCTGGAGTTGATGAGAATGGAAGCCGAGGAGCTGCGCGAGGAAAACGCTCGCCTGAAGCAGGAACGCGAGGAGTGGGAGCGTCGCCTCTCCGCCCTGCTGGGCAAGTTCGAGGAAGTCGAGACGACCGCGACCAGCTGAGGCGGGATCAGGCCAGCGGGAGCGACATCAGCAGCGCATCCTCCCGCGCACGGCCGGCGAGCGGCGGATAGTAGCCGCGACGCCGGCCGTCCTCGTTGAAGCCGGCGCGTCGATAGAGGCCAATGGCCGCGACATTGCTCGCCCGCACCTCCAGCAGCAGGCGCTCCACGCCCCAGCCCCTTGCCGCCTCGATCACCGCATCGAGCAGCCGACCCGCAAGCCCCTGACGACGACAGTCGCCGGCCACCAGGATGGCCTGCAGCTCCGCATCGAAGGGCAGGCGCACCACCACCGCATGCCCCACCAGCCGCGTCTCCTGCTCGACGCCGACGACCCTCGCCTCGGCATCACCCAGCACGGCCTCGAGCTGAGCCGGCGTCCAGGGATCATGCTGATGGGCCTGCTCCAGGGTCGTCAGCACCGCCAGATCGTCGATCTCCAGCGGGCGCAGCGTCGTCTCAGTCGGGCGCATGCGCCTCCCAGGCCTGACGCCAGCCGGCCATCTGCGGCCAGAGCGCGCGCTTGGCCGCGGCGCTGCCGGCCAGCTCATCCAGGGCAGGCCCCTGCCAGGCGGGCAACGCCAGCAGCGGGCAGTGTGCATCAACCAGGGCGAGCAGCTCATCGAGAACGGCGTCGTCGCCGAACACCAGCAGCCGCTCCGGCACCCAGCCGCGCCGCTGACGGCCGGCCAGGAAGGCCTGGAGCCCCTCCCGGGCCTCCTCGACCGGAGCCTCCACCGGCAGGCCCTCCAGCTGCGGCCAGCGAAAGGCCTCGAAGGCCGGCATCTGCTCGGGCACCACGCCGGCGGCCTGCAGCAGGTGGCGCAGCAGGCGCACCTCGGTGGCGCCGGGGGCCGCCTCCTGGGGCAGCAGGATCAGCCAGCGGCCATCCAGGCAGGCCACCTGCAGGGTGAAGCGCAGCGCCTCGCCGGCACGCTGCGCCGGGCGCGCCGCGGCCGGCTTCGCGTCAGCCTCCGCCTCGGCGGCGGGCACCATGTCGCCGAGCAGCGCACGCGCCTTGCCGGGGCCGGCCGGCGGGCGCTGGGGCGGCTCCGGCTCGGCGGGCGCCTCCCGGGGCGTGGCGACCTGGGCCTGGGCGGCCTCGTCGAGCAGGGCGTGCAGGCGCTCACCCGGCGGGGTCGGCGTCGCGGCCTCGGGTTCGGGCGGCGCCCACTCGCACTCCGGCGTGGGCAGGGCGTTGGGCAGGCGGTAGCGGGAGACCCAGGCCGTCAGGCCCATGGCCTCCAGGTACTGCAGGCGCTGCGGCTCCGGGGTCACGAGGTGCTGCCGCCCCGGCAGTCGGGGGAATCGGGGCGCGACCGGCCGCTGGCCTCCCACTCCTCGGGCGTGAAGAGGTGCAGGGCCAGGGCGTGCACCGGGCCTGCCAGCTCATCGGCGAGCAGCGCGTAGAGCTGCTGGTGGCGCTTGACCGGCATCAGCCCCTCGAAGCGGCGAGCGACCAGGGTGACCTTGAAGTGCGTCTCCGAATTCGCCGGCACGTTGTGCCGGTGGCTCTCGTTCTCCACCGCCAGGAAGTCGGGCTCGAGGGCCTTGAGCTTGGCTTCGATGGTGTCCTGGATGCTCATGTCGACGTCTCGATGCTGGGTGAGTGAGAGGGCCATTGTACGCCTTCCGTGCGGGTCCGACGACGCCCGCCGCGATCAGGCCCGGCGCGCCTCGCGCTGCGCCCGCCCGGCCAGGCCGACCCGCGAAAGGCTCGCCATGAGCGACAGCACGCAGGCCCCGGCCCCGGCCCAGAGCGTCGCCTGCACCGGGGCGCCGGCGGCCAGGAAGGCGCCGACCAGGGCGACCCCGAGGGACTGGCCCACCGTCCGGGTGGTGCTCATCACGCCGGAGGCCCGGGCGCTGCGCTCGCGGGGGACGCTGGCCATCATCTCGCGGTTGTTGGGGGGCTGGAAGAGGCCGAAGCCCATGCCGCAGAGCGCCGTGCGCCAGAGGCTGTCGGCCAGGCCCGCCTCGGCGTCCAGCCCGGCCAGCGCCGCCAGGCCCAGCAGCAGCAGTAGCAGGCCGGCACTGGAGAGCAGGCTCGGGTTGACCCGATCCGCCAGCCGACCGGCCAGCGGCCCCACCACCATGATCGCCAGCGGCCAGGGGGTGAACATCCAGGCGGTCTGCAGCGGCGTGAAGCCCATCTCCTGCTGATAGAGGAAGGAGAGCGCCACGAAGGCCAGCCCCTGTCCCACGAAGGCCAGCCCCGAGGCGCAGACCGCCAACGAGAAGCGCCGCTCGGCGAACAGTGACAGCGGCAGCAGGGGGTGACGCGCGCGCCGCTGGCGCCGCAGGAAGAGCCCGGCACTGAGCGCACTGCCGCCCAGCCAGGCGAGCACCTGCCAGCCGGGCACCCCGTGACCGGCGCTATCGAGGCCCAGGAAGAGCCCGGCCATCATGGCCACCGCGAAGAGGGCGCCGCGCCAGTCGAAGTCCTCACGGCGCCTGGCCTCCCGCGGCAGCGCCCGCCAGGCCAGGCTGGCGGCGCAGAGCCCCAGCGGCACGTGCAGGGCGAAGAGCCACGGCCAGTTCGCCACCGAGAGCACCAGCCCGCCGATGGTCGGCCCCGCCGCGTAGCCGCCGGCGACCACCAGGGCGGAGAGCCCCAGGGCGCTGCCGAGCAGCCGCGAGGGGAAGATCGACCGGTAGAGCGACGGCCCGATGGAGAGGGTCGCCGCCGCGCCGAGCCCCTGCAGGCCCCGAAACAGCAGCAGGGTCTCGAGGTTGCGGGAGAGCGCGCTGCCCAGTGCGGCCAGGGTGAAGAGCGCCACCCCGGCGGTGTAGACACGATAGCGCCCGACCCGCTCGCTGAGCGCGGCGAAGACCAGCAGGAAGGCGGCACAGACCACCTGGAAGAGGTTGGTGACCCACACCACCCGGGAGGGCGAGGCCGCGAGGTCGGCGGCGATGGTGGGCAGGGCGATGTTGACCATGGTGGTGTCCACCACCGCCATCAGGGTCCCGAGAATCAGTGCCAGCACCGCCAGGCGCCGTTCCGGGCCCGGCAGGCCATCGTCGCCGGGACGGGTCGCGAAGAGTCGACTCATCCTGTTTCCGTTGCTAGAAGATCAATAAGACAGAAACCGGCCGAAGCCGGTTTCTCGCGGTCGCCGTCGTCGGGATGACGGCCGGGCAGACGCCTCAGTCCTGGTCGGTCTCCAGCAGCAGGGCGTCGTCCACCTCGGAGATCTCCAGCGCCGCCTCGTTATCCAGGTCGACGGCCAGGTAGCTGTGCTCGACCTGCAGGAAGCGCTGGAAGAGCGCCCAGTCCAGGGACTCCGGCCACTGACGCTCGTCCTCTTCCCAGGCGCGCAGCTCGGTCTCGAGGATCTCGAGGTAGCGCTCGCGCACGAAGCCCTCCAGGGCCTCCGGCGTGTCCATCTCCGGGATCAGATAGACGGTGCTTTCACGTTCGACGTCGGCCAGGGTCAGGTCATCGCCTTCCATGGTGGGTTCGAGCGCATTGATCCAGTCCACGAAATGCCGGGTCGGCCTGACGCTCAGGGCGGAGCGGTTGAGCAGTTTCATCACGGTCTCCTCGACGTCGAAACGACGGTCATTATGGGCGCTGGCAACGGCGTTTACCAATGCTTCCCACACCTCACCGCAGATGGGTAGCCTCTGACTGCCAGGCTCAGGGCTGACTGGCGACAGGCCCCGGAGCGCCGTACCGTCGGGGAGGCGCTGTGAATCCCTCCATGGACGCTACCTCGGCCCTGCTGCGCTCTCGCGTCCCACTCCGCTTGCAGGTCCGGTGCTGGCCATCCCTGGCCAGCCCGTTCGGAGCAATGCTCCTCACCCCTGGTCCTCGGACCTCCCCTTCGGCCCATCCCCAGCGCCCCTCGCTCAGCCTCTACAACACAGCCCCTTCACTCGACCTCGGGTCTCATGGCCGGGAACAGCAGGACGTCGCGGATCGAGGCGCTGTCGGTGAACAGCATCACCAGCCGGTCGATGCCGATGCCCTCGCCGGCGGTCGGCGGCAGGCCATATTCCAGGGCGCGCACGTAATCGGCGTCGTAGTACATCGCCTCCAGATCGCCGGCCTCCTTCTCCGCAGCCTGGGCGGCGAAGCGCTCGGCCTGGTCCTCGGCATCGTTCAACTCCGAGAAGCCGTTGGCGATCTCGCGGCCGCCGACGAAGAACTCGAAACGCTCGGTGACGAAAGGATCACTGTCCTTGCGGCGCGCCAGCGGGCTCACCTCGGTGGGGTACTCGGTGATGAAGGTCGGCTGCTGGAGGCGGTGCTCGACGGTCTTCTCGAAGATCTCGATCTGGACCTTGCCCAGCCCCCAGCCGTCCTTGACGTCGATATCCAGGCGCTCGGCGATCTGGCGGGCCGCCGCCTCGTCGGCCAGGGCCTCGGCGTGGATGTCCGGGTTGAACTCGAGGATGGCGTCGAACACGCTGATGCGGCGCAGCGGCTGGCCGAAGTCGTACTCGAAGGTCTCCAGCACTTCGCCCTCGGCGTTGCGCACGGTGTTGACCACCGTGGTGGTGCCCAGCACCTTCTGGGCCACGCTGCGCAACATCTCCTCGGTGAGATCCATCAGGTCATGATGATTGGCATGGGCCTGGTAGAACTCGATCATCGTGAACTCGGGGTTGTGCCGCGTGGAGAGCCCCTCGTTACGGAAGTTGCGGTTGATCTCGAAGACCCGCTCGAAGCCACCCACCACCAGGCGCTTGAGGTAGAGCTCCGGGGCGATGCGCAGGTACATGTCGATGTCCAGCGCATTGTGGTGGGTGACGAAAGGCCGGGCCGTGGCGCCGCCGGGGATCGGCTGCAGCATCGGCGTCTCGACCTCCATGAAGCCGCGATCCTCGAAGAAGCGGCGCATGGCGCTGATCACCCCGGCGCGGGCCTCGAAGACCCGGCGCGAATCGGGGTTCACGATCAGATCGACGTAGCGCTGGCGATAGCGCGCCTCGAGATCGGTCAACCCGTGGAACTTGTCGGGCAGCGGACGCAGGCTCTTGGTGAGCAGCTTGGCCTCGACCATCATCACGTAGAGATCGCCCTTGCCCGACTTGTGCACCGGACCGCGGCCGGCCACGATGTCGCCGATGTCCCAGCCCTTGATGTCCTCGAGCACCTCGGCGGGCAGCCCCTTCTTGTCGACGTAGAGCTGGATCGTGCCGGAGGGGTCCTGGATGACCAGGAAGGGCCCGCGCTTGCGCATGATGCGCCCGGCCACGGCGGCCTGGCGGCCCAGCGTCTCCAGCTCGGCCTTGTCCTTGTCGCCGAGCTCGGCGTCGAGCTCGGCCGCCAGGCTGTCGCGGCGAAAATCGTTGGGGAAGGCGCTCTCGCCGGTGTCGGCGGCCAGTGCGCGGCGCGCGGCCAGCTTGGCGCGGCGCTCGGCGATCAAGCGGTTCTCGTCGTTCTGCGGGGAGTCCGGGTGGGCCATGTCGCTACCTGTGGCGTCGCGGCCTCACGGGAGGCCGCTACGGTGAAAAAGAGTGGGCGTCGCGCCGCGCTCCGGAGGAATATGCCCGGGGCGCGGCAGGGCAAGGGCTCAGAGCCCCTGTTTCAGGCTGGCTTCGATGAACTGATCCAGGTCGCCGTCCAGCACCTTGTCGCAGCTGCTCGACTGCACGCCGGTGCGCAGGTCCTTGATGCGTTGGTCGTCCAGCACGTAGGAGCGGATCTGGCTGCCCCAGCCGATGTCGGCCTTGGAGTCCTCGGCCTCCTGCTTGGCGGCGTTGCGCTTCTGCATCTCGTGTTCCCACAGCTTCGCCTTGAGCTGCTTCATGGCGAAGTCGCGGTTGGCATGCTGGCTGCGCTGGCTCTGGCAGGCCACCACGATGCCGGTGGGCTCGTGAGTGATGCGCACGGCGGAGTCGGTGGTGTTGACGTGCTGACCGCCGGCCCCGCTGGAGCGGTAGGTGTCGGTGCGCAGGTCCGAGGGATTGATCTCGACCTCGAAGCTGTCGTCGACCTCCGGGGAGAGGAACACCGAGGCGAACGAGGTGTGGCGGCGACCGCCGGAGTCGAAGGGACTCTTGCGCACCAGGCGGTGCACGCCGGTCTCGGTGCGCAGCCAGCCGAAGGCATAATCGCCCTGGATATGCACCGAGGCCGACTTGATGCCCGCCACGTCGCCGGCCGAGACCTCGATGATCTCCGCCTTGAAGCCGTGGTGTTCGGCCCAGCGCAGGTACATGCGCAGCAGGATGTTGGCCCAGTCCTGGGCTTCGGTGCCGCCGGAGCCCGCCTGGATGTCGAGGTAGGCGTTGTTCTCGTCCATCTCGCCGGAGAACATGCGCCGAAACTCGAGCTTGGCGAGGCTCGCCTGCATGCCGTCGAGCTCCTTCTGGACCTCGGCGACGGTGCCCTCGTCCTCCTCCATCTCGGCGAGTTCCAGCAGGTCCCGGCTATCGCCCAGGCCCTGGTCGAGCTCGTCGATGGTGGCAACGATGGTCTCCAGCGTGGCCCGCTCCTTGCCCAGCTTCTGGGCGTAGTCGGGATCGCTCCAGACGTTGGGGTCCTCGAGCTCGCGGGTGACTTCCTCTAGCCGATCCTTCTTTTCGGCATAGTCAAAGATACCCCCTCAGGACGTCTGTCCGCTCGGACAGGTCCTTGATGAGGTTGTGGATGGCATTGGTTTCCAGCATGGGCTCGCTCGCCTGAATCTGCGGTGGAAAGACGGCCGCCGCGGCGGCGCGGAAAAGGCCGCTATTGTAGCGAAACCCGACCGCAGCGACCATCCTCCACGGCCCTTCGCATCGGGCGATATCGAATTCATGGATGGGGCCATGCGCAATTTCGAATAGACCGCGCTCGCCGGCTTGGACATGGTGAGGCCATGACCCACACGGCCGGAACTCCACACAACCACAAGCAACGGAGTGCATGATGATCACGCCCCGCCTCGCCGCCGGCTCGCTGCTGCTGGCCGCCAGCTGCCTCGCCCTGCCCGCCAGTGCCGATACCCTGCGCCTCGCCATCATGGGCGAGCCCGCCTCCCTGGACCCCCACAAGATCAGCGGCACCTGGGAGAACGACGTGGTCGGCGACCTCTTCGAGGGGCTGGTCACCGAGGCCGCCGACGGCGCGCGCATCCCCGGCGTCGCCGAATCCTGGGAGATCGACGAGGAGGGCACGACCTATACCTTCACCCTGCGCGAGGACGCCGCCTGGTCCGATGGCACGCCGGTGACCGCCGGCGACTTCGTCTTCGCCTTCCGCCGCATCCTCGACCCGGCCACCGCCGCCAGCTACGCCTACCTGCTCTATCCGGTGAAGAACGCCGAGGCGGTCTACGGCGGCGAGGCCGAGCCGAGCGCGCTGGGCATCGAGGCGCTCGACCCGCGCACCCTGCGCATCACCCTTGAACGCTCCACTCCCTACTTCCTCGACCAGCTGGCCCACTACACCGCCTATCCGGTGCCCCAGCACGCGGTGGAGGAGTACGGCGACGACTGGTCCAGCCCCGAGCACATGGTCTCCAACGGCGCCTTCGCGCTGCAGGAGTGGCAGTCGCAGACGCGCATCGAGGCCACGCGCAACCCGCACTTCCACGACGCCGAGAACGTCGCCCTGGACGAGGTGGTGTATTTCCCCATCGAGGAGCGCAACACCGCCCTGAACCGCTTTCGCGCCGGCGAGATCGACATCGCCCGGGAGTTCCCCACCCAGCAGTACGCCTGGCTCCAGGAGAACCTGCCGGAGGCCGTGCAGGTGGCCCCCTACCTCGGCATCTACTACTACGCCTTCAACACCCGGGACGGCCGCGCCACCGCCGACCCGCGAGTGCGCGAGGCGCTGAGCCTGGCGGCGCGCCGCGAGGTGATCACCGACCAGATCCTCGGCACCGGCGAGCAGCCCGCCTACGGCTTCGTGCCGCCTAACGTGGCCCACTATGAGGGCGCCGAGCTCGACTTCGCCGAGATGAGCCAGGAGGCGCGCCTGACCCGCGCCCGCGAACTGATGGCCGAGGCCGGCTACGGCCCGGACGACCCGCTCGAGCTGCTGCTGCGCTACAACACCAGCGAGGACCATCGCAAGGTCGCCATCGCCCTGGCCGCCATGTGGAAGCCGCTGGGGGTCGAGGTGGAGCTCTACAACGCCGAGGTGGCGGTGCACTATGCCGACATCCGCCAGGGCGACTTCGACGTGGCCCGGGCCGGCTGGATCGGCGACTACAACGACGCCCAGAACTTCCTGAGTCTGCTGGAGGGCGGTGTCGCCAACAACTACGGCGCCTACGCCAACCCCGCGTTCGACGCCCTGATGGACCGGGCCGCCGAGACCCAGGACCGAGACGCCCGTGCCGAGCTGATGGCCGAGGCCGAGGCCCTGGCGCTGGCCGACAACGCCACCCTGCCCCTCTACTACTACGTGTCGCGCAACCTGGTCAGCCCCGCGCTGAGCGGCTGGCAGACCAACATCGAGGACATCCACCGCTCGCGCTGGATCGACATCGAGGAGTGATCCGCCCTTCCCCACCGCTGTGACTGTCCCCGGGCCCTGGCGGCCCGGGGCGCGAGGCCATCCCATGCTCCGCTATACCCTGACTCGCCTGCTGCAGGCGATTCCGACGCTGTGGATCGTCATTACCCTGTCGTTCTTCCTGATGCACCTGGCCCCGGGCGGCCCCTTCGACGGCGAGCGCCAGCTGCCGCCGGAGATCGAGGCCAACCTGCTGGCCACCTACCACCTGGACGAGCCGGTGTGGCAGCAGTACCTGATCTACATGGGCAACCTGCTCCAAGGCGATCTCGGCCCCTCCTTCAAGTACAAGGACTTCACCGTTACCGAGCTGGTCGCCCAGGGCTTTCCGGTGAGCCTGGAGCTCGGCCTGTGGGCCATCGGCCTGGCGCTGCTGATCGGCCTGCCGCTGGGGGTGATCGCCGCGCTCAGGCGCAACTCCACCGTCGACTACCTGGTGATGGGCACGGCGCTTGCCGGCGTGGCGATCCCCAACTTCGTGATCGCCCCGCTGCTGGCGCTGGTGTTCGGGGTCTTCCTCGGCTGGCTGCCGGTGGGCGGCTGGAACGACGGCGCCTGGCCCAACCTGGTGCTGCCGGTGGTGGCGCTGTCGATCCAGCAGATCGCCTACATCGCGCGGATGATGCGCGCCAGCATGATCGAGATCCTCGGCAGCCACTTCATCCGCACGGCCCGCGCCAAGGGGCTGACGGAGGCCGAGGTGATCTGGCGCCACGCCCTGCGCCCGGCAATGCTGCCGGTGGTCTCCTACCTCGGCCCCGCCATCGCCGGCATCATCACCGGCTCCGTGGTGATCGAGCAGATCTTCGGCATCCCGGGCATCGGCCGCTACTTCGTGCAGGCTGCCCTCAACCGCGACTACACCCTGGTGATGGGCACGGTGGTGTTCTACGGCGCACTGATCGTGCTGCTCAACCTGCTCGTCGACCTGCTCTACTCGGCCCTGGACCCGCAGATTCGCTATGACGACTGATACCGCTGTCTCGACCCCCGATATCGCCGGCGACAGCCTGGCCCGCGAGGCCTGGCGACGGCTCAAGCAGAACAAGGCCGCCACCACCAGCCTGGTGCTGCTGGCGCTGGTCGCCCTGTCCTGCATCGCCGGCCCCTGGCTGACGCCCTGGGCGATGGACGAGGTGGACTGGAACGCCTTTCTCACCGCGCCGAGCCTCGCCGATGGCCACTACGCCGGCACCGACGCCAACGGCCGCGACCTGCTGACCCGGGTGCTGCATGGCGGCCAGGTGTCGCTCTCCGTGGCGCTGGTCGCCACCCTGGTCTCGCTGGTGATCGGCGTGCTCTACGGCGCCGTGGCCGGCTACCTGGGCGGGCGCGCCGACACCCTGATGATGCGCTTCGTCGACATCATGTACTCGCTGCCCTTCATGTTCCTGGTGATCCTGCTGATGGTGGTGTTCGGCCGCAACATCCTGCTGATCTATGCCGCCATCGGCGCCGTGGAGTGGCTCGACATGTCGCGCATCGTGCGCGGCCAGGTGCTGGCCCTGAAGCGTCGCGAATTCGTCGAGGCCGCCCAGGCACTGGGCGTGCGCAGCCACACCATCGTCACCCGCCACCTGATACCCAACGCCATCGGCCCGGTGATCGTCTACGTCACCCTCACCGTGCCCAAGGTGATCCTGCTGGAGAGCTTCCTCTCCTTCCTGGGGCTCGGCGTGCAGGAGCCGCTGACCAGCTGGGGCGTACTGATCAGCGAGGGCAAGGACATGATGGAGACCGCTCCCTGGATGCTGCTGGTGCCCTCCGCCTTCCTGGCGACGACCCTCTTGTGCCTCAACTTCCTGGGCGACGGCCTGCGCGATGCCCTCGATCCCAAGACCCGTTAACGACCCGCAAGGAGGCTCCATGTCACAGCCACTGCTCGAGATCGATCGTCTGCGGGTCGACTTCGACCTGCCGGGCGGCAACGTCACCGCCGTCAAGGACTTGAGTTTCACCATCCACGAGGGCGAGACCCTGGCACTGGTCGGCGAATCCGGCTCCGGCAAGTCGGTCTCCTCCACCGCCGCCCTGGGCCTGCTGCCGGAACTCGCCCGCCCCGCCGGCGCCATCCGCTGGCATGGCGGGGCCGGCGACGAGGACCTGCTGCGGGTGCCGCCGAAGCGCCTGCGCCGCATCCGCGGCAACGAGATCTCGATGATCTTCCAGGAGCCCATGACCTCGCTGAACCCGCTGCATCGGGTGGGCCGCCAGATCATCGAGGTACTGACCAAGCACACCGCGCTGCGCGGCCGCGCCGCCCGGGCCCGCGCCCTCGATCTGCTCGGGCAGGTGGGCATCCCCGAGCCCGAGCGGCGCCTGGGGAGCTACCCCCATGAGCTCTCCGGCGGCCAGCGCCAGCGGGTGATGATCGCCATGGCGCTGGCCTGCGAGCCGAAGCTCTTGATCGCCGACGAGCCGACCACGGCGCTGGACGTCACCGTCCAGGCGCAGATCCTCACCCTGCTCAAGGACCTGCAGCGGCGCTATGGCATGGCGATACTGTTCATCACCCACGATCTGGGCATCGTGCGCCACTTCGCCGATCGGGTCTGCGTGATGCGCCGCGGCGAGCTGATGGAAAGCGGCGAGACCGCCGCCCTGTTCGCCGCCCCCCGCCACGCCTACACGCGGATGCTGATCGATGCCGAGCCCCACGGGCGCAAGGCGCCGGTGCCGGCCGACGCCCCGCTGCTACTCGAGGCCCGCGACCTGCGGGTGCGCTTCCCTCTCAAGAGGCGCCTCTTTGGGCCCGCCGAGTATTTCGAGGCGGTGCGCGGCATCGATCTCGCGATCCGCCGCGGCCAGACGGTGGGCATCGTCGGCGAGTCCGGCTCCGGCAAGTCGACGCTGGGCCGCGCCCTGCTGCGCCTGCTCGAGAGCCGGGGCGATATCCGCTTCGACGACACCGCCCTCGACGGCCTGGACAGCGCCGGCATGCGCCCGCTGCGCTCGCGCATGCAGGTGGTCTTCCAGGATCCCTTCGGCTCGCTGTCGCCGCGCATGACGGTGGGCGAGATCGTCGGCGAGGGCCTGCGGGTGCACGCCCCGGCACTCGGCCGGCGCGAGCGGGACGCCCGGGTCCAGGAGGCGCTCCACGATGTCGCCCTCGACCCGTCGATGCGCCACCGCTACCCCCACGAGTTCTCGGGCGGCCAGCGCCAGCGCATCGCCATCGCCCGCGCCCTGGTGCTCAAGCCCGAGTTCCTGCTGCTCGACGAGCCCACCTCGGCCCTGGACCGCTCGGTGCAGGCCACGGTGATCGCACTGCTGCGCGACCTGCAGGCGACCCACGGCCTCACCTACCTGTTCATCAGCCACGACCTGGCGGTGGTGCGGGCCCTGGCCGACAGCGTGCTGGTGATGAAGGAGGGCGCGGTGGTCGAGCAGGGCAATACCGAGGCGCTGTTCCAGGCGCCCCGCGAGGCCTACACCCGGGAACTGATGCGGGCGGCCTTCCTCGAGGAAGCCGCCGCCTGAGCCCTCCCCACACGCAAAGACCCCGGCCAGTGGCCGGGGTCGCGGGGGGCTTGCAGAAAAGGTCGTGCCGGAAGGGCCGCGCCTAGAAGCGGTAGTCCAGCGAGAGGGCGAAGACGTCGGCCTCCACCTCGTAGTCGCCGGAGAGGTTGCCCTTATCGGCGTTCTCGTTGGTGGCGGTTGCCCGCTGGTCGATGCCGCCATCGTCGGCGAAGACGTGCATGTAGCCGGCGGTGATGCCGAGCTCGGGGCTGGGCATCCAGGTGGCGCCGAAGGTCGCCCACTGGCGGTCGGCATCCGGCACCCGCGGGGTGCGGAACTCGGCGCTGGGCACCGGGCTCTCGTCGAGGCCCAGGCCGGCACGCAGCAGCCACTGCTTGTTCAGGGCGTAGTTGGCGCCTACCGAGAAGGCCCAGGTATCGTCCCAGTTCTCGGTGGTGGGGCTGCTGGTTCCATCTTCGAACTCGACCACCAGCTCGTCGAAACTGCTCCACTCGGTCCATTCGGCGTTGGCCATCAGCGCCAGCCGATCGGTCAGCTGATGGTAGACGCCCAGGTTCAGGTTGGCTGGCGTCGTCAGGTCAGCCTTCCCCCCTTTATCGGTAATACGTGGATCAGCCTCATTCGCCACGGCAGTGGAAGAATAAGCACTCGTGCCGCTGAACCCGACATCCCCTTCGAGAGTCAGGTCAATTTCGGAGCGGTAGCTGGCACCAAGGCGAGTCTTGTCAGTGACCTGAAAGAGCGCACCCAAGGTATAGCCATAGCCCCAGTCATCACCCTCCACCGTACCAATCACGTCATCGCGACCGGGGGTTCCGCCTTTAAGGGCTGCTGCAGTGCCAAAGTCGATGGCGTTAGACAGCGTCGCATCGGCATACTGCGCCCGCAGGCCGACGGCCAGATTGAGCCGCTCCGAGGCCCGGTAGTTGAGCGTCGGCTGGAAATCGATGGTGGTGAGTTCGGTTTCCACGGCGTGATAGCGGCCAACCCAGTCCTCGTCGTACTTGGTGGAGAGCCCGTAGGGGGCGTAGATGGCCAGGCCCAGATCGAACTGCTCGTTGAGCTGCATCTTGGCGGCGAAGCTCGGCACTGTAGCCGTTTCGCCGCCCTGGCGAGAGCCGCCTCGATCGTAATCGACATTGCCGAGACCGGGGAAGGAACGACTAGAGGCTTCGGCATCCTGAAGCTCGAAGCTGGCATCGATATAGGCCACCCCGCCGGCAACCTGGTTGCCGTCGATGTTGCCGATGGCGGCCGGGTTGTAGGCCATGAAGCTGACGTCCTCGGCGCCGGCGGTGGCGTTGGACATGGCGTTGGCGAGGGTCTTGGCGCTCTGCTCACGCACCTGGAAGCCGGAGGCGGCCGCCTGGCCGGCGATCAGCGCCGTGGAAGCGAGGGCGATGGCAATGGTCAGCCGATTGACGTGATGGGGCATATGGCGAGGCATCCCTTTCCGGTGGATCGTTGTTGTCGTTTTGCCGCGAGGCGGTCACGTGCCGTCAGTGTTCGCGCATCTGCCGTCGGGGATCAAGTCCAAACGAGCGTTTTAAAGCAAAACTTGCTAATACTTTGGTAGAACAAACGTTTCAACCCCTTACCTTTCATCGACTTAGCCTTAGGCCGCCCGCCACGACGCCTAGGGCCTCGCCGACCCTTGACCTATGGGTTACCCAAAGGTTTTACACTCTCGCCACGACATCCTCTGGAGATCCCTCGATGAAGGTCAGCGACATCGCCCGCCAGGCCGGCGTCACCGCCGAGACCGTGCGCCACTACACCCGCGAGGGGCTGCTGACCCCCGAGCGCCATCCCGAGAACGGCTACCAGCTGTTCGGCCAGCAGGAGCTGGCGCGGCTGCGCTTCATTCAGCGCGCCCGCACCCTGGGCTTCGGCGTGGCCGAGATCCGCGACATCCTCGAGCATGCCGACCATGGCGACTCGCCCTGCCCGATGGTGCGCGACCTGCTGGCCAGTCGACTGCCCCAGATACGTGAACGCATCGCCGAGCTGGAGGCGCTGGCCGCGCGCATGGAGCAGGCCCTCGCGGCCTGGGAGGAGATGCCCGACGGCACGCCGGACGGACATAGCCTGTGCCGACTGATCGAGAGCTTTCCCGAACCGCTCAATGCCGACGTCGACGCCGACAAGGAGACCCGATGAACGCCAGACACACCCTCGAGCGCCGGGTACCCGGCATGAACTGCCAGGGCTGCGTGGCTTCGATGCGCCGCGCCATCCAGGCCCAGGATACCGAGGCCGAGGTCACCGGCACCCCTGCCGAGAAGCGCCTCGAGGTCGCCACACGGCTGACCGGTGACGCCCTGGACGAGCTACTGGCCGAAGTCGGCTATCCGGCGGCCGCCGGGGCGCCGGCCGACCGTCAGCACCACGAGCGCCACGTCCCCGGCATGAGCTGCCAGGGCTGCGTCGGTCGGATGCGCAAGGCGATCCAGGCACGAGACCCCGAGGCCGACGTCACCGGCACCCCGGCCGAGAAGCGCCTCGAGATCACCACCGCGCTCTCGGCGACCGAGCTGGACGAGACCCTGACCGAGGCCGGCTATCCGCCCGGTGAGCGTAACGGCGAAGCTCCCGCAGAAACGGACGCCTCCGACGAGGCCGAGACGCCCGAAGACGCCGAGTCGGCGGCGCCCCAGGCACCCGGCGACGCGCCGACGGCTGAGACACGGCCCACGACACGACGCTTCTCCATCAGCGGCATGACCTGCGCCAGCTGCGTGAAGAGCGTCCAGCAGGCCATCGAGCAGACGCCCGGGGTGGTCAGTGCGGAGGTGAACTTCGGCACCCATACCGCCGAGGTACGTGGCAGCGCCGATCCGGAGACCCTGATCCACGCCGTGGAGGAGGTGGGCTACGGCGCCGAGCCCATCGTCGACATGCGCGAAGCGGAAGAGGCTCGAGCCCGCAAGGACGAGCAGACCTATCGCCAGCGCCTCAGGGGCAGCCTGCTGTCTCTCGCGCTCGCCGTGCCTCTGATGGCCAGCATGTTCGTCTATCATCCGCAGCCGGTGGGCGGCGGACGCCTCTACTGGCTGGCGATCGGCCTGCTCACGCTTGGCGTGATGGCCTATCCGGGACGCCACTTCTTCGTCAACGCCTGGAAGAACTTCCGGCACCACCAGGCCAACATGGACACCCTGATCGCCATGGGCACCGGCACCGCCTGGCTCTACTCCATGGCGGTGGTGGCCGTCGGTCCCTGGCTGCCGGAGGTGGCCCGGGGCATCTACTTCGAGGCCTCGGCGATGGTCATCGGCCTGGTGCTGCTGGGCAACGCCCTGGAGCTGCGCGCCCGCGGGCGCACCAGCGAGGCCTTGAAGCGCCTGCTCGACCTGCAGAGCCGCACCGCCCGGGTGATCCGCGACGGCGAGGAGCGCGAGGTCGACATCGACGAGGTGCGCCAGGGCGATCATATTCGCGTGCGTCCCGGCGAGCGCCTGCCGGTGGACGGCGAGGTGACCGAGGGGCAGAGCCACATCGACGAGTCGATGCTGACCGGCGAGCCGGTGCCCGTGGCCAAGGGCGAAAGCGACGAGGTCAGCGCCGGCACGGTCAACGGCAAGGGCGGCCTGGTCTACCGGGCCACCCGGGTCGGGGCGAACACACGCCTCGGTCAGATCACCGAGCAGGTGGCCAGCGCCCAGAACTCGCGGCCGCCCATCGGTCAGCTGGCCGACAAGGTGTCGAGCATCTTCGTGCCATCGGTGATGATCATCGCCGTGCTCACCGCGCTGGCCTGGTTCAACTTTGGCGCCGAGCCGCGGGTGATCCACATGCTGGTCACCGCCACCACGGTGCTGATCATCGCCTGCCCCTGCGCGCTGGGCCTGGCCACGCCGATCTCCACCATGATCGGGGTCGGCAAGGCCGCCGAGCACGGCGTGCTGGTGCGCAATGGCGACGCCCTGCAGACCGCCAGCAAGCTCACCACCCTGGTGGTGGACAAGACCGGCACCCTCACCGAGGGCAAGCCCCGGGTCACCGAGGCCGAGGTACTCGAGGGCGACGAACAGGCAGTACTGGGCCTGGTCGCGGCCCTGGAGCGCGGCTCCGAGCATCCGCTGGCCGAGGCGCTGATGGCGCATGCGGAGGAACAAGGCGCCACGCCCGGCGAGATCACGGACTTCGATACCGTCACCGGCGGGGGCGTCACGGCAACGACCGGTGATGGCCGGCCGCTGCTGCTGGGCAATGCCCGGCTGCTGGAGGAGGCCGGCGTCGCGCTTGGCGACGGTCGCGAGATCGCCGGCGGGCTCGAGGAGAAGGCGCGCACCGTGGTCTATCTCGCCGTGGATGGCCGGCTCGCCGCGATCTTCGGGATTAGCGACCCCCTGCGCCACGACACCCGCGAGGCGGTGAAGCGCCTGCAGGCCGACGGCCTGACGGTGGTGATGCTGACCGGTGACAACAAGCACACCGCCGCCGCCATCGCCCGGGAAGTGGGCATCGACGACTTCCGCGCCGGCCTGCTGCCCGAGGACAAGCTCGACGAGATCAGCCGCCGCCAGGCCCAGGGCGAGGTGGTCGGCATGGTCGGCGACGGCATCAACGACGCCCCGGCACTGGCCCGCGCCGACGTGGGCTTCGCCATCGGCCAGGGCACCGACGTGGCCATTGAGAGCGCCGGCATCACCCTGGTGCGCGGCTCGCTGCACGGCGTGGCCGCCGCCATCGAGATCAGCAGGGCGACGCTTGCCAACATCAAGCAGAACCTGGTGGGCGCCTTCGGCTACAACGTGCTCGGCATCCCCATCGCCGCCGGGGTGATCTACCCCTTCACCGGCACCCTGCTCTCGCCAATGATCGCCGGCGCCGCCATGTCGCTCTCCTCGATCACCGTGGTGAGCAACGCCAACCGGCTGCGCCTGTTCCGCCCCACCGCCGAGGGCCGGGGCGAGACACAGGGCAGCGATGCAACGCAGGAGGAGGCACGATGAGCTGGATCGTCAATCTCGCCGGCCTGGCCCTGATCGCCCTGATCGCCTGGTGGTTCTGGGTGGCCGACTAGGTGCGGCCGGCTAGGTGGGCCCGCCTGGGGGGTAGCCGAGTAGGGGCGGCCGGCTTGGTGTGGCCAAACGTCAAAAAACGGCGACCGGGACACAGGGCCCCGGTCGCCGACATGGCGCGTGATGTTCGAGGCTAGAGCGCCTCGCGCAGGGTCTCGAGGTAGGCGGCCGTCAGCGCCAGCACGGCTGGGTAGAAGTCGCTGGCCGTGGTCGGCGTGGCGCTGCGCGCGACGAGGCGCGGCAGCCAGGGGCAGAGCTCACGTTCCAGGAAGGTCCGAGTATCGGTGCTCAGCGCCTCGCGCTTATCGCCCTCCGCCTCGGCCAGCGTCATGAGCCGGCGGGCCAGGTAGTCGAGCATGATCGCCAGGTGGTCGGCAGGCTCGCCCACCTCGCGGGGGATCGCATAGCCCGCCTCGGCGAGGCGCGCCTCCATGCGCTCGGCCGGGGCCCCGTGAAAGCGCCCCGTCTCCTCGGCATACAGCGAGGCATAGGGCGGCGCGCCGCTGCGCGCATCGGCCAGGAACAGCTCGGCGAAATCGGCGGCGAGCTCCAGCTGCGGCGTGGTGAACATCACCAGCGTCGACAGGGCGCGGTCGACCCGCGCCACCTCGTCCGCCAGGCCATGCTCGTCGCGCAGCAGGTTCAACAGCGGCCTCGCCTCGCCCCGCCGGTAGCGGGCAAGCGTCGCCTCATCCAGCTCGGCGCTGAGCAGCGTGGCGAGCCACCGGCAGAGCAGGCTCTCCGACTCCCAGATGGCCGACCAGTCGGCCGGTTCCGCCGTTTGCTCCGAGGATGCGGGCGTCGTTTGCAGGCTCATACGTCCACCGTGATCGGTCCACCGAAGGCGGTCACCGCCGGCGCCTCGCCCTCGAAGCGCTCGATCTCGACCACGCAGGTGTTGGCGCTCGGCGCCTGGGCGAGCTTCGAGGTGCCCACGTCGAGGGTCAGGGTGTTGGGATCGCCGTAGGTATCCAGCGCCCCGATCTCCGGGCCTACCGGGCCGTACCAGGCACCCTCCTGGATGCGCACCACGCCGCTCGGGAAGTCGTCGGACACCACCGCGCCCGCCAGCAGCTGGCCGCGATCGTTGTAGACGCGCACCAGATCACCGTCCTGGATCCCGCGCGCCTCGGCGTCCTCGGGGCCGATGAAGATCGGCTCACGCCCCTGCACCGCGTAGGTGGCGCGCAGCGCCTCGGATTCGCACATCTGGGAGTGCAGCCGCTTGTCGGGGTGCACCGACTGCAGCCACAGCGGGTAGCGATCGGAGCCGGGACCGCCGTGGGAGCGCTCCGCCTTCTCCATCCAACGGGGATGCGCCTGGCAATCGTCGTACTCGTAGCGTCCGATCTTGCGGCTGGATATCTCGATGAAGCCGGAGGGCGTGCCCAGCGCGTTGACCTCGGGCGCCTGGCGGAAATCCGCGTGACGCACCCAGTTCTCCCCGGGGCCGAAGTCGACGTAGCCATCTTTCCAGAAGGTCGCGAAGTCGGGCATGGACGAGGTCGGCTCATCGCCCCCGGGCGCGGCGCTCAGCGCCGTGTTCGCCTCGCGACACTCGTCGTAGAGCTTCTTGACCCAGCCCATCTCGTCCAGCTCCTGGCGGTACTCCTCGTCGCGCCCGAAGCGCCGGCACAGGTCGGTGAAGATGTCGAAGTCGCTGCGCGAGTGGAACAGCGGGTCCACCAGCTTGTGCATGGCCAGCACGCCGCGGTTGGAGTAGGAGCCGTAGACGTCGAGGTCGTTGCGTTCGAACTGCGTGCAGGCCGGCAGCACCAGGTCCGAGAAACGGCAGGTGGCGTTCCAGGCGTAGTCGATGGTGACAACGGTCTCGAGCTTGCGGAAGGCCTGCTTCATGCGGTTGTGATCCTGGTGGTGATGCCAGGGGTTACAGCCGCTGAATACGCACATGCGGATGTCGGGAAACACCACCTCGCTGCCGTTGTACTGGATCGTCTCCCCGGGGTTGAGCAGGCAGTCGATCCAGCGCGCCACCGGAATGGTCGAGGCCGCGCCCTGGAAATCGGTGTTGTCGTGCTCGGGCGTCTTGCCGGCATCCACGTTGCGCGGAAAGGCGCCCGGCGCGCTGGCCCCCGAGGAGGGCACGCCGATGGAGCTGTAGTGGTGGCCGTAGCTGATGCCACCGCCGGGCAGGCCGATCTGCCCCAGCATGGTGGCCAGTACCGCGCCCATCCAGTAGGGCTGCTCGCCGTGCTGCTGGCGCTGAATCGCCCAGCCGAACAGAAGCTGGGTGCGATCGGCCGCCAGCAACCGCGCGAAGTCGCGAATCTGCTCGGCGTCGACGCCGCAGATGGGCGCGGCCCACTCCGGCGTCTTGGCCTCGCCGTCGTCGCCCTCGCCCTGGACGTAGGCGATGAAGTCGTCGAACCCCAGGGCGTAGGCGTCGATGAACTCCTGGCTGTAGAGCTCCTCGTTATAAAGGGTGTACGCCATGGCCAGCATGAAGGCCACGTCGGTCATCGGATTGAGGTAGAGCTGCTCGCAGCCCAGGTAGTTCTGGGTCTTGGTGCGCACCGGATCCACGCTGATCACCCGGATGCTGCCGTCGGCCACCTTGGCCTTGAGCTGCTCCAGGTAGGCGTAGGACTCGTGAGTCTCGCAGTTCCAGCCCACCTGCAGGTTCTTGTAGGGGTCATTGCCCCACAGCACCACGGTCTTGCTGTTCTCCAGGATCAGCGGCCAGGAGGTGCCCTGGCTATAGACCTCGGTGGAACCGAGCACGTAGGGGAGGATGACCTGCCCGGCGCCGGTGGAGTAGTCCCCTACCTTCTTGACGAAGTGGCCATGCATCGCCACCGCCCGCTGCATGTGGTTGCCGCAGCTGTGCACCTGGCCGGTCTGGCGCCAGCCGGTCGCGCCGGCGTAGAGCGCCCAGGGGCCGTAGTCGGTCTGGGTGCGTTCCAGCTCCTCGTGGAAGAGGTCGAGGGCGGCGTCCCAGGTCAGGCGCACGAAGCGGTTGTCGCCGCGGGTCGTGCGGTCGGCATCCTGGCGGTGCTTGAGCCACTCCAGGCGGGCCATCGGATAGCGGATGCGCGAGGGGTTGTAGATCAGTCCCTTGATGCCGTTGAGCATCTCGGTGGGGTGCCGATCGGCGCCGAACGGCTTGATCTCGGCCACCTTGCCGCCCTTGACCAGGGCGTTCAGCGCGCCCCAGTGGGAACCGGACGTCTTCCAGACGCCCAACCCGACCTCGGCACCCTCGGCAGCCAACGCCGAGGAGGCGAGCAGCCCCGGGCCGATCAGCGAGGCGGCGGATCCGGCCATCGCCCCCTTGAGGAAACTTCTGCGGCTAATAGTCATGAGAGCTCCTTGGGCGGACTCAGTGGGCAGCGTCGACGAAGTCGGAGGAGTGCATCTGCAGGTACTTGAGCACCAGTTCCTGGGTGGGCGCACTCATGTTGGTGAATCCCACCATTCCCGAGAACATGGCCGGCCAGGTGTTGGCATCGAAGTGCTCGGGCGCAGGCTCGGTATGGCAGACGCTGCAGGCGTCGCGGTAGGTCTGTCCGGCGGTCTCCCAGAGCGCCTCGCGTTTGCCCAGGTAGGCCCCCTTCTCGGCCCACAGCGTCACCGACACCTGGCCCCAGGGCAGGCCGGTCAGCTCGTCGACGACATCGCTCTGGTGAGTCTCGATCATCGCACCGTCCTGGGCGATGTCCTTGTCGAGCACGGCGCTGCTGATGTTCTGGCCGAAGTCCTCATACAGCACGCGCCCGAAGCCCTTCTCCTTGCGCCAGGCGGCGATCGCCAGCTTCACGCTGTCGTCCCGGGTCTCCAGCACCTTGACCTCGGTCGCCACCTGCAGCACGCCCGCCTGCTCGGTGCGCTCGGCGTCGGTATAGAGATCCACGGACTTGGCGCTGTAGTAGGTCTCGCCCTCGTCCAGGCGGACCGAGGTGGCCTCGCGGACCAGGCCGGCGAGCAGGGGATCGACGCTGCCCATCTGCTGGGGCAGCTGGTGGGCGATGCCCTTGTGGCAGTCCACGCAGCTCTGGCTGCGCTCCGCGGCGGGCTCCATGAAGCGCCGTGCCTCATCGCTCATCGCGTTCCAGTCCATGCTGTCGTAGTCATGGCAGTTGCGGCACTCCTGGGAGCCGTTGGCCTTGAAGCGGGACCACTCGTGCTGCGCCAGCTCGAGGCGCTTGGCCTCGAACTTCTCGGGGGTGTCGATGGTGCCGAAGATAGCGCCCCACACCTCCTTGCTGGCCTGCATCTTGCGCGCGATCTTGTCGGTCCAGTTGTGGGGGACGTGGCAGTCCGAGCAGATCGCGCGAACGCCGGAGCGATTGGACCAGTGCACTGTCTGCTGCAGCTCCTGATAGACGTTATTCTCCATCTCGTGACAGCTGACGCAGAACTTCTCGGTGTTGGTCACCTCCATCGCGGTGTTGAAACCGCCCCAGAAGATGATGCCTCCGAGGAAACTGACGATGATGATGACCCCCAGGCTGATGTGCACGGGGGGACGTTTCAGGGTATTCCACAGCGCCGCTAGGATCTTCATGTCTCTTCTCGCTCGACTGGTTCGTGAGGGTTAACCGCCGTGCCCGGGCGGGCCCAGCACGAAGACCTGCAACATCCACACCACGAAGCCATAGCCGACCACCGCCGCAATGGTCAGGAATGGCACCACCACCGCCGTCACAAACAGGAAGGCAAGCCACTCGCGCCGCTTGCCAATGGAACGGGCCTCGCCCTGATCGTTGGCCTCACCCATGTCGTCCCCCTTGAAGGTCTCGTCTTGCCCGTGGCATCCGCGTCCCGGTCATCCGCCGGCGTGGCCCGATGGGCGCCGGCGCGGCGCCTGGACCGCCGCCTTAATCGCGTCTTAACACTTTAGTCGCCCCACATTTGCCCCCCATGACCCAGGTCAAGCCGCAGACATGTGAGCACTGATTCATATGCTGATCGGACCGCAGAAGTGTTAACGGCGGGCGCCTGGCAAAGTGGAGTCGTGTGGCGGAGTGAGCCGGGGCAGCACAAGAGAAGGGACGGAGAAGGGGCGCCGAGGAGTGCTAGGCTGGAGGGAGGATCTACGCGGAGGCGCTCATGCCCAGACTCGACGGTGTGCTGGAAACCGCGCTCTACGTGGCGGACATGGCCCGCGCCCGGGCCTTCTTCGAGGAGGTGATGGGGCTCTCGCCCTTCAACGCCGACCACCGCTTCACCGCCTACGACGCCGGAGGCGGCACCGTGCTGCTGCTGTTTCGGCACGGCGAGACCCGGGAGACGGTGGTGCTGCCCGACGGCATGGGCACCATCCCGCCCCACGACGGCGACGGTCGGGTGCACATGGCCTTCGCCATCGCCGCCCGGGAGCTCGGCGCCTGGGAGGCGCGGCTCGCGCAGCACGACGTCGCGATCGAGGGGCGCACCCACTGGCCACGCGGGGGCGAGAGCGTCTACTTTCGCGACCCCGACGATCATCTGCTGGAGCTCGCCACGCCCGGGGTCTGGCCGACCTACTGAGCCTCTATGGGGTCAGCTGACCCCCATGTAGCGCCCGGGCTTGTGGTTCAGGGCGATGATCAGGTTGAGCGCCACGGCGCCCAGCACCGAGAGCCCGACCCGCTCCAGCGGCAGCATCGACAGCGCGATCAGCATGATCAGCCCGTCGATGCCCAGCTGCACGTAGCCCGCCCGCCAGCCGTAGCGATCCTGCAGGTAGAGCGAGAGGATGTTGATGCCCCCCAGGCTCGTACGGTGACGAAAGAGCACCAGCATGCCGATGCCGATCAGGCTGCCGCCCATCAGCGCCGCGTAGAGCGGCTGCAGCCGCTCGAAGCGCACCCAGCCGGCGGTGAGCTCCGAGAACATCGAGACCAGGGCGATGGCCACGAAGGTGCGCAGGGTGAAGCTCCAGCCCATGCGCCGGATCGCCAGCCAGTAGAACGGCAGGTTGATCAGGAAGAAGCCGACCCCGAAGCGCCAGCCGGTGGCGTACTGCAGCAGGAAGGCCAGGCCCGCGGTGCTGCCGGTGAGCAGCATCGCCTGGGTATAGAAGCTCACGCCGAGCGCGACGAAGAGCGTGCCGACCAGCATCGCCATCACGTCCTCGTGGAGGCGATGGGGGTCGGTGGGCAGTTCCTTGGGATCCATGTCTGCTTCCTTACCTAACGCGGCTCGGCGTGCTCGATCATCAGCTGCAGCGACTCGCGTCCCCGCCAGCGGTTGCGGTTGAGCTTGAAGGCGCAGTGCAGCGTGGTGCCGACGCCGAAGGCCGGCACCTCGCCGGGCGTGAGGGCGCGAAACCAGATCGCCTTGAGGCTCGTGGCGCCGGCCGAGAGCTCGAGCATCAGGTGGCTGCCGTCGGCGCCCACCGGGCGCAGCGACTCGACCAGGAACTCTCCCTCGAAGAGCGGGGCATCGAACTCGCGGCCGAAGGGCGCGAGCCGCTCGAGTTCGTCCAGGGTGGCGAGGCAGAGCTGGTGGGGCAAGAGCTCGCCATCGGTGAGGATGCGCGGGCGCAGCTCGACATCGCCCAGCTGCTCGCCCACGGCGGTGAGGAAGGCGGCGCGGAACTCCGTCAGCCGCTCGGCCGGCACCCCGACCCCCGCGGCGCCGCGGTGGCCGCCGAAGCGCGGCAGCGCCTCGGGCGCCAGCTCGAAGGTGCGCTGCAGGGCCTCGCGCAGGTGCAGGCCCTCGATGGAGCGCCCGGAGCCGGTCAGCATGCCGGGTGCCGCCGCCGGCGTCAGCACCAGGGCCGGCCGGCCGAAGGCCTGCACTAGCCTTGATGCGACGATGCCCTGCACCCCGGGATGGCCCTCCTCCAGGTAGATCACGATGGCGGGCTCATCGGCGGTCAGCGCCGGCAGCGCCAGCGCCCTGGCCTGCTGGGCCATCTCCGCCTCGATCGCCTTGCGGGACTGGTTGTCCTGGTCGAGCGTCTCGAGGTGGCGATGGGCCACCGCCTCGTTTGCGGCGAGCATGAAGTGAAGCGCCGCGTAGGGGTCGTCGAGCCGCGAGCGGGCATTGATGCGCGGCCCCATCTGGAAGGCCAGGGTCTCCGCGTCGAAGGGCACGCTGTCGGCCCCCAGCCGCGCCGCCATGGCGCGCCAGCAGGCCGCCTCCATGCGGTTGATCAGGGTCAGGCCGTGATGGACCACGGCGCGATTGGCGGCGCTGCCGCCCAGCGACACGCAGTCGGCCACGGTGCCCAGCGCCACATAGGAGAGCCAGGGCGAGAGCTTGGGGGTAGCCGGCGCCAGCACGCCCCACTCGACCAGCACCCGCCGGGCCAGCGACATGACGAGCCACGCCACCATGCAGCCGGCGATGGTCGGATCCGGGTAGTCGCAATCATCGCGGGTCGGGTTCACGGTGGCGTAGGCCGAGGCCGGCGGCCCCTCCAGCGGCAGGGCGTGGTGATCGCTGACCACCACCTCGACGCCGGCGGCCTTGAGCCGCGCGATACGCGGCTCATCAGAGCTGCCGCAGTCGGCGGTGATCACCAGGCTCGGCCGCGGCGAGAGCGCAAGCGTACGCTCCACCAGCGGCAGGCTGATGCCGTAGCCGTCGTGGATGCGATGGCCGATCAGGCTGTGCAGCTTCGCCTCCGGCACCCCGAAGAGCTCAACCAGGGTGCGCCGGATCACCACGTGGGAGGTGATGCCGTCCACGTCGTAGTCGGTGAGGATGCCGATATGCTCGCCATCGACCACCGCCTGGGCGATGCGCTCGGCCGCGCGACGGGCATCGGCGAGCCTCTCGGGGTGCGCCAGGTGGCGCAGGCTCGGCGAGACCAGCGGGCCAAGCTCCCCCTGGTAACCGGCCAGTCGCCCGGCCAGCACCCGGGCCTGAAGCTCGGAGAGCCCCTCTTCGCGAGCACGGGCATAGAGCGCCTCGTCCCGGGGGCGCGGCTCGATGCGCGGCTGGAGGCGTTCATTCAGGTCGTGGGGATCGGTCACGGCGTCCAAGCCTGGCTCCTGTGGTTCGCTCACACCGGCACAGCGATACAGGATCGCGGTGCCCTAGGAGGGGCGCCGGGGACAGGCCGAAGAGGAGGTCCGATGCCAAGGATGGCATCGGTAGCGCCCAGGGAGGGGTTTACAGCGCCTCCTCGACGGCCTGTCGCCGGATCAGCCCCGACGGAAGGGCTAGCGACGATTCTCGGCCACGAACGCCTGCACCGCGGAGAGCTCCGCGGGCAGTACGGTGTAGCGCTCCTCGCGCTCCAGCAGGTCGTCCATGTGCGGCGGCAGCGGCACGCCCGGGAAGCCGGCCTTGACCACCGCCTCGGCGAACTTGGCCGGGTGGGCCGTGGCCAGGGTGATCACCGGGGTCGTCGCATCGGCGCGCGCCCGCTCGGCCGCCCGGTAGCCGGTGGCGGTGTGCGGGTCGAGGATCTCCTGGGTGCGATGGTGCGCCTCGCGGATCACCTCGAGGATGGTAGCGTCGTCGACGCTGTGGCTGGCGAAGCTCTCGCGAAGCCGGGCCAGCGGCGCATCGGCGAGCGCCGTGGGCTCGTGCTGGAAGCGCTCGAGCAGGGCCCTCACCGCATCGCCGTCGCGGCCGTAGGCCTCGAACAGCAGCCGCTCGAAGTTGGACGACACCACGATGTCCATGGACGGCGCCAGGGTGGCCTTGAGCTCCTGCTTGGAGAAGTCGTTGGCGGCCAGCGTCCGGTGCAGGATGTCGTTGGCGTTGGTGGCGATGATGAACTGCTCCACCGGCAGCCCCATGCGCTTGGCGATGTAGCCGGCGAAGACGTTGCCGAAGTTCGCCGAGGGCACGCAGAAGCTGACCGCGCGATGCGGGGCGCCCAGCGCCACGGCGGAGGCCACATAGTAGACGACCTGGGCCATGATGCGCGCCCAGTTGATCGAGTTCACCGCCACCAGCCGGGTGCCGTCGAGGAAGCCCTGATCGGCGAAGCTCGCCTTGACCATCGCCTGGGCGTCGTCGAAGTTGCCCTCGATGGCGACGTTGAAGACGTTGTCGGCCAGCACCGTGGTCATCTGGCGGCGCTGCACCTCCGAGACCCGGTTGTGGGGGTGGAGGATGAAGATGTCGAGGTTGTCGCAGTGGCGGCAACCCTCGATGGCGGCGGAGCCGGTGTCGCCGGAGGTCGCCCCCATGATCACCGCCCGCTCGCCGCGCTTCTGCAGGAAGTGATCGAGGATGCGGCCGAGCAGCTGCAGCGCCACGTCCTTGAAGGCCAGCGTCGGGCCGTGGAACAGCTCGAGCAGAAAGTGGTTGGCGTCGAGCTGGTTGAGCGGCACCACGGCGTCGTGGCTGAAGGTCGCGTAGGCCTCCTCGACGATGCCGCGGAAGGTGTCGTCGTCGATCTCGCCGTTGACGTAGGGCTGCATGACCCGGAAGGCGATCTCGGCGTAGGAGAGCCCGGCCATGGCGGCCAGCTCGTCATGGCCGAGGGCGGGGATCGTCTCGGGCACGTAAAGCCCGCCGTCGCTGGCCATGCCGGTGAGCACGACTTCCTCGAAGGAGAGCGCGGGCGCCTGCCCGCGAGTGCTGATGTAGCGCATGCCTTACTCCTGCTCGTCCAGCGACTCGACGCGGATCCGCGTCAGCGGGCCGGCGACATCGGCCAGCGATTCGATCAGGCGAATGGCCTCGTTCATCTGCTTCTCGCGGGTACGGTGGGTCAGCAGGATGATCGGCACCAGCTCGCCTTCGGTGGCCTCCTTCTGGATCAGCGCCTCGATGGAGATGCCCTGCTCGGAGAGGATGGTCGCCACCCGCGCCAGCACGCCGGGGCGATCCACCGCCAGCAGACGCAGGTAGTAGGCGGTGGTGATGTCCTCCATGGGCATGATCGGCAGCTGGCTGACATCCTCGTCGATGCCGCTGAAGGCCAGGTAGGGCACGCGGTAGTGGTGATCGGTGGCGATGTCGCGGGCCACGTCCAGCAGGTCGGCGACCACCGCCGACGCGGTGGGCTCGGCGCCGGCGCCGGCGCCGTAGTAGAGGGTCGGGCCCACGGCGTCGCCCATCACGGCGATGGCGTTCTTGACGCCGTGGACGTTGGCCAGCAGCCGCTCCTTGGGAATCAGGGTCGGGTGCACGCGCAGCTCGAGCCCGGACTCGGTGCGCTTGGAAATCCCCAGGTGCTTGATGATGTAGCCCAGGTTGTCGGCCTGCTCCACGTCCTCGGCGGTGATTCGCGAGATGCCCTCGGTGTAGGCCTTCTCGAACTGCAGCGGCACGCCGTAGGCGATGGAGGCGAGGATGGTCAGCTTGTGCGCGGCGTCGATGCCCTCGACGTCGAAGGTCGGATCGGACTCGGCATACCCCAGCGCCTGGGCCTCGGCCAGCACGTCCTCGAAGGCACGGCCCTCGTCGCGCATGTGGGTGAGGATGTAGTTGCCGGTGCCGTTGATGATGCCGGCGACCCACTCGATGCGGTTGGCGCCGAGGCCCTCGCGCAACGACTTGATCACCGGGATGCCGCCGGCGACAGCGGCCTCGAAGGCGACGATCACGCCCC
Source organism: Halomonas pelophila (assembly GCF_040196315.1). Lineage (NCBI taxonomy): Bacteria > Pseudomonadati > Pseudomonadota > Gammaproteobacteria > Oceanospirillales > Halomonadaceae > Halomonas > Halomonas pelophila. The sequence goes on from NZ_JBEGCI010000019.1 coordinate 47,561, forward strand.
TCTCGTGGGCGGCCTTGAAGATCTCGTTGCCGTGCACCGCGATCAGCGCCTTGTTGGCGGTGACCACGTGCTTGCCGTGCTCGATGGCGGTCAGCACCAGTTCGCGGGCCACGTCGTAGCCGCCGATCAGCTCGACCAGCACGTCGACCTCGGGATTGGTGGCCACCTCGAAGACGTCGGCGGTGGTCTTGATGCCGGTGGTGTCACACTCGGGATTGAGGCTGCGGAAGGCGACCTGCTCGATGACGATCGGACGCCCCGCCCGCCGGGCGATGTCGTCGGCATTGCGTGTCAGCACGTTGAAGGTTCCGCCACCGACGGTCCCCAGGCCACAGATTCCCACTCTCACCGGTTTCAATGTCTTTCCCCTTGTTCTGGCGTGTGTCTCAGCGTGTAGGGGGCCCGCCTGGGCCCCTCGTGCCGACGCTCGTCGGCGTCGGTCATCATTCGGCCATCATTCGCTCAGGCCGAGCATGGCGGCCAGACGCTCCGCCGGCACATAGCCGGGCACCAGGCGGCCGTCGGGCAGCACAATCGCCGGCGTGCCCTGCACGCCGAGCTGCATGCCCAGATGATACTGTTCCTCGACCGGATTGTCGCAGTCCGCAGCGCCGCTCAGCGCTTCTTCGCGCTTGGCCGCCGACATCGCCTCGGTTGGGTTGTCGGCGCACCACACCTGCTGCAGCTGGCGTCCGCCCGGCGAGCCCAGCCCGCTGCGCGGGAAGGCCAGGTAGTGGACCTCGATGCCCATCTCGTTGAGCCGCGGCACCTCCTCGTGGAGCTGGCGGCAGTAGGGGCAGGTGGTGTCGGTGAAGACCACCAGCTCGGCGCGACTCTCGCCGGTGCCGCGGTAGATCACTCGCTCGCTCTCCGGCACCGCGGCGAGACGCGCGCTGCGCTCGGCATTGCGGCGCTGTTCGGTGAGGTTGACCAGGCCGTGCTCGGCGTTCTCGTAGAGGTCGCCAACCAGGAAGTGGCTGCCCTCGGCGTTGCTGTAGAAGGTCTCGCCGCTCTCCAGCGTCACTTCATAGAAGCCCTCCAGCGGCGTCTCGCGCACGCGCTCCACCGGCATGGACTGGCCGTTGACCGTCAGGGTCTCGGCCAGCTGCCGGGCCGGGTCGGCCTGGGCAACGGGCAGCAGGGCCAGGGACGCGGCCAGCAGGCCCCCGCCGACGGTAAGGGTCGATAATCTCATGGTTCAGCCTCGAGGATGATGGTGGGCATGCAGGTCTTCCAGTCGCACCTGCGCCACATGGGTATAGATCTGCGTGGTCGAGAGATCGCTGTGACCGAGCAGCAGCTGTACGACACGCAGATTGGCGCCATGATTCAACAGATGGGTGGCGAAGGCATGGCGCAGGGTGTGCGGCGACAGCGGCCGATCGATCCCGGCGACCCGCGCATGGGCCTTGATGCGGTACCAGAAGGCCTGGCGGGTCAGGCAGCGGTCGTTGCGCCCGGGAAACAGGGCCGGCCGGGTGATGTCGGCCATCAGCGCGGCGCGGGCGGTACGCAGGTAGCGCTCGAGCCAGCTCACGGCCTCCTCGCCCAGCGGCACCAGGCGATCCTTGTCGCCCTTGCCGCGCACCCGGACCACGCCCTGGCGCAGGTTGACCGCATCGGTGGTCAGCCCCACCAGCTCGGTGACCCGCAGCCCGGCGCCGTAGAGCACCTCCAGCATGGCCCGGTCGCGCACGCCGAGATCGGTGGCGAGGTCCGGCGCCGCGAGCAGGCGCTCCACCTCGTCCTCCTCCAGGGTGTCGGGAAGGGCGGGACGCACCCGGGGCAGGCGCACGTCGACCAGCGGATCGTGATCGACCAGCCCCTCACCCAGCGCCCAACGGTAGAAGCGCCGCAGGCTCGACAGCAGCCGGGCGTTGCTGCGCAGGCTATAGCCCCCCTCCCGACGCTCGTCGAGCCAGGCCGGCAGCGCTGCGCTCGTCGGCGACAGCAGCGGCTCGTCGGCCTCTGCCAGGCGAGCCTGCCAGCGGGTCAGGTCGTGGCGATAGGCACTCAGCGTGTTGTCACTGGCGCCCTGCTCCAGCCACAGGCCGTCGAGGAAGGCATCGATCAGCGCAGCGGCCTGCGTGGTGGTTCCCATACGACTCCCGAACGGGCCCAATCAGAACGAAACCCCGCCCCGCGGCAGCGGTGACGGGGTTCCGGAAGTGGGGACGGGGCCTTGGCCCCGACGCCACGCGCGGGCAGAGGCTTTCGCCTCAGGCCAGCTTTTCCTTGATGCGGGCAGACTTGCCGCTGCGCTCGCGGAGGTAGTACAGCTTGGCCTGGCGCACGTCACCGCGACGCTTGACCTCGATGGAATCGACCAGCGGGCTGTAGGTCTGGAAGGTACGCTCGACGCCGACACCGTGGGAGATCTTGCGCACGGTGAAGGCGGAGTTCAGGCCGCGGTTACGCTTGCCGATGACCACGCCTTCGAAGGCCTGGAGACGCTCGCGGGTGCCTTCCTTGACCTTGACCTGGACGATCACGGTATCGCCGGGGGCGAAGGCCGGGACTTCCTTGCTCATCTGCTCGGTCTCGAGCGCCTGGATCACCTTGTTCTTGCTACTCATGACAACAACTCCTCAAAAAATCTCGTGACGCGCCGGATGCGGTTCGTCGCCGGCGTGTCGTGATCCCGGCGCCCGAGACGAGCTCGAGAGCGCGGGAATGCTGTTGGTGACACAGGTCCGTCGTCCTGGGGACGCGCCCTGCACCTCCGCCCTGACCTACTTCGTGGCCAGCGCGTAGTCCTCGATGAACTCCTCGAGCAGCACACGCTGCTCGTCGCTCAACGCCCTGCCTTCCAGCAGGTCGGGACGCCTGAGCCAGGTCCGCCCCAATGACTGCTTCAGCCGCCAGCGCCGGATGGCGCCATGGTGGCCGCTGAGCAGGACCTCCGGCACTCGCCGCCCGTCGACATCCTCGGGGCGCGTATAGTGCGGGCAGTCCAGCAGCCCGTCGTTGAAGGAGTCCTCGACCGCGGAATCCTGATGACCCAGCACTCCGGGCACCAGCCTCGCTGCGGCATCGATCAGTACCATGGCCGGCAGCTCACCGCCGCTGAGCACATAGTCACCGATCGACCACTCCTCATCGATGTCGGCTTCCACCACCCGCTCATCGATGCCTTCGTAGCGCCCGGCCACCACCACCAGGGGTGGGCCCGAGGCCAGTTCCTGCACGCCCTGCTGATCCAGCCGCCGCCCCTGAGGGGACAGGTAGATGACCCTGGCGCGCTGACCGGTGGCGGCCTCGGCACGCTCGCGGGAGGCGTGAATGGCCGCCCGCAGGGTATCGACCTTCATCAACATCCCCGGGCCGCCGCCGTAGGGGCGGTCGTCCACGGTGCGATGCCGGTCGGTGGCGTAGTCCCGGGGATTCCAGAACTCGAGCGCAATGCGCCCCTTCTCCACCGCCCTGCCCGTGACGCCGTGGCGAGTGATCGCCTCGAACATCTCGGGGAACAGCGACACCACGCCGATCCACATGGCCGGCGCCGGGATCGCATCGGAACTCAAAATTCCGGATCCCAGTCGACGGTCATCACGCCGCCCTCGAGGTCGACCTCCAGCACGACATCGCCGGGCAGGAAGGGCAGCAGTCGTTCGCGAGCCTCGATGCGCTCGTCGGTCTCGCCCTTCACGACCATGACGTCGTTGGCGCCGGTCTCGAAAAGGTGATCGATGCGCCCCAGTGCCAGACCCTCGCGGGTCACCACGGCGAGCCCCTCGAGCTGATACCAGTAGTAATCATCGCCGGCGAGCTCGGGCAGTTCGGCCTTGGGCAGCAGAATCTCGGCACCCGCCAGGGCCTCGGCCGCCTCGCGGCTGTCGACACCCTCGAGCCTCGCCACCAGGCCCTTGCCCTGGCGACGCCCCTGCAGCAGGCGCGCGCGGGTCAGGCGACTTCCTTGGCGCAGCACCCAGGCCTCGTAGTCGAGGATGCCCTCCATGGGACTGGTGTACGAGTACACCTTCAGCCAGCCCTTGACGCCGTAGGGGCTGGTCAGCTTGCCCAGCACCACGTGATCGTCGGCTGGCTGCGCTTGCGCATGTTCGCTCATCGACGACCCCTGGACCGTTGCAGCAGACAAGTCAGACCTATCAGGCCTGCTTGCGGGCTTCCTTGACCAGCTCGGCGACGCGGTCGGAGAGCTGGGCACCCTGGCTCTGCCAGTGGGTGATGCGCTCCAGGTCGACGCGCAGACGCTCTTCCTGACCACGGGCCACCGGGTTGAAGAAGCCGAGGCGCTCGATGAAGCGACCGTCACGGGACTTGCGAGAATCGGTCACGGTGAGGTGGTAGAAGGGACGCTTCTTGGCGCCACCACGTGCCAGACGAATGGTAACCATGCGTTGATTATCCTTCGGTTGAAGTTACGGATGTTTCGGCCGAGGTGCCGATACCCTGCTGACCCTCGACAATCTGCTCCGGGAAGCGGGCCGACGGCCCGGCTTCGGGTCATTCGGTCACGACGATGACCGCGTCGATCGCGGTCCTGCCTGTGAAGACGCGATATTCTACGGAAAACCGCTCGACTTGGAAACCTTTTTGCGCTCGACGCCGCGCCATGCGCCGGCTCAGCGCCTGGGCATCCCGCCGGGACCACCCATGCCACCCATGCCACCCATGCCGCCGGGCCCGCCCGGGCCGCCGCCGCCCATCATGCCGGACATGCCGCGCATCATCTTCTGCATACCGCCCTTCTGGCCCGCCTTCTTCATCATCTTCTGCATCTGCTTGTGCTGCTTGAGCAGGCGATTGAGGTCGGGCACCTGCAGGCCGGCACCGGCGGCGATGCGACGCTTGCGCGAGCCGTTGATGATCTCGGGCTTGCGACGTTCCTGGGGCGTCATGGAGTTGATCAAGGCCTCGAGCTTGCCCATCTCCTTCTCCGGACCGGGGCCCTGGGCCATCTCGGCCATCTGCCCCATGCCCGGCAGCTTGCCCATCAGGCCGCCCATGCCGCCCATCTTCTTGAGCTGCTGGAGCTGGTCGCGGAAGTCCTCGAGGTCGAACCCCTGGCCCTTCTTGACCTTCTTGGCGAGCTGGTCGGCCTTCTTCTTGTCGACGGTGCGCTCGGCCTCCTCGATCAGCGAGAGCATGTCGCCCATGCCGAGGATGCGCGAGGCCACCCGGTCCGGATGGAAGGGCTCGAGGGCGTCGACCTTCTCGCCCACGCCCATGAACTTGATCGGCTTCCCGGTGACGTGGCGCACCGAGAGCGCCGCGCCGCCGCGGGCATCGCCGTCGGCCTTGGTGAGGATCACCCCGGTCAGCGGCAGCGCCTCATGGAAGGCCTTGGCGGTGTTGGCAGCGTCCTGGCCGGTCATGGCATCGACGACGAACAGCGTCTCGTCGGGCACCACTGCCTTATGCAGCGCCTGGATCTCGGCCATCATCGCCTCGTCGATGGCCAGGCGACCGGCGGTATCGACCAGCACCACGTCGTGGAACTGGATCTTGGCGTGCTTGATCGCCGCCTCGGCGATGGCCACCGGCTGCTGATCGCTGCGCGACGGGAAGAAGTCGACCTCGACCTCGCGGGCCAGGGTCTCGAGCTGATCGATGGCCGCCGGACGATAGACGTCGGCCGAGACGACGAGCACCTTCTTCTTCTCGCGCTCGCGCAGGTAGCGCGCCAGCTTGGCCACCGAGGTGGTCTTGCCCGCGCCCTGCAGGCCGGCCATCAGCACCACGGCCGGCGAGCCCTTGAGGGTCAGCCCCTCGTTGGCCTCGCCCATGATCGCCTCGAGCTCCTGCTGGACGATCTTGACGAACTGCTGTCCCGGGGAAAGGCTCTGGGAGACTTCCTGACCCACGGCGCGCTCGCGCACCCGGTCGATGAACTCCTTGACCACCGGCAGCGCGACGTCCGCCTCGAGCAGGGCTCGACGCACCTCGCGCAGGGTGTCCTTGACGTTGTCCTCGGTCAGGCGGGCCTGACCCTTGATGGACTTGAGCGTCTGGGACAGACGCTCGCTGAGATTCTGGAACATGGGGCCTCTCCAATCACGATGGCCGGGGAAACCGCTCCGGCATCGGCCGGGGCTCCCTGCAATGGTCGAAAATTATACGCGCCCTGGCCGGCAGTCTCCATGCATGACCGGCATTCGCTGCCCCCAAGGGGCGCCGCCGTGCTGTGCGCCGCCGCGGGGATTCGGTATAGTAGCAACACCATTTCATAAGCTCAGGCGCTGGCGAAGGCGCACGGACAGCGATCGATGCAGCCGCTATCACTTGCCGTCATGGCCTTCCTCTTCTATCTGGGGGCCGCCTCTTGGCAGGGCCTCGCCCTGGCCCGGCGTGTACCACCGCGCGACATGCTGGTGCGCGCCCTGGCCCTGTTCGGACTGCTCTGCCACCTGCCGCTGGCCGCCACGCTGCTGGCCCGGGGCGACTCCCTGCTGCCCGGCCTCTCGACCAGCGCGGTGCTGGTCGGCGCGCTCGCCGTGCTGGTGCTGCTGCTGGTCAGCCTCTTCAAGCCGGTGCTCAACATCGCTACCGGACTGCTGCCGCTGGCCGGCCTGAGCCTGCTGCTGGCGGCCGGACTGCCGAGCCCGGAGCGCGCCACCGGCATGACGCCGGGCATCGCTCTGCACGCGTTGAGCAGCGCCCTGGCCTTCGCCCTGCTGGCGATCGCCGCCGTTCAGGCGGTGCTGCTGGGCATCCAGAACCAGGCGCTGCGCCACCACCACATCCGCGGCGTCGTCCAGTCGCTGCCCCCGCTGACCACCATGGAGCGGATCCTCTTCGAGATGATCTGGGCCGGCATGATCCTGCTGACCCTGTCGATCGTCAGCGGCTTCCTGTTCGTCGACGACATGTTCGCCCAGCACCTGGCCCATAAGTCGATCCTCTCGCTGGCCGCCTGGGTGATCTTCGCCACCCTGCTGTTCAGCCACCACCGGCTGGGCTGGCGCGGCATGCGCGCGGTGCGCTGGACGCTGGGCGGCTGCCTGGTGCTGCTGCTGGCCTACTTCGGCAGCAAGTTCGTGCTGGAGATCGTGCTCGACCGCGGCTGAGACCGGCACCCGCCTTGACACCCGCCGACCGACCCCCTACAACTCGAGCCTGATACGCCTTTGAGGATCCTTCGACATTGAGTGACGACTTCCCGCTGGGACTGCTGTTCGGCCTGCTGTTCCTGCTCGTCTGCCTGTCCGCCTTCTTCTCCAGTTCCGAGACCGGAATGATGTCGATCAACCGCTACCGCCTGAGCCATCAGGCGAGCAGCGGCGATACGCGTGCCCAGCGGGTCATGCGCCTGCTCGCGCGGCCGGATCGGCTGATCGGCGTGATCCTGATCGGCAACAACTTCGTCAACAACCTCGCGGCCTCCATCGCCACCATCATCGCCATCCACTTCTTCGGCGAGGTGACCGGCCCGGCCGTTGCCACCGCGCTGCTGACCATCACCATCCTGATCTTCGCCGAGGTCACGCCCAAGACCTACGCGGCGATCAAGCCCGAGCGCATTGCCTACCCCGCCTCGCTGGCCCTGGAGCCGCTGCTCAAGCTGCTCTACCCGCTGGTCTGGCTGGTCAATGCGATTTCCAACGGCCTGCTGCGCCTGATGGGCGTGAAGAGCATCGACGGCGGCGCCGACCACCTGACCCGCGACGAGCTGCGCACCGTGGTGCACGAGGCCGGCACGCTGATCCCTCGCCGCCACCAGTCGATGCTGCTGTCGATCCTCGACCTGGAGAACGTCACCGTGAACGACATCATGGTGCCGCGCCACGAGGTGATGGGCCTCGACCTGGACGACGACCTGGAAGATATCCTGGCCCAGATCCGCACCAGCCAGCACACCCGGGTACCGGTCTACAAGGGTGACATCAACAACATCATCGGCATGCTCCACCTGCGCAACGCGGCGCGCTTCCTCTCCCGCGGCGACGTGTCCAAGGCGGCCATCGTCCAGGAGGCGCGGGAACCCTACTTCATTCCCGAGTCCACCCCACTGCATACCCAGCTGCTCAACTTCCAGAAGCAGAAGCGGCGCATCGGCATCGTGGTGGACGAGTACGGCGACGTGGAGGGCCTGGTGACCCTGGAGGACATCCTCGAGGAGATCGTCGGCGAGTTCACCACCGACGTGGCGGGCCTCGACCAGGAGATCCACCCGCAGGAGGACGGCAGCCACCTGATCGACGGCACCGCCAACATCCGCGACATCAACAAGGCGCTGGGCTGGCAGCTGCCGACCGACGGTCCCAAGACCCTTAACGGCGTGATCCTCGAGCACCTGGAGTCCTTCCCCGACGGTCCGGTCTGCCTGCAGATCGGCAACGTGCACATGGAGATCCTCGAGGTGCGCGACAACCTGATCACCGCCGCCCGCTGCTGGCAGCCGGTACGCCGCGCCGCGCGGGTCGCTTGAGGCCCGTCATCCAGCTCCAAGATAAGACCCGTGCAGCCTAGTCGCGGCCCGCACCGGGCTCGGCCCAGCCGTCGGCCTCGGCCTTGAGGGCGTGCACCCGCTCGGCGACGCGCTGTCGGCTCGCCTCGCCGGGCGGCATGGCCTCGCCGAAGTAGAGCGCCACCCGGGCGCGAACGCGCCGTGGCGGCCGAGTCAGCGCCCTGCCCCCCTGGTGCGAGGTCCAGGAGCCCCACAGGCCGGCCAGCCCGGCGGGGATCACCGGCACCGCATCGCGAGCAAGGATCAGCTCGAGGCCACGGCGAAAGGGCTGTATCTCCCCGTCCGGGGTCAGGCGCCCCTCGGGAAACACCATCACCACCTCGCCCTGACGCAGCGCCCGACTGACCTCGGCCAGCGCCTGGCGCACGCTGCCCGGATCACGCCGATCGGCGTCCACGGGAATGGCCCCCACCCGGCGAAACAGCCAGTTGAGCCAGGGCGAATCGAAGATCGGCTTGTCCATCAGGAAGCGCAGCGGCCGGGGACTGGCCACGCCTACCACCAGGGCGTCCATGAAGCTGACGTGGTTGCAGACGACGATGGCGGGACCGCTCGCGGGAATGCGCCCGCGACCGCGAAAGCGAAGCCGGTAGGCCAGGTGGAGCAGCAGGAAGAGCGTACGCCGCAGGAAGGGTCGCGGAGCACTGGCCAGCCGCCAGCCGCCCGCGGCCATCACCAGCCCCGTCGCCCCCCACAGCAGCGGCGACATCACGGTGCGCCTGGCGCGCGCCTGAGGCCGGCCAAGATGGTCGAGAGCAGCTGGTCGAGCAGCTCGCCCACCTCCAGCGGTTCGCCTTGCCAGTAGCCGAGGCGCTCGTTGAGGCCCAGCTGGACCAGGCCGTGCACGCTGCCCCACAGCGTTCGACTCAGCCGCCAGGCCTCCAGGTCATCCAGCGACGGCTGGTACTCCTTGAGGGTCGCCTCCACGCGCAGGAACAGCCCCTCGATCATCGCGTTCTGACGTTGATCCAGCTCGCCCTCCTGGGCCAGTGGGTAGTCGAAGAGCAGCTGCCAGCGATGGGGATCCTGGCGGGCGAACTGCCAGTAGGCCCGCGCCAGGGCCTTGAGGCGCTGCTCGGGCACGGCATCGGCGAGCAGCGGCTCGATCACCTCGCGCAGCCGGGCCAGGGTCTCGACGTTGACGTGCTGCAGCAGGTTGCTGAAGCTGCCATAGAGCTTGAGCAGCGTGCTGGGCGCACAGCCGACCTCGCGCGCGAGCGCCCGCAGCGACAGCGTGTGGACCGGATGCTGCTTTAGCCAGGCATCGCAGGCGTCCATGACGTGGGCATGGAGCGCCTCGGGGGCATGCTGTCTGGGACGAGCCATCGGGATCCTCGCGGAGTGGTGGCGCGCAGCGCGCGTCGGACGACAAGGATACTCTCATCGAACACTGTTTTCGACAGGATATCCGCGTCCATTCACGATGCAAGCCGCGGCCGGATCGCGCCGCGTTCGCGGCTTTTCTCCGCCGATGGACTTGGTTACCCTGACGCTCCATCCACTCGGAGTCCCCATGGCCGGCCGACTGCACATCGCCCCGCTCGACCTCGAGCGCCTGCTGCCCGATCTGGTCGCCGAAACCGCCCTGATCACCGGCCCCAACCTGGCGCCACGCCGCCCCCTGTCGATGATCCGCCTGGACGCCGGGCGGCCACGGCTGGCGACGGCCTTCTGGGGGCTGACGCCCCCCTGGCTCAAGGTGCTCGACCATGCGCCCCACTGCGCCCGGGCCGAGGCGCTGCAGACGCGCCCCATGTTTCGCGAGGCCTTCGGCGCCCGGCGCTGCCTGGTGCCGGTCACCGGCGTCTATGCCTGGAAGCCCCAGCCGCGCTTCAAGCAGCCCTTCCTGATTACCCGCGTCGACCGCGGCCCCTTGCTGCTGGCCGGGATCTGGTGTCGCTTTCACACCAGCCTCAGCCAGCACCACGACTCCATGGCACTGATCACGGTGCCGACCAACGCCCTGCTGGCACCGATCACCGACCGCTTGCCGGCGGTGATCGCGCCCGACCGGGCCGCGCGCTGGCTCGATCCACAGACGTCGCCGGAGGAGGCCCAGGCCCTGCTCGGACCCGCCCCTGGGGAACTTCTGGGCGCTTTTGCGGTATCAAGAAAGGTCAACGACCCCGCCTGCCAGGAGCCGACCTGCGCCCACCCCACCGGCCCCATGCTGCGCCATCCCGTCCCACAGGAGCGATGATGATCCACGCCTTGCCTGCTTCTTGCCGCCACCCGGGCCGTCATATCGCCTGGCTGGCCGTTGCCGCGACCCTGCTGACGGGCCTGACCGCCCGCGCCGACGCCGTTCACGCCAGTGTTTCGCCCAAGGTCAGCCCCCACGACGACCGCAACTACCGCGCCCTGACCCTCGACAACGGGCTGAGCGTGCTGCTGGTCAACGACCCGGAGGCCGACAAGGCCGCCGCCTCGCTGAACGTCGACGTGGGCAGCGCCCAGGACCCCGAGGATCTCGCCGGCCTCGCCCACTTCCTCGAGCACATGCTGTTCCTCGGCACCGACGACTATCCCGAGCCCGAGGCCTACCAGGGTTACCTGACCCGCCACGGCGGCAGCCACAACGCCTTCACCGCGCCCCACGACACCAACTACTTCTTCGATATCGAGCCCGGCGCCCTGGCCGGCGCCCTGGATCGCTTCAGCCGCTTCTTCGTGGCGCCGCTGTTCAATGCCGAGCGCCTGGAGAGCGAGCGCAACGTGGTGCACTCCGAATATCAGGCTCGCCTGCACGACGACGGCCGCCGCGCCCAGGACGTGCTCGACCAGCTGCTCAACCCCGCGCACCCCACCACGGGCTTCTCGGTGGGCAGCCGCGAGACCCTGGCCGACCGGCCGGCGGGGGAGCCGAGCCTGCGCGAGCGCGTGATCGATTTCTACGAGGCGCACTACGACGCCAACGTCATGCACCTGGCGGTGGTCGCGCCCCAGCCCCTCGACGAGCTCGAGGCCATGGTCACCGAGCGCTTCGCCGGCGTGCCCGACCGCGACCTCGCCCGGCCGAGCATCGAGGCCCCGCTGGTCGAGGCGCAGAACCTGCCGCAAGCCGTGCAGCTCCAGTCGGAACGCGACAGCCAGCGAGTCAGCTTCCTGTTTCCGGTGCCCGACCCCGAAACCGCCTATCGTCACAAGCCAGCCGACTACCTGGCTCACCTGCTCGGCCATGAGGGAGAGGGCAGCCTGCTCGCGGCGCTGCGTGGAGCGGGCTGGGCCGACGGCCTCTCCGCCGGGGTGACCCGGGGCGATGGCCGCCATGCGCTGTTCGCCGTGGACATCAGCCTGACCCCGGAGGGTGCCGAGGCGCTGCCCAGCGTCCAGGCGAGCCTGTTCGCCGCCATCGAGGGCATCCGCGAAGACGGCCTCGAGGCGTGGCGCTATGAGGAGCAGGCGCGCCTGGCCGACCAGCAGTTTCGCTTCCAGCAGCACGGCGCGCCCCAGGGCGACGCCATCCGCCTGGCCATGAACCTCTCGCGCTACCCGCTGGAGGACGTCAACGTCGCGCCCTACCGCTACGACGGCTTCGATCGCGAGCTGATCGCGCAGTGGCTCGACGGCCTGCGCCCCGACCGGCTGCTGCGCCTCTACAGCGGCCCGGAGGTCGAGGGCGACGCCGTCTCGCCCTGGTTCGACACCCCCTGGCGCGAGGTCGCCATGGACGACTCGGGCGAGCCATTGCCCGGCATCGCCCTGCCCGAGCCCAACCCCTATATCGCCGCCGACCTCGCGCTGATCGAGGACCAGGACGAGGTGCCGAGTCTGGCCATCGACGAGGCGGGTTTCGACTTCTGGCACATGGCGGACGCCACCTTCGACACCCCCCAGGTGGAGTGGCGCTTCAGCCTCCAGCACCCCGCGGCAAGCCGCGAGGCCCGCGAGGCGGCGCTCTCCCGGCTGCTCGCCGGCTGGCTCGTCGACAGCCTCAACGAGACGCTCTATCCGGCACGCCTGGCCGGCCACCGCTTCGAGGCCTACGCCCACGCCCGCGGCATCACCCTGTCGTTCTCCGGCTGGCGGGATCGCCAGGACCGCCTGATCGCACGGGTCGTCCGCCAGCTCGAGGACGCGACGATCGACGAAGCGACCTTCGAGCGAGTGCGCTATCGTCTCCAGCGCGAGTGGCGCAACGCCCCGCAGGATGCGCTCTACCGCCAGGCTCACCGCACCCTGTCCGAGGCGCTGGTGCGCCCGCAGTGGCCCACCGAGGCGCTGCTGCAGGCGAGCCGCGACCTTAAGGCCGCCGATCTGCGCGACTTCCGCGAGCGCTTTCTCGCCGAGCTGCACCTGGAGGCGATGGCGGTGGGCAACCTGACGAGCGAGCTTGCCGGCCGCGAGGCCCGGCAGGTGGCCGAGGCGCTCGCACCGACCCTGACCACCGAGGCCATTCCCGACCTCACCCCGCTGCAGGCGGAGGATCTCCCCGAGCTCATCCCGACCACCACCCGAGAGGATTCGCTGGTGCTGCGCTACCTGCAGGGGCCGGATCGCTCGCTGCAGAGCCAGGCCCGCCTGGCGGTGCTCGGCCAGCTGCTGGAGACCCCGTTCTACCAGCGCCTGCGCACCGAGCAGCAGCTGGGCTACGTGGTCAATGCCGGCTACTCCCCCATGCTCGATGCTCCCGGCATCAGCTTGCTGGTGCAGTCCCCCGATACCGACAGCGAGGCGATCCAGGGCCATATCGACACCTTCCTGGACGACTTCGCCCAGCGCCTCGGGGCGCTCGACGATGACGAGCTGGCGCCCTATCGGCAGGCGGTGCACGACGCCCTGATGCAGCGCGATACCAGCCTCTCCGGGCGCACCAATCGCCTATGGCGCGCGCTGGCCAACGATGACACCGACTTCGACCGCCACCGGCGCCTGGCCGAGCGAGTCCTGACGGTGACGGCCGACGAACTGCGCACGGCCTGGCCGGCGCTTGGCGACAGCGCCGTGGCGCGAGTCAGCTTCGATCCGGGCGATGAGCCCAGCGACGTGCTGGCCCTGAGCCGGCACCTGGCGCCACTGCCCGAGGACGACGACTGACCCGGGGCACGGCCCCCGAGACGACAGCGCCCGGCCATTGAACTGCCCCCCGAAAGTTGGACACCCAATCCAACCTTCGGGGTGTTTCTATGAGGAACCAGTACAGCGACCAGTTTAAGTTGCAAGTGGTGCAGCAATACCTGGATGGGGATGCCGGCCTAGAAGTGGTCGCCCACCACTTTAGTCTGGACTATTCCATGGTTAGGCGATGGGTGGAGCAGTACCGGCAGCATGGTCCTGCAGGATTGCGCCAGACACGCCGTCACTACAGCCCAGCGTTCAAGCGCGAGGTGCTGGAAAGGATGTGG